>NC_003030.1:2959503-3286629 GCF_000008765.1 Clostridium acetobutylicum ATCC 824
TGCATTTAGCTTAACACCAAGTCCATCATTATCGTAAGTACTCTCTCCAAAATATTCGCCAACTGCGATATCGACATCAAGCTCTTCTTTTACTTCACGTGCAAGGGCTTCCCTTCTAGTTTCTCCATTTTCAATTCTACCACCTGGAAATTCAAAATATCCAGCATTATTTTTTCCTTCCGCTCTTCTTGTTATCAATATCTCGTTATTTTCATTTGTGAGAATAGCTGCAACTACGTCTAACATTTAAATACACCTCTTCTCTTAATATTATTATAAGATAATTTAACAAAAAAATACATATAATCGTTTTCTTTATTTAATTTGAAAATTTTAATATAGAAATATAACCCAAAAGTAATTTACCTTCGGGCTTATTCCATCTAGCTAACTTATACCACTATATACTCTGTAGGAATACTTCTTCATTAGATATATATATTTATATTAATAAAAATATTACTTTAGTTACACTATTTATTCACATTTGTATACTTTCTAAGTACTGCTTCTTCGTCAGTTTCCTCAACTTTTTTATTTATTCCACTTATCTTGAGTTTATTTCCTTTAAACGTAATAGCTAGAAACATAACTATACTAGGTATGAAGGAAATCAAAAGAACTATACGTGCAGAAAATAACATGGTCTCCTCAATAAGCGTTTCAGCATATGAATAATAAAAACTCAAGTAGTTATTTCCTCCAATTAATAATCTCCAAGATAACTTCCAAGCGAATACTCCAACAATACCTACTAGAATAACAGATACAATATTTTCACTAATCTTCTCTCTTCTTTTAAGAAACTTTTTTCCCAAAATATAATATAAAATCACTGCAACTATTAAAACAAATGTTCCAAAAATATAATCTGCCCTTCTATAGTCACTTAATCCCATGTACCGTGTGTTTATGAACTTTACCATAATCGGAACCTTAAAATGAATAATTTCATAGCAAACAAGAGCAACAAAAATATGAATCAAAAAAGCTTTAATATTGTTTTTTACCATTAACTTCCTCCATATATTTTCCTTTCATAACTTTAAATGAAAGACTTATCTTAAGTAAACCACCTTTAATACACTATCTTAAAGGATTTTTCATTATCAGCAGTTGGTATTTTTTTAGCAACTATATCCTCTACCTTTACAAACCTATTGCCTTTTCTTATTTCAGCTAAAAACTTGTTAAGATTTTTTTCTTCTCCCTGTGCCTCTATTCTAACTGTAGCATCTTCACAATTTTTAACTGTACCTGTTATGCTGTAAGTACCTGCCAAAGACTGTGCAAAGTACCTAAATCCTACACCCTGAACTCTTCCTAAAACTTTTATTAAGTATCTTTCCATCAATCTCACCTCAATGTATAGATTTATAAGTGCATACTGTAAGAATTATGTATCCGCCTCTAACATGTGTATTATATCATTTTTACACATTATAAGGAAATCGCCACACCTATATTTAGCATTGTTTCCCTTTATTATAGTACATTTATGAATATATTTTAAATAATTTTAATAAAGCACAAAAAAATATTAAATTTCAGCATCATATGTGATAGAATGTAGACTGATAAAATAAATATAATTTACATGGAGGTTCCTATGGAAAACTTAAGATTAAATCATGAAAATCAAGAAGCTCGCAGTTTCATTCAACAGGTTTATATGTGGATGACATTAGCCCTTTTAACCACTGCTGGAGTTGCTCTTGCCGTATCAACTTCACCAAGCTTAATTGAAACTCTTTTTATAAACAGATCACTTTTCTTTGTTTTAATTTTAGCTGAAGTTCTTATTGTTGCTTTTTTATCAAGAAGAATAAATAAAATGTCTTCACAAGTTGCAACAGCAATATTCTTTGTATATTCAGTTGTTAATGGCTTTACACTTTCATGGATATTTCTTGTTTATGATTTAGGCTCAATTTCAAGTGTATTTTTTATAACTGCTGGAACCTTTGGTGCTATGTGTGCATATGGCTACTTTACCAAAAAGGATCTCACAAGCATAGGTAATATTTGTCTTATGGGTCTAGTAGGACTAATACTTGCATCAATAGTTAATATCTTTATAATGAACGATATGTTTTCATTTATTATATCCTTTATAGGAGTTATTCTCTTTGTAGCAATCACTGCATATGATACTCAAAGAATTAAGGCAATGGCTTTATCTTCAAGCTATTCTGGTGATGTAGAAGCTTCTGCGAAAGGAAGTATACTTGGAGCTCTTACATTGTATCTTGATTTTATAAATCTTTTTATCTATATCTTAAGATTATTTGGACGAAAAAGATAATTTTCAAAAAAAATGTTAGCAGAGGATTCTCTGCTAACATTTTTTATTATTTATACTCTTTTGCTAACTTCTCAAAGGCAGGAAGCGCTCTTAAAATCTGATCAGTTGTAACACAATAAGAAATACGCACATGACCAGGACAGCCAAAGTCATCTCCTGGAACTATTAGTAAATCATACTTTTTTGCTTTTTCCGTAAAAGCATAGGCATCTTTTTCTAAAGCCTGTGGAAATAGATAAAAGGCTCCCTCTGGCTTAACACACTTGTAACCTAATTTTATTAGACCCTCATATAGTAAATCTCTATTCTTCTTATAAATAGAAATATCCGCTGTAATACCTGCACATTTAGCTACAACCTTTTGAAAAAGACTTGGAGCACATACGTATCCAAGGGCTCTACCAGCTCCACATATCGCTGCATATACCTTATTAAACTCTTCCATTTCACTTGGTACAACAATATAACCTATTCTTTCTCCAGGAAGTGATAGAGACTTACTGTAGGAATAACACACAAAGGTATTATCATAGTACTTTGTTAAATATGGCACCTCAACATCGTATGCAATTTCTCGATAAGGCTCGTCTGATATAAGATAAATAGCATGACCATATTCTTTAGCTTTATTTTCAAGTACTTTAGCAAGTTTTGTTATTGTTTCTTCTGTATAAACCACTCCTGATGGGTTATTTGGAGTATTTACAATAACAGCCTTTGTTTTTTCATTTATCCTCTTTTCAAATTCCTCAAAGTCTATCTGAAAATCCTCAATCTTTGCAGGAACCACTACAAGCTTTCCACCGGCAGCTTCCACAAAGCACCTATACTCAGGAAAATATGGTGCAAAGGTTATGAATTCATCTCCGGGATTTGCTAGAGCTGAAAAACATATATGTATAGAAGCAGCTGCTCCTACTGTCATATATAGATTATTTCCACTAAATGATGTAGAGAATCTTTTATTTATTGATTCAGCTAAAGTATCTCTTACCTTTAAGTCTCCTTGAGCGCTTGTATAGCTGTGAATATCAACTGGATTTTCTTCTTCTAAAATTTCGAGGATTGCCTTTTTTACAGCTTCTGGTGCTGGAACATTTGGATTTCCAATGCTAAAATCATATACATTTTCTACCCCTACTTCTTCTGCTCTCTTTTTTCCGAATTCAAAGATTTCTCTTATAACTGAGCGTTTACTTCCTAGTTCATACATTTTTTCTGATACCATGTGAAATTCCTCCTACCTTAAGTAAATTATTTACAACCACTATATTTTAAATGATACTTATATTATAACATCAATTTCCATATTAAAAAAAGGAACAAAATATATTATTCCCTCCAAATAAGCCCACAGAAAAGTTCAAAAAGCTGAAAAAAATTCTTAGGATCTTTTCCTGTAATCTTTTTAATTCTTTCAAGTCTATAATTTAAAGTATTTCTATGAATATTAAGCCTTAATGCTGCATCATTTATTTGCCCATTTTCCTCCACATAAATTTGTATTGTTTGAATTAGTTCAAGCTTATATTCTGATTTATCTATACTTGAAATCAAATTTACAATTTCTTCTTTATTCTTATGGTGCAAATGTATAAAAAATTTTAATTCTTCATATTCATATATCTTTGAATTAGGTTTTATTTTCTTTCCAAGCTCTACACCCTTTTTAGAATTTTCAAGTGATATTGCTGCAATATCCTCTTTTTCACCTATTCCTATTTTCTCTATGTCCTTATAGTGCTTTAATTCATCAATTAGAAGCTTATATTTGTAATCATCAGAGATAAAAAATGCAGTTTTATTAATATCTAAATCATAATTAAAAATATATTTCTTTTTAAGGTCATAAAATTTCTTTGAAGTATTATTACCATACACTAAAATTGCTCTATGTTTTTTTGAAATGTCGAAGCCAAAGTCCTGTGCTATTTTAGAGAATTTTTCATCATAAGGTGTTTTTCTATTTATAAGATCATAATAGAACCTCTCACGTTTAAGATTTCTATTTTGACTTTCTTCATTTGCCTCTGCTTGTTCTATTAACAGCACTGCCGTTACTCTGACAAGCTTTATAAATTTTTTCACTTCATCAGAATAGCCAGTTATACCTATCACCCCAATAACCTTCCCATCAATTATTATAGGTTCGTTTACTCCAGGCTTAACACTATTTTTTTCACTATATATTACATTTAAAGACTTCTCTTTAATTGCTTCTAATGCCCCTTCATGTAAATTTCCTATACGACTTAAATCTCCACTTCCTATTATTATCCCTTCTTCATTCATTACATTTATATTGTAGGGAATTAAATTCATCATTTCTTCTACTATACTTTGAGCTATAGTTTTTGATAACCTCATTTTATGACTCCTCTCCACCTAGACATATATTAAACAAATTTTCACGCTGTGTAAACCTTTAATTCTTTATGCAGCACTTAAAAAGTTGAAGAGACCATCGCCCTTCAACTTTTTAATCATTTTAATAAAGTTATTTTAAAAAATATTTATATATTTAAATTTATTAATCTCATTATATTTTCTGATGTCTTTTCAATATTTTCTTTTCCGTCTTTAAGAACTTCTTCAAGAGTCTTTACACCTCTTATTATTCCAAATATCGAGTCTATGCCTTCTTCGTACAAATCCTCTATGTTGTCCCCAACTCTTCCTGCAAGTGCAATAACTGGTTTGTCATACTTTTTAGCAAGCTTAGCTACTCCAATTGGTGTTTTTCCAAACTTAGTTTGATAGTCTATACTTCCTTCCCCTGTAAAAACAATATCACAGTCTTTTACTTTTTCTTCTAGTCCAGAATACTTTATAACCAATCCAATCCCACGCTCAAGTTTACCGTCTAAAAATGCTACAAGACCAGCTCCAAGGCCCCCTGCTGCTCCTGCTCCTGGCATGTCAATAACATCCTTTTTACACTGTTCTTTTATTATTTTAGCATAATGCTTTAGATTTTCATCTAATGTTTCAACCATTTCTTTTGTAGCACCTTTTTGAGGTCCAAAGATATTAGAAGCTCCATTTTTACCGCAAAGTGGATTATTAACATCACATGCAACTTCAATTTCCACTTTACTTAATCTTTCATCAAGCTCAGACAAATCTATTTTTCTTAGCTTAGATAAGCTTCCTCCCCCAAAACCTATATCTTTTCCTTCTTCATCTAAAAATTTAGCTCCAAGTGCTTTAATAGCACCTACTCCTCCATCATTAGTTGAACTTCCACCTATACCTATAAGTATTTTTTTCACGCCTCTATCAAGACAAGCTTTAACAAGTTCTCCTGTACCATATGTAGTTGTAATTAAAGGGTTTCTCTTCTCCTTTGGAACCAAATGAATTCCGCTGGCACTTGCCATTTCAATTACTCCAATTTCTCCATTACCCAAAATCCCGTATTGTGCCTCAACCTTATCTAAAAGAGGTCCCATTACATTTAGTGAATATACTTTTCCATTTGTAGCATCCACGAGAGACTGCATTGTACCTTCTCCGCCATCTGCCATTGGAACATGTATGCAATTAATTCTATCATTAACCTTCTTTATTCCCTTTTCCATTGCCAAACAGACTTCTTTTGCAGTCATGCTTTCTTTAAAAGAATCCGGCGCTAATACAATAGTAAAACTTTTCATAAGACATTCTCCTAACCTACATAAATTATAGTAATCCATATATAATAACTGCTGTCAGTGCTATTGAACCTCCAACTATAGATTCATATGGTATTAACTTCATACGTTCTTTAATATTCATCTTTACTGCATCCGCAGACGCATGAAAGAAGTTACCATGAGGAAGATGATCTATAACAACAGCTTGTGTTAATCATAACTGCTGCACTTAAAGGTGCTACTCCCATAGAAAGTATAGCTTTACTAAAGGTTCCCGTTGCAACAATAGATCCTGTTGATGTGGAAGCTGTAGCTGCTGCCATAAGTATACCAGATATTGGTGCTAAGAATACTCCCGATATTCCAAAAGAATGTATTGTACTAACAACTACACTGCTTAAATTAGATTTTGAAATAACACCAGCAATTGCTCCTGCTCCAATTAGTATCATTACTGTTCCCGTCATTCTATTTAAACCTGATGTAGTATATTCGATAGTTTTATTAATTTTTCCCATTGCTATTAGTCCAACTAAACCTGCAATTGGAAGTATAAACATAGCATCTATCTTAAGTTCTGTTAAAATCTTTATATGAAGTATACTTCCAATAGGGTTTAATGCTAAAAGTATTATAGCTACTATTGGTGCAACCATTGCTTTTCCAAAGCTTATATTTCCTTTGTTTGAAACAACTTCATTAATTTCAGCTGCTTTAATAGCTTCTCCCTTTTTACTAATTAATGTTGCAACTATGTAAGTAATTATAAGTCCTATTATAGCAGGAATAAAAGCTCCAATCATAACTCTAGCCAATTCAACATTGAAACCCTTTGCAACTGCAATAGTATTAGGATTAGGGGAAATAACATTACCAGCCTTTCCTCCTCCTATCATAGCTAAAAGTATAGAAGACTTTGTTATTCCAACTTTTTTTGCTACTGGAAGTGCTATTGGTGCAACTATAATAACTGTAACTGGTATAAACACTCCTACTGCTGTAATTATCATACTAGCTAGTGCAATTGCCAAAAGAACCTTTTTCTCACCTAACTTATCTACTATAGTTTCAGCAATTTTTTCTGCCGCTCCTGATTCAATTAAAACACCAGCTAAAACTCCAGCTGCTATTACACGGACAACTGCTCCCATTACACTATTTGTACCAGAAATTATAACGTCAACTGTTTGTGGTAAGCTTGCTCCTCCAACAAGTGCTCCTAAAATTGCTCCTGTGAAAAGTGAGTATACAGGATTGATTTTCCTAAGTATAAGCACTATCGCAATTACTAAACCAACCACTGCTCCTCCCCAATGAATAATATACATATAACTTCCTCCCTTTACGGTAACGTTTTCTTTTGTTGTATAACAGTATTAATAATAATATATTTACTATACTCTTACTATTGTTTATTTAATGATTTTTTTTGTTCAATTGCACAAAAAATGTTAGTGCAATTGATTCTATACACTAACATTAATAAGCTTTTCTACTTTATAAGCTCTTTCATAGACTTTATATTATCTTTAATTATGCATATGTAATCTGAATTTTCATCATATGTAACAAATTTAAGTGTCTTCATCTTATACTTTTGTATTACCGCATTGTTACTTTGTACACTTCCATCATCACTATATATGTAACATATCTTTTCTTTATCCTTTAATTTATCATTAAGCTCTTTTGAAGTATCCGGTTTACTAAGCTCATCTTCTGATACTTTAACGCTGTCTAAACCTGCATAATTAAAGAAATAATCAAAATTAGAACTATTTGTTACAAAGGTATATCCCTTTAACTTATCGTTTATTCCTTTAAATTCCTTCTCGCAGTCATTTACTTTTTTTATGTATGCAGCAAAATTCTTTTCATAAAGATCTCTGCTCTTAGGATCTTTTTCTTCTAGGGAATTCTTTATATTTACTAACATAGTCTTATAGTTATTTAAATCCGTCCAATAATATGAATTCTTTTCTACAGTTATATTTCCATATTGAACTTTATCATCTAAATTTAAAATTTTAGTTCCTCTAGACATGTCAACCGTTGCTATACTGTTTTTATCAAGTTTACCAATAAAATCTGATGCCCACGGTTCAAAATCAGCACCTAGATACATAAAAATATTGTACTTAGAAACATTATTTATACTGTCAGATGTATAATCAAATTGTTTTACATCTATATCATTTTTAAACATAAATTGAACATTATGTCTATTACCTGAAATATCTTTAATAACATTATAAAGAAACTTATTTGTTGCCATTATATCAAGGCTAATACTGGAATCTTTTCCATCTATACTTTTAGCAGGAACCTTTATGTTGGTTTTTCCGGATTTCCCACATCCTACAAGTGAAAGTATTAAACCAACACTCATAATAAAACAAAGAAACTTTTTCATATTTCCACCTCTATTGCAAATTAGAAAACATAATTTATAAGACCTCTAAAATAATAAAAAATCATTCATAATACATTATACCTGTATAGCTTAGTCAGTTCAACTATTAAGTTGCTTATGATACATTTACCCTTTTTAGTAAAATTATTTAGATATAATAAATTATTTTTTTATATTAAGTATTATTAATATTTACTTAAATATAATTTTATATGAAGTTAACACTGTTTTTATACGATAATTATTAGTATACATTTTAATTGTTGGAGGATAACTATGGACATAAGCTTTGAAAAAATAATACGCTCTGTATCTTTAGCACTAGATTTAGCAGAAATTAGCTCTTCCGAAAATCCTAATTGTGAAAAAAATATATCAAATGTAAACTTTTCAAGTCACAAATTTTATAACCATTCAAAGCGTACTACTTATATTGCTTTAAAACTAGCAAAAGTACTTAATTTAAGCAATAATTCTATGAAAAATTTATACATAGCGTCGCTTCTTCATGATATTGGTGCTGTTAATTCACTTAATGCAAGTCATACTTCTAGTGAATTTATCAAACAACATTGTATTCAAGGAGCTGCAATAACTGAAAATCTCCCCATATTTAACAGTGTATCTCCCATAATACACTATCATCATGAAAATTATAATGGTACTGGACCTTTTAAATTAAAATATGATCAAATACCTATTGAAAGTAGAATCATTCATTTAGCTGACATGGTTGAAACACTTTATGAAGAAAATATCAATGCCTTCAAACAGCATAAGGATATAATTAATTTAGTTTGTGAAAACCCTTTATTCGATAAAGAGGTTTTAAAAGCTTTTTTGTCTATCGCTAGTAAGGAAATGTTTTGGTTTGATATGGAGAATATATCCTTCTTAGATTTTATATTGGATAATATATCTCCTGATATAGATGACAAATTAGATTTAAAGCAATTTGAAAGCTTTGCATTTATGATATCAGATGTAATAGATAGTAAAAGTAGTTTTACAGCTAAGCATTCAAGAAGTATATCTAATCTTGCTTTTCAAGTTTCAAAGTATGTTGGATACTCCGAAGAAAAATGCCTTAAAATGAAAATTGCTGGCCTTCTTCATGATATTGGAAAGCTTGCTATACCTACATCTATACTTGATAAGAACGGTTCTCTTACAGATGATGAGTTTTCAATTATAAAATCTCATGTATACTATACAAAAATAATTCTAGATAGTATTGAAGATATACATGATATAAGTTATTGGGCCTCCTCTCATCACGAAAAACTAAACGGAACAGGATATCCAAGACATCTGACCGCAAGTGAGTTATCAGAAGAATGCAGAATAATGGGAGTCTGTGACATATATCAAGCTTTAACAGAGGATAGACCCTACAGAAAAGGTCTAAGTCATGAAGAAGCTTTTAAAATACTTAACCATATGACATCTGATGGTTATATATGTGAAAAAGCTGTATTTCAATTAAATGGTGCTTTAAAAAAGATCAATATGAAACAATCTATAAAATAGGGCTTTAATTTTAAGCCCTATCTCTTTTATTTTTTGCACATTTGATATAAACTTAATAGGGATAAAATTCACAAAAAGAGGTGATCTTATGGAATTTATTGTGGATAGTGTTGATAAAACCTTTAGTATTGGAGAACAATTAGGTGCTTTAGCTATGCCCGGAGATATTGTTTGTATTAATGGAGATTTAGGTGCAGGTAAAACACATTTTACAAAAGGAATTGCAAAAGGACTTAATATTGAAGACTACATAACGAGTCCAACTTTTAACATAGTAAATGAATATACAGGAAGACTTAAATTACATCATTTTGATGTATACAGAGTAAATGATCCAGATGAAATTTACGCCATAGGCTTTGATGAATATATCTTCAGCGATGCTGTAAGTGTTATAGAGTGGTCCCATTATATTAGCAGCATAATACCAGATGAGCATATTGAAGTTAATATAAAAAAACTCCTAGATATGGGTCCGGATTATAGAAAAATCACTATAACTCATACTGGTAAAAGATATGATTATGTAAAGGAGATTAAGATATGAAACTTTTAGCAATTGATTCAGCTACACAAGCCGCCACTTGTGCGGTAATGGATGATGATAAACTTTTAGGGGAAATTACATTTAACTATAAAAAACAACATTCAGTAATACTTATGAGCATGATTGACGATATGTTAAATACAGTTAATTTAAAAGTGGAAGACCTAGACGGTTTTGTTGTGTCAAAGGGACCTGGTTCTTTTACAGGTCTTAGAATAGGAATGTCAATTGTTAAAGGCTTAAGTGAAGGTTCCAAAAAACCATTTGTAAGTGTATCCTCTCTTGATGCCTTAGCTTATAATATGGCATATACTCCTGGAATAATATGTCCGGTACTAGATGCTCTTAGAGACAATGTTTATACAGCCCTGTACACCTTTGAAGGAAATTCATTAAAAAGACTTACCGAATATGATGCTATTCACATTACGGAGCTTATTGAACTACTGAAAGGCTATGATTCACAAGTAACCTTTATAGGTGATGCTGTATACAAATTCAGAAACTTTTTTGATGAAAATGTTGAAAATGTGCAATTTGCTCCTGCACATCTTAATTTAGTGCGATCCTCAAGCTTATGTGAGCTTGGCATGGAACTATTAAAGTCAGGCGTTAAAGATGATTTAATAACCTCAGCTCCTATATACATAAGAAAATCTCAAGCAGAGAGAGAATATGAAAAAAGGACAGGAATGAGTATAGATGACTAACCTAACAGTGCATACCCTAGAAAAGGACGATATAGATTCAATCATTGAAATTGAAAACTTATGTTTTCCTACTCCTTGGACTAAAGAATCTATGGAAGGTGAATTAAGAAACAAGTTTGCAAAATATGTAGTAATAAAAAATAATAACCTTGTAGTTGGTTATGGTGGCTTATGGCTTATAATTGATGAGGGGCATATAACAAACATAGCTGTTCATCCTGAGTTTAGAGGAATGGGAATTGGAAACAAAATTCTTGAAGAACTTATAAAACTATGTGAAAAAAGAAATATACCTTCTATGACCTTAGAAGTTAGAATTTCAAATACAATAGCACAAAATCTGTATAAGAAATTTGGCTTTAAAGAAGCAGGAGTAAGAAAAAAATACTACGGTGACAATGATGAGGATGCACTTATAATGTGGAGAAATTAAAATAGCAGGCTTTTGCCTGCTATTTTAGCATACTCTCTACCTTATTATTGGAAGATAGTTCAGTTTCTCTATGAAGCATTGGAGAAACCCTTTTATACATAACCATAGTTAAGGCTGATATCATAACACCTTTAATTAGGTTAAAAGGCAAAATTGAATACACTACAAAACTATTTAAATCATTTATAGCTGGGTTTATTGCATGACCCATTTTTACAATCTCTTTTATTGGGAAATGAAGCAATGTTTCGTAAAGTGGTAAGAATATAAAATAATTCAACAAACTTGCAACCACTGACATTGCAACAACACCTGCACTAAGAGACATTACAGCATTGATTCTTGTCTTTTTATACTTGTACATTGTTCCAGAAACTAATACTAGTACACCTCCAACTATAAAGTTAGCTAATTCTCCTGTACCTGCAGTTTGTGTTCTTAAAAGATGTAAAGCATTTTTCACAAATTCTATTATAATTCCTGCTACAGGTCCCATAGCAAAGGCTCCTAAAAGTGCTGGAAGATCACTTATATCGATTTTTAAGAAACCTGGAAAAATCGGAAGTGGAACCTCGATAAACATAAGTATAAATCCTATTACTGATAAAAGTGAAATTTTGATTAAAGTACTGAGTTTTGAATTCTTCAACTTAAACCCTCCTAAAATCTTCAGAAGCATTAAAAAAGCCCCAACGAAAAACGTCAGGGCATACATATCAAAATAATGCTATATATCTTCTTTCATCCAGACTTTACTGTCGGCTCCGGAATCAAACCGGATCATACCTAAAAAGGCTCGCGGGCTATACCGCCGGTAGGGAATTTCACCCTGCCCTGAAGATCATTCTTTATTTTTTTATATTATATATCATAATTATAACAAGTTCAAGTCCTTTAGGCTATTTTTTCATTGTCAGAGATATCCTATTTCTTTTCTCATCGACTTCTAAAATTCTAACTTCCACTATATCTCCTACTTTTACAACATCTAGAGGATGCTTTACAAAGCTATCTGAGAGCTGACTTATATGAACAAGTCCATCTTGATGCACTCCAATATCTACAAAAGCTCCAAAATCAGCTACATTCCTTACTGTTCCCATAAGTGTCATACCTGACTTAAGCTGTTTTATATCCATAATACCTGTCTTTAATATTGGCTTTGGCATTTCTTCTCTAGGATCTCTTCCTGGTTTTTTTATAGAACTTATTATGTCTGTAAGTGTTGGAATTCCGATATCGAGACTTTCAGCTAAGCTTTCTATTCCAAGTAAACTTACCTTGCTGTCAATATCTTTAAGTTTGTTATTTGCTATATCTTCTTCCTCATACCCCAACTTCTTTAAAAGTTCCTTTGCTTTCTTATATGATTCAGGGTGAACTGAAGTGTTATCCAAAACTTCATCTCCATCCATTATTCTCAAAAATCCTGCACACTGCTCAAAAGCTTTTGGTCCTAATCTTTTTACCTTTAAAAGCTCTTTTCTGTTTTTAAACGCTCCGTTTTCTTCCCTGTAATCAACTATATTCTTTGCAATATTTGCATTTATACCTGATACATATGAAAGTAAAGACGGTGTTGCTATATTAAGATCTACTCCTACATTGTTAACGCAGTCTTCAACTACTCCTTTAAGTGATTCGTCCATCTTCTTAGGAGCCACATCATGCTGATATTGTCCAACACCTATAGATTTAGGATCAATCTTTACAAGTTCACTTAAAGGATCTTGGAGTCTTCTACCTATAGAAATTGCTCCTCTTAAGGAAACATTTATATCTGGGTACTCTTTAGCTGCAAGCTCTGAGGCTGAATAAACTGATGCTCCTGCTTCTGAAACTATTACATAATAAACGTCTATTCCTTTTTCCTCTTTTATTTCCTTTAAAAGTCTAGCAATAACTTCCTCTGATTCTCTACTTGCAGTTCCATTACCAAGAGATACAACTCCAACATTGTGTTTATAAATAAGTTCTTTTAAAGTCTTTATTGACCCTTCTACATCGTTTTGAGGTGCTGTTGCATAAACTGTAGCCGTATCTAAAAGTTTTCCTGTATCATCTAAAACAGCAATTTTACATCCTGTTCTAAACCCTGGATCATATCCAAGTACCGCTTTTCCTTTTATAGGTGGCTGCATTAAAAGAGCTTTTAAATTAGCCTTAAATATTTCAATAGCTGAATTTTCGCCTTTTTCAGTAAGCTCTGCTCTTATTTCCCTCTCTATAGAAGGATATATAAGTCTCTTTAAAGAATCCTTAACACTTTCTTCTATGTACTTATCAGTTATCTCATTTCCAGTAAGGCAGTTTAAAACAAGATAATTTATTATTTTTTCATCATCTGTAGCTATCTTTACGGATAAAATCTTTTCCTTTTCTCCTCTATTTATGGCAAGAACTCTATGTGGAGGTATTTTACTTACTGCTTCTTTAAAATCATAATACATTTCATATGGAGTTGGCTCCTCGCTGCTTCCCTGAGTTTCCAAAACACCATTTTTATAAGTATATTTTCTTATCCACTTTCTAAATTCAGCATTATCAGATATAACTTCACTTATTATATCTTCTGCACCTTTAAGTGCTTCTTCTATTGTATTAACACCTTTCTCTTCATTTATAAAAGAAGATGCAAATTCATTTATATCACCTTTAAATTTGCCTCCTAAAATTTCATCTGCAAGAGATTTTAATCCCTTCTCAAGTGCTATAGTCGCTCTTGTTCTCTTTTTAGGCTTATAAGGTCTATATAAATCCTCTACCTCTGTCATTGTTTCTGCTTTTAATACTTTTTCTTTTAGTTCATCTGTAAGCTTTCCCTGCTCTTCTATTGACTTTATTACTGTTTCTTTTCTATCATCAAGGTTTCTAAGATATATAAGGCTTTCATTTAATTCCCTTAGTGTAACATCACTTAATCCACCTGTTCTTTCCTTTCTATATCTTGCTATGAAAGGCACTGTTGCTCCTTCATCCAACATTTCTATTACATTCTTAACTTGATTTACATTTATTTTTAGCTTTTCGGCTAATCTAGTACTTATATCTTTCATAAATAATTTTACCTCCAAAAATGTTAACCCTTTAACGATTTTAATACCTTAATATTATAAAACAAAAACTTTTAGTATTTCAACTTTAAAGTAATATACTTCTTCTCCAACACATACAAATATATGAATGAATTTATAGGATGGAGATATATGAAAATTAAACTTATGCTAATACCTCTTATTTTATTTGCATCAATATTTAGTTTTACCTTTTATAAATATCACAGCATACATAAATTCAATGCCAATGCTGTAAAAAATAACATAGCTCTTTTATCCAGCAGCTACTATAAAGGCAGAATGGGCGGTACCCTAGAAAATGAAGAAGCGGCAAGGTATATACAATCTCAATTTAAAAATGAGAACCTTGAAAAATTCAATTCAAACCTTTATTACCAGGTGTTTAAAACGGCTTATCCTCAAAAGATTGATGGTGCCCCATACCTAAAAGTAATAAGTAGCACAAATGAGGTAGTAAAAACCTATACCTACGGTAAAGACTTTAAAGAGGATATGCTCAGCTTTAAGCAAAACCATGCTATCCTTTACAAAAACTTCAGTTTTGCTGAGAGCAAGTATTATATTAAGGTTCACTCTGGAAACAATGTATATGTCTTTTATTGTCCAGAAAACGATAACCTGTCTTTTAGAAGCTCTTTTGATGGAAACAGCCCTTATTCCATGTTTATAGTCACAACTGAAAATACTTTAAATGAGCTAAAAAATTATTTAAAAAACGGCTACATAGTTGACTGCTTCATTCCATATCAAAATAGCTCTGCCAACCTTAAAAATATAATAGGCTGCATTAAGGGAAAAAGCTCCAAGAACCCTGTAGTTATATCTGCACATTTTGATCATGTTGGAGAAGATTTAAATGGAGAAATATATCATGGTGCACTAGACAATGCTTCTGGTGTAAGCTTTATCCTTGAGATGAGTAAATTTTTAAAATCCTTGGGCACCCCTGATAGAGATATAATATTTGCTGCCTTTAATGGAGAAGAATTTGGGCTTAAAGGATCAGAAGCCTTTGTAAATAAATACTTATCCTCTCTTAAGGGAGCAAGTGTATTCAATTTTGACATGATTGGTGCACAAAAATCAATTCCTCTATGCCTTATGGGGGCAAAAAAAGATTCTGCCAATACTCCTTTAATAAAAGAAACAGCAGATATATGCTCAAAAGACCATGTATACTTTAACTATTTATTTGAAAATGCTAGCGATCATTCTCCTTTTAGAGATAATAAAATATCGGCTCTTACCTTCTGTGATGATGATAATTTTAGAATTCATACACCTTCTGATACTATTTCATACATTTCGACTTCTTCTATAGACAGATGTTTTGAGGTGGCCTCAAAGGAAATAGTTGGAAAAGCATATGCATCAAACATATTTATAATGTACACTAATCAAATAATTTTATTTTCTTTGTGCGGTTTTACTTTATCATCCTTGATTATAATTGTACTTGCTATAAAAAAGGCAAAGTAAAACTAAACTTATGCATGTAAACTTAATACATGCATAAGTTCATTATAACTGGATATTTCTAAAAATTTCAGCTGCAACCTCAGGGTCAACTGTGTTTATCATTATTCCAGTACCAATCTCAAATCCTCCCATTGGATTTAATCTAGGTATAATGTCCACATAAAAATGATAGAACTCATTTTCTTCCTTTAAAAAATGGAAACACATATTATAACTGCAATTATAACTTATATTATTTAATTTCTTTAATATTAATGTTATTATTTCCCCTAATTCCATCATTTCTAATTCATCAAGACCAAAATTGCTTTGGTGCTTATTTTTCATTATGGTAACTTTGTACTGATAAGTTGAATCATACGGACAAAAAGCAGTGAAATATTTACCCATATGAATAATTCTCTTTTTATATTGAACTTCTTTTTTTAGTCTGCTGCAATAAAAGCATTCCTTATTCTCTTCGTAGTACTTTTTAGTACCTTTTATTTCCCTAGATATTTCATCAGGAACTATATTTATTCCAACAATTTGAGAGTGTGGGTGTTTAAGTGATGCACCAGAGTCTTTACCACAATTCTTGAATATCTGAACATACTTTATATCTTCATTTTCATAAAGTTTATATACTGTATTTTTATATGCTTTTATAATTTCTCGCATTTGTTCTTTGGTAAACTCATACATATTATCACTATGATTTTTACCTTCTATTACCACATAATGATTCCCAAATACTTCATTATTATCCATGCTTTTTTCTTTAACAATAGGATATTTGTTTTCAGAAACTCTTACATGGTATGGTTCTTTTGTGTCATAGATTACTGCTGGTGTTCTATATTCATTACCAATACAAAATGGACATTCCTTCTCATATTGTACCTTTTCTTCCTTCTTCTTTTTACTCTTTAGTTCAACAGGTCTTTCTGCTCTTTTTTTGTTTATTATTACAGTTGTATTATTTATGCTATTTCTTCTTATACTCAAAACAATGCATCTCCTCTACAGTAAAATGACTACCTAGCATTATTTCTGGCTGTTTTCCTTATTTAAGTACTCTATTATAAATTTATCAATTTCTCCATCCATAACAGCATCTACATTTGAAGTCTCTACACCAGTCCTATGATCCTTAACCATTGTGTATGGTTGAAATACATATGACCTTATTTGATTTCCCCATCCCATATCCTTAAGTTCTCCTGCTAAGTCTTCTACCTTTTCCTTATGCATTCTTTCTTTTAACTCAACAAGCTTTGATTTTAACATGTTCATAGCAGTTTCCTTATTAGAATGCTGACTTCTTTCAGACTGACATTGTACAACTATTCCCGTTGGAAGATGGGTTATTCTTACTGCTGATTCTGTTTTATTTACATGCTGACCACCTGCTCCACTGGCCCTATAAGTATCCACTTTTAAATCTTCAGGTCGTATAACTATATCTTGGCTTTGAGTTAATTGTGGAAGTACTTCAACAGATGCAAAAGAAGTTTGTCTTTTACCATTTGCATTAAAGGGTGAAATTCTGACCAATCTATGTATCCCTTTTTCAGCCTTTAAATATCCATAAGCAAATTCTCCATCAATATTTATACTTACACTTTTTATACCTGCTTCATCTCCTGGGAGCATATCAATTATGTCTACCTTGAACCCTTTAGCTTCCGCCCATCTTGTATACATCCTCAAAAGCATTTGTGTCCAATCCTGTGCATCGGTACCTCCAACGCCTGTATGAAGATTCAAAATAGCATTATTTCTATCATATTCTCCTGAAAGAATTATTTCTATCTTAAAATTATCTACCTCTTCATGTAAGTCACGAACTTCCTTTAGTATCTCATCCGCTTCTTCTTCATTTTCATCTTCTCTGCACATTTCTATAAGTACATTATCATCTTCAATTCTGCTTTCAATAGAATTAAATCTATCAATTCTTCCTTTAAGAAATTTTATCTCCATGCTTATTTCTTGTGCTCTTTTTACATCATTCCAAAAATCAGGCTCCTGCATATCTCTTTCAAGTTCATCTATTCTACTTCTACTTTTATCGAAGTCAAAGAGAAGCCCTCATTTCTCTTGCCTTAATTTCTATTTCTTTTATTAAAGAAGCTGCTTCTTCAATCTTTATTAGCAAAAAAATCACCCTCTCAGTTTTAAACATAAACTTATACCTGCACCGCAACCCCTATAATTAAAGATTTTGGAACAGGTATATATTAAATGACTATTTATATATTATGCTCTTCTTCCACAACAATCCTTATACTTTTTACCAGAGCCACAAGGACATAAATCGTTTCTTCCTATCTTCTTTTCTTTTCTTCTTACAGGCTCTTTCTTAGTATCTCCAGCATCTGGTCCACTGTAATTTATCTCTGTTTCTTTAACAACTCTCTGTCTTTCAGGAGCTCTTTCAGCTTGAACATGGAATAGATACCTAACGGTTTCTACTTTTATGTTCTCTACCATCTCTTCAAACATATCGCTTCCTTCCATCTGATATGCTTGAGTAGGATCCTGCTGCTTATATGCTCTAAGTCCTATTCCTTGTTTCAAGTGTTCCATACTATCGATATGATCCATCCACTTTGTATCAACCACTCTAAGTAATATTACTCTTTCAAGTTCTCTCATTTGATCGCTAGAAAACTCTTCTTCTTTTCTTTCATATATTTCCTTAGCTAAAGAATAAAGCTTTTCTTTAATTTCATCATTTGACATAGTAGCAAGTTCTTCAACCTCAACTATACCTCTAGGAAGACATATATCATCAAGGTAATTTAGAATTGCTTCGATATCTGATTCAAGCTCTTCATCTACTCCACTTATGTGTGAATTAACAGCGTTATAAATAAGGTCTTTTATCATTCCTTCTATTTGATCCTTTAGGTTTTCACCTTCTAGAACCTCACTTCTCTGTTTGTAGATGATTTCTCTCTGTTTATTCATTACATCATCGTACTGAATAAGAGTTTTTCTTATGTCAAAATTGTTTCCTTCAACCTTCTTTTGAGCATTCTCTATAGCCGAACTTACCATCTTACTTTCTATTGCATCGTCGTCTCCAAGACCTAATTTTTCAACCATGTTTTTAAGCTTATCGGAACCAAATATTCTCATAAGATCGTCTTCCAGTGAAACATAAAATCTTGAATATCCCTTATCTCCTTGACGACCAGCACGACCTCTAAGCTGATTATCTATACGTCTTGATTCATGTCTTTCAGTACCTATTATCTTAAGACCGCCTACATCAGTAACTCCTTCTCCAAGCTTTATATCGGTACCACGTCCTGCCATATTAGTTGCTATAGTAACCATGCCTTTTTCTCCTGCATGTGAAATTATTTCTGCTTCTTGCTCATGATACTTAGCATTTAAAACCTGATGACGTACTCCTCTTTTTTTAAGCAATGATGACAGAAGTTCTGATTTTTCTATACTTACAGTACCAACAAGTACAGGCTGCCCATTTTTATTTGTTTCTACTATATCTTCAACTACTGCCTTAAACTTTCCTAGTTCAGTCTTATATACAATATCCGGTGCATCTATTCTAGCTATAGGTCTGTGAGTTGGTATTACAACAACGTCAAGACCATATATTTCTCTGAACTCCACTTCCTCTGTTAATGCAGTACCTGTCATACCAGAAAGTTTTTCATACATTCTAAAATAATTCTGGAAAGTTATTGTAGCAAGTGTCTTAGATTCTTTTTGAACCTTAACACCTTCTTTTGCTTCTATTGCTTGATGAAGTCCATCACTGTATCTTCTACCTTCCATAAGTCTTCCGGTAAATTCGTCTACAATTACTACTTCATCTTCCTTTACCATATAATCTTTATCACGTTTCATTAAATAATTTGCCTTTAATGCCTGAGATGTATGATGTTGTATTTCCATGTTTTGTGGATCTGCATAGTTGTCAATATGATAATATTTTTCTGCCTTTTCAACACCCTCATCTGTTAGTATTGCTGAATTAGTTTTTTCATCAATAGTAAAATCTTTTTCTTTCCTTAACATCTTAGCGAAGTTGTCAGCCACCTTGTAAAATTCAGTGGATTTTTCTCCTTCTCCGGATATTATAAGTGGTGTTCTTGCCTCATCTATTAAGATTGAGTCCACCTCGTCAACTATACAAAAGTGAAGTGGTCTTTGAACTCTTTCTTCCTTATATATAACCATGTTATCTCTTAAATAATCAAATCCAAACTCGTTATTTGTACCGTAGGTTATATCTGCTGCATAAGCTTCCTGTCTTTGTTTTTGATCAAGATCATGAACTATTACCCCTGTAGTTAATCCAAGATATTGATAAAGCTGTCCCATCCATTCCATATCTCTTTTTGCAAGGTAATCATTTACTGTTACTACATGAACTCCCTTACCTGTAATTGCATTCAAATATGACGGAAGTGTTGCAACTAATGTTTTACCTTCACCGGTTTTCATCTCTGAAATTCTTCCCTGATGAAGTACAATACCACCTATAATTTGCTCTCTAAAATGCTTTAAGCCAAGAATTCTTGATGAAGCTTCTCTTACCACCGCAAATGCTTCAACAAGTAAATCATCAAGTGTTTCCCCATTTTCATACCTCTGCTTAAATTCAGCAGTTTTAGCTTTAAGTTCATCCTCACTTAAAGCTTGCATTGATCCATCTAGTGCATCTATTTTATCAACAAGAGGAATAATCCTTTTCACTTCTCTATCACTATATGTACCAAATATTTTCTCTAACAGTCCCATAATATTCATCCTCACTATAAATTTTATAAAATTACTAAAAATGCCACAATACTATACATTTATAATATTAGCATTATTTTTTACCTTTAATATAATAAATTAATATCTAATAGATTATATCATTTATTCAATAATCATTCAACTTCATATGGTCTTTAAATATTAATTTCTACAAAAAATTAACATTTGCAAACAAAAGAGTAAGGAAAATTCCTTACTCTTTTACTAAAACTCAGGTTCAATCAATCCATAATTGCCATCTTTTCGTTTATATACAACATTTACCTCATTTGAATCTCCATTTTGAAATACAAAAAAGTTGTGTCCTAATAATTCCATCTCAAGTACTGCTTCTTCTTCAGACATTGGCTTTATAGCAAATCTTTTAGTTTTTACTATTTCTGGTTCTTGTTCTTCCTTGTGATAATCAGGAATATTTTGGAACTTAAGCGAATCCGAATATTTTCTTCTTTCTAATTTTGTTTTTTGTTTTCTGACTTGTCTTTCCAACTTATCTCCAACAATATCTATTGAAGCATACATGTCATTATTTGTTTCTTCTCCTCTTAAAATAACTCCATTAAAAGGTATTGTAACTTCTACTATCTGTCTATTTTTCTCGACACTTAGAGTGACATGTGCTTCTACTTCAGGTTTAAAGTACTTCTCAAGTTTGGATATTTGCTTTTCAACAGCCTCTCTAAGGCCTTCTGTGACTTCTAAATTTTTTCCACTAACTATTAATTTCATAATTTCAGCCCCTCTCTAAACCCAATATAGATGTATAATTGATTTACAATCATATATCTTAACTTAATATTAACTTCTATAACTACATTTTAACTTTTTCAAAATGACAAAACAAGTAGAATAAACCAAATAAACTATATATTAAACGAGTTTAAATCACTATTACTTGCGTTTACTACTAGTTTTAAACCTTTTCTTTCTGAATTATACATATTTTCAGTTTATTCTGTTAAATTTTTGTTTTATATTAGTATATGCATTTTATATTTTCTTATAATAAATTTTGATTTTTTTTGGTTTTTAACTCTTCACAAATATGAACTTTCTTGTTACTATTTAAAACCTATTATTTCTTATACAAAATAAATAGTATACTTTGGAAAATAAAAATATACTATTTATCTAATTCTTAACCTAAAATAATTTCTATAATTAAAAAGATGCTCATAGCGATTTAAAACATAGCTATGAACACCCTTCTTTTAACTATTTAATCAAATGTTTACTTCTTAAAAATTCATCTGCTACCTTTTGAGGATCTTGTCCATTATCAACTTTATAATTAAGTGCTCTCATTTCAGAATCTGTAATTTTGTTTGCAAGTTTCATAAGAAGTGGTTTTAATTTAGGAAACTTTTTTAGAGTATCTTCCCTTACAATAGGAGCAGCATAATAAGGTGGGAAAAAGTTTTTGTCATCTTTTAAAACCTTCAAATTAAACTTCTGTAATAGACCATCTGTTAAAAAGGCATCTGTTACCTGCGTCTCATTTTTATTTAATGATGAATACCTTAAGCCTCCGTCTAAACCTTTTGTACTGTTAAACTTCAACCCATATTTATTATTTAATCCAGGATATCCATCTGATCTATTTAAAAATTCCATAGTACTACCTAAAATCATATTATTACTCACTTTAGATAAATCAGATACAGTATTTATATTATATTTTGAAGCAACATTTTTTTTCATTGCAAGTGCATAAGTATTGTTAAAACCAATAGGCTTTAGCCATTCTATATTATAGTTCTTATCAAAAAAGCTTTTTACATCATTATAAACCTTTTTTTCATCACTTATAGTTGGCTTTTTCATTATATCCACAAGTCCTGTACCTGTATACTCAACATACATATCTATATTTCCAGATTTTAAAGCATTAAAAGCTACACTCGTACCACCAAGGTTTAATTTTCTTTCAACCTTATAGTCCGTATTATGTTCTATTAATGAAGCAACCATATTACCGAGTATAAGTTGCTCATTAAAATTCTTTGACCCAATAACTATAACCTTTTTATTTTGACTATTATAGAACATTATTGAACCTGAAATTATAGTTATTACTATAAGAATAGCCGCAACTATTTTATACTTTTTATTTCTACCTTTTTTTAATTTCTTAGATTTTATTAAATCCTCATTCTTTTTTCCTTCTGTGGTAACTAAGTTTTCTATCTTACCTATTATTAAATCTAAAAGTAGAGCGAGTATTGAGGCAGGTATTGCACCAGCTAGTATCATGTTATTATTAACTGTCTGTACTCCTGAAAAAACAAGATATCCAAGACCACCCGCACCAATAAATGCAGCTATAGTCATAAGTCCTACAGCAGTTACTACAGAAATTCTTATACCAGACATTATTACAGGCATGGCTAGCGGTAAACTTATTTTTACTAGTATTTGATTTTTAGTAAGTCCTATTCCCGTTGCAGCCTCTATTATATGCGGCTGTATATTTTTCAATCCAGTGAATGTGTTTTTTATAATTGGCAAAAGCGAATACAAAACAACCATTACTATTGCAGGCTTACTTCCTATACCAAAGACAGGAATTAAAAATCCAAGTAAAGCCATACTTGGAATAGATTGAACTACATTAGCAAGTGCTATAACCGTTGAAGAAATTTTCCGTACTCTTGTTATTAAAATTCCTATAGGAACACCTATAATTATTGAAACAATTACTGCAAATAAAGTAAGTTCAATATGCTGCAAAAATAAACTTAAAATTTGATCTTTTCTGTCAATTGTAAAATTAATAAAGCTACTCATATAAATTAACCTCCTTGTTTATAAATTGATTGCTTAATACAGAAAGCAAACTACTTTTTGTAATAAGACCAACAAGGCTCGAATCATTATTTATAACTGGTATAAAACCAATCTTTTGATTCTCAACTATATCTAATACATTTACTATAGAATCATTTTCATTTATTGTTGTTATGTTATTTTTCATAATATCCTTAAGTTTTTTATTTTCATTTATACTAAATTTCAATTCTCTTAAGGTAACAATTCCAAGTAATTTATTATCTTTTGAAGCTACAATTAACCTATCCACATGATTTGATTTCATAATCTCTAATGCTTGAATAGAAGTTCTTTCAGGACTAGATTTTATCACATTATTTATCATTATATCCTTAACTTTAATTAATTCAGGCTGATTCCATATTCTATTTTCTCCAACAAAAGTTTTCACAAAATCATCTTTAGGATTTTTAAGTATCTTGTCTGGAGTATCGTATTGAATTACTTTTCCGTCCTTCATAATACAAATTTTATCTGCTAATTTAAGTGCTTCATCCATATCATGTGTCACAAAAACTATAGTCTTTTTTAAATTTTGATGTATCGAAAAGATCTCATCTTGAAGTTGATTTCTTGTTAATGGATCCAAGGCACTAAATGGCTCATCCATAAGTATTATTTCAGGATCCATAGCAAGAGCACGTGCAATGCCTATTCTTTGCTGCTGTCCACCGCTTAATTGGCTTGGATACTTATATTTATAATCTTCAGGATTCATTCCGACTAAATTTAATAATTCTTCTACTTTCTTATCAATCTTAGTTTGATCTACTTTCTCAATTTTTAATATCATAGAAATATTTTCTTCTACTGTCAGATGAGGAAAAAGTCCTGTTTGTTGTATTACATAGCCTATATTTCTCCTTAATTTAATAGCGTCTTCATTCTGTATTTTATTTCCATTAATTAAAATTTCACCAGAAGTTTGGCGTATTAATCTATTAATCATCTTTAGGGTAGTTGTTTTTCCACAACCGCTTGGACCTATTAATGTTACAAGCTCTCCCTTATTAATAGTTAAATTTACATTGTTTAGTATAATTCTGTTATTAACCTTTTTATATATATTTTTTAGTTCTATCAAAAGAACACCTCCTGCACAGTAAGTGACAACTTCGCAAAAAAATGAAGTTGTCACTTATTATACTATAGGACGAGGACTTTGTAAAGGATAATGATATTAAATCTCAATTCGGTACAAACGCTAAACCCTTATATATCATGGCTTAAAAGGAAATAAAAAAAATGAGCTTTCGCTCACTTCAAATCTATTAAATCATTTTGTATCATCATATAAAAAATTTTTAATTCTGTAATAACTTCCCTCATCACCTATCGCTATAAATACATCATTATTTTTAAATGTTGCATATGGACCAGGTGAAAGTATAAGCTCACCTTGACGACGTATACCTATTATTGTGGCACCAGTATTTTGCCAAAACTTAGTTTCTGAAATTCTTTTTCCAACAACATCTAAATTGTCATATATTTTAAATTCAAATGGAATAAATGGATTCGTTTTACTAAACCTACTCGAATAGTCTATTAATTCATTAGTAATGCTGTCTATCCTTTTCTCCAATTCATTTCTACTATTTATTAATTCTTCAATTTCTGCTTTTAAGGATGTTAATGAATTTGTGTCCTTATACTTTTTTATAAATTCAAGACATTTGTCCATAGACTCTATAATTATACCATTACCTTTTTCAACTTTTACTATATCCATATCATTTAATATAGCAACAGCACGTCTTATGGTTTCAGGAGAAACTTTGTATTGACTTGCAAGATGAGAACGACCATATAATTTCATTCCTACTGAAAAATCTCCAGATACTATTCTGTTTGCAATATCAATAGCAATTTTTTGATAAACAGGTTTTGTTATATGTTGAGACATTACTTTAAAACTCCACCTAAAATTATACGATGGAGAACCTCCTCTTTATAATCGATTTCATAATAACTAAATAAAATATATTAAGTTAGTTGACCTGGTCTTTGACCCCACACTCGCCTGCTGGAAGTTTCGCTACCCGGAATTACCCTCTCACTACTAATACTCTCGCCTAAAGCGGCAGGACTTACTTCTAAGCCGCACCATGCTCATTAAAACTTTGTTTAACTTACGTGGATCGTTTTGCCTGCGACTGGCATCGACTTTCAACCACAAACCTAACTTAATATAATAATATTATATACTACTTTTAGCTACAGTCAATACTATAACTTTTTTTGCTCCATTATTTATTAATTCTTTTGAACAAAAAAAGGCTGTCGCTCCCGTAGTAAACACATCATGTATAAGAAGTACAACCTTATCCTTTATTTTCTCTGGTCCATAAAAACTAAAGCTTCTTTTTAAATTATCCCATCTCATTTCATCTGTAAGTCCTATTTGGTCCTTAGTTTGTAAATTCTTTCTTATATAATTTTTCAAAGGCTTATCAACTCTACTTGAAAGCTTAGAAGCTAAAAATTCGCTTTGATTAAAACCTCTTTTTTTTAAATCATGTGTAGTCATAGGAACAAATACAATTTCATCAAATTGAATATTTTTCTCAATTAGTACCTTATGCATAAGTTCCGCTAATACCTCACCACACAAAAAGTCTTTTCTGTATTTAAGTTTTATTATCATTTCACGTATAACGCTGGAATAATATGCAGTACAATATACCTCAAATGAAATATCATTTTTCTCTATAAAATATCTACTATCACAAAATTTTACCTTGTTTAGACACTCTTTACATATATTTTCATCATCATAAATTTCCTTTTTACAAACCGCACATTTCTCATCATTATAATATATAATACTTATTACAGCATCAAAAACATATTTTAAATAGTTAACAATCCTTTTTCCCATGCTATTTTATTGAAGTTTCTCGTTATACTTTTAGCCATATCCATACATTCCGTTTCTTTGTTAGCTATAAATATAACCTCTCCTCTCTTTGAAATATCACTTTTTCCAGTTCTACCACAAAAGTAAACTAACGATTTAAAGCTAAATCTATTGTCCTCATTAAAATACACCATTATATTTACATCACTCTCATCCTTAGATATATCATCAAACCTATCTGTTATAATTATTGACCTTTTTAGATCTTTTAATCCTTCTTTTCTATTTTCTTTAGAATATTCAAACACTCTTCCCTTAAAACCAAGTTCATAATTAGTTAAATAATGAAAAAAACTATTCATTCTATTACTATCCTTAACAGGTATTATAGTGTTTTTGTTTGTGTTAACAGACCATTTTAAATAATCATACACCACATAAGGCATGTCTTTATTTATGTCTATTCTTGTTAATATAACTCTAGGTTCAACTACTGGCATTCCTGTAGCATTTATAGGTATTATTATTTCTCTTCCTCTATCAAATATAGAATCCACGGAATAAGCTATAAATTTACACTTCCTTGTGTCAAATTTCTCCAAAAGCCTTATTATTTCCCTTCTGTTATGCATTGGAAAGCTTCTTATATCATCATAAATAACAAGATTGAAATCAAGATCTAGATCAAAAGCATTTTCATAATTACATATCATAAAATTAGACGTTGTATATAGCCTTTTTCCCCTATAATATGTATAATCTTTAAGCCTAGCTTTTTTTATTAACTTTATTATTTCAACTTCACTTTCAATTTCATCTGTTATATACAGTACACTTTTTCCATTTGTTATATAATCAATTATAATATTCAAGAAAATCTTTGAAGTATTATATGGAGGTGAGTTTAAATTTATATATCTTTCCCTACCACTCAATAATTTTAAAAGAGTTTGAGATATCTTGCTATATTCTTCTCTAATTTTAATACATGATTTTTCCATAAAACTCTCACTCCTCACTCTCTTCTTTTATTATATCTTCGATTCTCCATTTGAGACCTGAATATCTTTCAAAACTTTTATCGTTATCTATCATAAATTTTATTGCTTTTGGAAACCCAACTATTACAACTAGCTGCTTTGCTCTTGTAATTCCTGTATAAAGAAGGTTCCTATTCATCAGAAGAGGTGGCCCCATAGTCATAGGAAGAACCACTACTGGGAATTCACTTCCCTGGCTTTTATGGATAGTTATTGCATATGCAAGTTCAAGTTCATCTAAGTTAATTCTTTCATATGTAACCTCTTTTTCATCATCAAAAATAACTATCACATTATTATCCTCATCTATATTACTTATAAACCCTATATCTCCATTAAAAACTCCTTCTCCTGTCTTTTCGCCATCTCCATTTATTCTATTCCATTTTAACATATAATTGTTTTTTATTTGCATAACCTTGTCGCCAACTCTAAATATATTATCTCTAAATTTTATTTCATCTTTACTTTTATGAGGAGGATTAATAATGCTTTGAAGACTTACATTTAAGTTTGCAACACCTGCTATCCCCTTTTTCATAGGTGCTAACACTTGTATATCCCTAGCAGCCTTCCAAGACTTATTAAAAAGTGGCAGTCTCTTGTAAACCAAACTAATTATAGTATTGGTTATAGCTTCTGCATTATCTTCTCGTATAAAATAAAAATCCTTATCCTTTTTATTTAGAAGGGGCATTTCACCACTATTGATTTTATGCGCATTCACTGTAATCATACTTTCCTTTGCTTGCCTAAAAATATTATTCAATCTAATGACCTTTACACATTTACTTTCAATTATATCTCTCAGCACATTTCCAGGTCCCACAGAAGGAAGCTGGTCTACATCACCAACTATAATAACCCTAGTACCCATACCTATTGACTTCAATAGACTGTTCATTAAAACAACATCTATCATTGATGCCTCGTCTATTATTACAACATCACATTGAAGTGTACTATAGTTATTATTATCAAAAAACACCTCATCTTCATATCCAAGCTCCAGCATTCTATGTATGGTCTTGGCCTCCCTACCTGTTGATTCGGACATTCTTTTTGCAGCTCTTCCTGTAGGTGCTGCCATAAATACCTTCATATTTAATTCTTCAAATATATATGTTATGCATCTTATTATTGTTGTCTTACCTGTACCAGGCCCTCCTGTTATTACTTCTATACCATTTGAAAACGCTCCTTCAATAGCTTCTACTTGTGATGGTGCAAATTTTATTTTATTTTCATTTTCAAACTGTATTATCTTTTGGTCTACATCTATCTCTAAGCTTTTATAACTATCATAGGCAAGAGTTATTATCTTTCTTGTTATTCCTATCTCACAATAGTAATATTCCATTGTAAAAACACAATTTTCCCCATTTATTATTTCAACCTTTATCTTTTGAGAAAGAGTACATTCATATATTGCTTTTTCAACCTCTTCTTTTTTTACATTTAATACATTAATACAGTTCTTTACAAGTTTATCTATAGGCATATATGTATTACCTAAAGCACAAAATTCATTTATTACATAACATACTCCACTTTCAATTCTAAATGGAGAGTTTCCTTGTATTCCAAGACTACGAGCTATTTTATCTGCCGTCTTAAAACCTATTCCTGATATCTCTTCTACAAGAATATATGGGTTTTGTTTCACAACCTCTATAGCCTTAGATTTATAGTGATTATATATTTTCACACATTGTTTAGGCGTAACGCCATAATTCTGAAGAAAAATCATAATATTTCTTACTTCTCTTTGTTCTGAATACGCCTCATATATTTTATCTATTTTCTTTTTACCTATTCCCTCTATTTCACTTAATCTATATATATCATTATCTAATATCTCAAGAGTTTTTTCTCCAAATTTATTAACTATCTTTTTTGCTGTTACAGGACCTATTCCCGATATAATTCCTGATGCCAAATATTTTTCTATACCTAATAAAGAATTAGGTAGTATTTCTTCGCAGCGTTCAATTTTAAATTGCTTTCCAAACTGTGGATGAACAATCCATTCTCCTGAAATCTTTAAAGATTGGCCTTCCATAATATACGGTATGCATCCAACAATTGTAATTTTATCTTTTCCTTCTGCATTTGCGTTTGCAACAACATACCCATTTTCTTCATTTTTGAACACAACAGCTTCAATAACACAACGAAGTTCTACCATATAGATTTCTCCTTACTATAGTGATTCCTCTTTTGCTATTATAAAAAATACAACTGTATTTGTAGTTAATTCAGTTTCACTATAAATATTTTATAATTACATTAATATTAACATTCACGTAAAAAAGAGATACAATAAATTTATGTACCCCCCTCATACCTTTACATTTTTGTAAGATGCTTATTGCAAATGATTTCAACTAATTCCAGAACTAGTATAATACCTATATAAATTGAAAGATATAATATTTCAATGCTAACTCTCTTCCCCGCAAAAATGTACAAATGGTTTAAAATATGTAGGAAAGTTTTAATCGCTAAAAATGTCAATCCCAAAGATATAACTAATGCAAAAACCAAAGCCTTTATCATGAAATTCTTCACGTTCCAAATCATATGCAAAAATCCACCCTCATATGGATTTTTCATAACTCTACCTTCTTTTATAATATTATACAAAATAAGTATACTACTAATTTATTTACCTCGAACAAGAATTAATCCATTTCCCTATGAATTAATTCTCATTTTGATTTCTCATAACCAATACTCTTATAATATCATAATATATATAAATTTAAAATATCCTATATAAAGATTTTAACATAAGTATAATATTATACTAATATATTTTAAAGTTATCCTAGAATAAAAATAGCCACTTATAAGAATGGCACTGAAAAACTATAAGCTTTTCAGTGCCATTCTTATATCAAGCATTTATTATAAATATTTTTTTATCGCTTCAACTCTATCCAACTGCTCCCATGGTAATTCTACATCTAATCTACCAAAGTGGCCATAAGCTGCTACTTGTCTGTATATTGGCCTCTTAAGGTTAAGATCTCTTATTATAGCTCCTGGTCTCAAATCAAAAACTTTTTCTACTATTTCAACAATCTTACTTTCTTCTATCTTACCAGTACCAAAAGTGTCAACTGAAATAGATACTGGTTTTGCAACTCCTATTGCATATGCAAGCTGTATTTCAAGTTTATCAGCAATTCCTGCTGCTACAAGATTCTTTGCAACCCATCTTGCTGCATAAGCTGCTGATCTATCAACCTTAGTTGGATCTTTTCCTGAAAAAGCACCGCCTCCGTGTCTTCCATATCCACCATAAGTATCAACTATTATCTTTCTTCCTGTAAGTCCTGAATCTCCTTGAGGTCCACCTACAACAAATCTTCCAGTAGGATTTATATAATATTTTGTATTTTCATCTAAAAGTTCAGGTGATATAACATACTTTACTACTTTTTCAATTAAATCTTTTTCAATCTGCTCATGTCCTATTTCAGGTCCATGCTGTGTTGATATTACAATAGCATCTACCCTTACTGGCTTATCATCTTCATACTCTATTGTAACTTGAGTTTTTCCATCTGGTCTTAGATAGTCCAAAGTACCGTCTTTTCTAACCTCTGCTAATCTTCTAGATAATCTATGAGCAAGCGCAATAGGCATAGGCATAAATTCTTTAGTTTCGTTTGTCGCATAACCAAACATCATACCTTGATCTCCTGCACCAACTGCATCAATTTTATCCATTTCACCTTTTTTAGATTCTAAAGCTTCATCTACTCCCATTGCAATATCAGCTGATTGTTCATCAATAGATGTTACAACTGCACATGTATCGCAATCAAAACCATATTTAGCTCTAGTATATCCAATCTCTCTTACAGTTTTTCTTACTATTTTAGGAATATCAACGTAACAATTTGTTGATATTTCTCCCATAACATTAACAATTCCTGTAGTCACTGTAGTTTCACAAGCAACTCTTCCATTTGGATCTTTTTCCAATATGGCATCTAAAATAGCGTCTGATATTTGATCGCAGATTTTATCTGGATGCCCTTCTGTTACTGATTCAGATGTAAATAACTTTCTCATTATATCCACTTCCTCCTACAATATAAAAATAAAAGTCTCCTCAATAAGAAGAGACTTAACATTCTCTCTCTTATCTTGCAGAATAATTCTGCAGGAATTGGCACCATTATGTACTTAAATTAATACATCGGTTGCCGGGTTTCAACGGGCCCTTTCCCTCCACCTCTCTTGATAAGAGTTTCCATTCAATTATATTACACACTAAATAATACACTTTATAACAATCTTAGTCAATATAAACTTAAAAAAAGACACTTGTGTGTCTTTTATGGTGGAGGAACATGGATTCGAACCATGGAAAGCTGAGCTAACAGATTTACAGTCTGCCCCCTTTGGCCACTCGGGAATTCCTCCACATTTGGTGCTGGCAGTAGGAATTGAACCCACAACCTACTGATTACAAGTCAGTTGCTCTACCAATTGAGCTATGCCAGCTTATTAAATTTTATTAAGTGGGCATTACAGGGCTCGAACCTGTGACCCTCTGCTTGTAAGGCAGATGCTCTCCCAGCTGAGCTAAACGCCCTAGTTTATTTAAATGGTGGAGGAACATGGATTCGAACCATGGAAAGCTGAGCTAACAGATTTACAGTCTGCCCCCTTTAGCCACTCGGGAATTCCTCCACAAGACTTGCATCAGCAGTTTTCACCGCGTCAACAAGTAATATTATACGTTGATACCCTTTAAAAATCAATGGCCATAATAGACCATTATCGGCAAATATCATTATATTTTTCAGCAATATCTCTTAATTACTCCACTTTTAGCACGCAAATCATTTATATATATTATTATTTTAAAATCTATTAGTGATATTAAAAGTGTTAAGTACATATAAATTATCTAGGAGGTGATTCTGTTGAACAAAATCAAAGCTTTTTATAACCTACCAATGGCATACTACAGGCTCTCAAATTTTTTAAAACATTATATAGATGATAATACAATAATAATATGTATAGGAACAGATCGCTGCATAGGTGACTGCCTTGGCCCTATGGTTGGAACAATGCTTAAGGAAAAGTTCTTTCCACTAAACGTTTACGGGACAATTTCGGAACCTATCCACGCTTTAAATATAGATAAAAAACTGTACAAAATAAAAAAAGATCATACAAATTCAACAATAATAGGCATAGATGCTTGCTTAGGTGATACTGAAAATATAGGTGAGATTCAAGTACGAGATTATGCTATTCATCCTGGAAAGGGCGTTGGAAAGTCACTTCCAGATGTTGGCGAAGTTTCTATTGTTGGAATAGTTGATTCCTGTGAAAGCAGCGAATTATTTACTAATAGAAATATACGTTTAAACTTAATCTTTGAAATGTCAAAAGTCATAGTTCAAACGATTATTCATTCTTATTATCTTCATAAAACTTTTAGTGATAGTATTTTTCCAGATAGCGCATCTACACTAAAATAGAAAGCGAGAAAATATAATTAAAATACATTCTAGTCATTAAAGGAAAAATTGAAAGGGCAGCATGCCCATTCAATTTTTAGAATATTTTATAATTTGCATATAAAAATTGACTTTAATGAATACTTATATTTTAAATTTAATTTTCTCGCTTACAAATTTTATTCTTAACTATAATTTATAACTAAAGTTACCTAATAAGACTTAACTCATCATTCATATCTATCTTGTCTATATACTCAAGTGATTTACCCGTTCCTAAGGCAACACATGAGACAGGATCTTCAGCCACATATACAGGCACTTGTGTTACCTCTTGTATGAACTTATCAAGTCCATTTAATAGAGAACCTCCGCCTGTCATCATTATACCCTTATCTGATACATCTGCCGCTAACTCTGGAGGAGTTTTTTCAAGAACAGCATGTGCACATTCTGCAATTGAACTTACAGCCTCTTTAAGTGCATCACGCATCTCTGAAGAAGATACTTCAACGTTTTTAGGGAGTCCAGTAACTAAATCTCTTCCTCTAATCTCCATAGTCTCCTCTATTTCCTTCTTATATGCCGAACCTATATTTATCTTTAAATCTTCAGCCGTTCTTTCGCCAATCATTAATTTATGTTTTTTTCTTATATACTTTATTATAGATTCGTCAAATGTATCTCCTGCTACTTTTATAGAGCTTCTTACAACCATACCACCTAATGAAATTACAGCTATATCTGTAGTTCCTCCACCTATATCTATAACCATATTACCACTTGCTTTAGTAATATCGAGACCTGCTCCAATTGCAGCTGCTAATGGCTCTTCAATCAAACTAACTTTTTTAGCCCCTGCATTTTTTGCAGCATCTTTTACTGCTCTTTGTTCAACTCCAGTAGCCTCACAAGGAACACATATTATAATTTTAGGTTGAGAAATTCTTCTCTTACCGCAAGCTTTTCTGATAAAATGCTTTAGCATCTTCTCTGTTACATCATAGTCAGAAATTACACCATTTCTTAATGGACGTATTGCAGTAATATTACCTGGTGTCCTACCTATCATTTGCCTTGCTTCTTCTCCAACAGCCAAAACTTCATTATTAGTACGATTGATTGCTACAACAGATGGTTCTTTCAGAATAACACCCTTACCTTTTAAATAAACCAATACCGTAGCGGTTCCTAGGTCTATTCCCATATCATTTCCTATACCAAAAAACATTCCTTTATTCACTCCATCTCATACGTTTATTTCTACGTTTTAAATATAGATATATTTTTTAATCCTAAAATATCCAAACTACATTTCCCTTAATTAAAAAATTAAACAATATATCCTACAGTGTAATAATACTAAAATATATATTTATATATCTTCTATATTATTATAAACGGAATGTTTTTAACCTTCAATAGCTTTATACTTCATTTTTGTTGCTTTTCCTCCTCTTATATGCCTTTCCGCTTTATTTAACTCCAGCACACCTTTAGCAAGCTCAGCAATTTGAGGATTTATTTGAGGTAATCTTTCTGTCATATCTTTGTGTATTGTACTCTTACTAACACCAAAAACTTTAGCTGTTTTTCGAATAGTAGCCTTAGACTCAATTATATATTTCGCAACTTCCATAACTCTTTCTTCAATGTAATCTTTCAAAGTTGCTACCTCCTTAACCCTTCTAATTAATAAATATGCATTAATATCACCATAAATTACTTTGAGTGTTTTCAAAGTAATTTATTAATCTTAATGAACTAAAATTTTTTCAGGATCTACAGCTAAATAAGTTCCATCGTTTTGCTTTTGATCAATTTCAAAATACAAACAACTTGTATCTGTTATCAATTTATTACTGTAATTACTGTCACCTATTTTACCTATAGTTTGACCTTGTTTAACATTATCATTCGGTTTAACAGTTATGCTCTTTTCATCTAAATTATCATATACTGTAGTGTAACCTGTTTGATCATTTGAAATAGTAACTTTACCAGCATCAATAGCTTTTACAACTCCATCACAAGCAGCTATAACATTGGAATCTTTACTAGGAGATATATATTCTCCTGGTATACTAGTATACTTTCCATTTTTAGAATACCAAGTATCAAATTTAACTACTATATTGCCATTTTGAATTGGTTCCATAAAACTCTTTTTTACAACGTTATTAGATGATGCTTGTGTTGTTGATTGAGTATCTTTCTTAATTAAATTTTGATTTTGATTAACTTGCTTTGCATTCTCTATTTTTTCTTTAGCTGCATTTCCCTTATCAGTTACTTTCGATGTTTTATTTTTATTCTGTAAAGTACTTTTCTGACTAGGCTGATTTACCGAAACACTCTTAGTGTTAGTCTTTATGTTCATATATATGCTAACTGCACCTATAATACACAAACAAAGAAATAACACTATGTAAAAAGCATTTCTTTTTAAAAAATCCATCACCCTACTTTGTTTATTACTTTTGTTGTTTTTCCAATCATTATTCATTGCTAACACCTCCTTTTAGTATTGTGTCCATAACATAGCAAAAAATACATTTTATATGACTTTTTTTTGTAAAACTAATGTAAAAATTGTAAAAATAAAAAGCTAGTTTCATCGAAGTAGAATATAACATGAACTTGTTCAAATTATAATTCCACTATTCTCTGAAACTAACCTATTTCTATAATTATACTTGTTTAATTAGCAAACTTATAAATAGCCTTTAGTAACTTATATCCTTAATCTCTACCCCTGTATAATAATGTTTTACTATATCTTTATAGCTCGATCCTTTATCTGCCATAGCTTTAGCTCCATATTGGCTCATTCCAAGACCATGTCCATACCCAATACAATCAAACTCAATATTTGAAATATTATACTTGATCTGAAAGTTTGTTGAATTCAAACCAATTATACTTCTAAATTTTGTTGCTTGTAAAACATTATTTCCTACCTTTATCTGATTAATAGTGCCTGTACTATTTCTTTTCAATATACTAATACCAACTCTTGCTTGAATAAGATTTATTTTGTTATTAACTGATGAATTTATTTTATCCACAAAATCTCCGTAAGACATTTTTAAACTTGTTTTATACTTATGCGCCGACTCCTCTCCTGGACTTGATACACTCTTTAAATATGGTTTATCTTCTCCAAGTACCTCTTTGGCATTTTCAGTTTTTCCACTACTAACAGAAAAATAATATGGATCTGTTATTATTTTATTATCATATGTAATTACTTGTCCTTTAGTATCTTCTACTGCTGTACTTATCTTATTCCAGTATTCGTTTGCCTTATCTTTTGGCCATTTGTTTAGTACATCATCTTGCTTTGTATAAACCTGACATTGAACTGTATTTACAACATCTGCACCATATGCATCCTTGTATTTTCGTCCACCAAATTGCTCCATATGGCATACTGCAAATGTCCTAGCTGCAACTGCTTGAGCCTTCAATGCTTCTATATTAAATTCAACTGGCATTTCTGATGAGATAACACCTTTTATATACTCCTCCAGATTTACCTTCTCAATTTTTTTTTCATTGTCCATGTATACACTTATATCACAATCCTTAGTGTTTTCTTTAACTATATTTAGGGTATCATCATTCTCTTTATAAGAACTCTTCTTCACTATACTATTTTCATTTGTATGATTTTGCTTATCTCCTATTCCACCAACAAATATTGAAACCGAAAAAATAAAAATTATAGTTACCGCTAATCCCATAAAAATTTTTTTCACCACTTATTTATCCCCCCGTTTTTTTATTAAGCTTTAAATTATAAAATTTTATTGAAAAGCATATATAATATATTACTTATTTCCATTTCAAATTATTACATCAAAACTTTACTATTCCTAAAACAAAAAAGTAGAGTTCTAGATTATTATTGTAACCCTATCCTCAATTGGATACTACTACAACTCATCTATAAACTCTACAAGCGGAATTAATTCCCTCAATGATATAATATTTCATTATTCTACTCTTTCAATTTTTGCTCCTAATTTTGTAAGCTTTTTTTCTATACTAACATAACCTCTATCCACATGATATATATCACTAATTTGCGTTTCTCCCTCTGCAACGAGTCCTGCTAATATAAGTGCAGCACCTGCCCTTAAATCCGTTGCTCGAGCACTGCACCCGGTAAGTTCTTTTACTCCTACTATTACAGCACTCCTTCCATCTATTTTTATATTTGCACCAAATCTCTTTAGTTCAGGAACATGCATAAATCTATTTTCAAAGATTGTTTCTGTTATCACACTAGTACCTTCAGTGCAGCATAAAAGGGACATTATTTGAGCTTGCATATCAGTTGGAAATCCCGGGTATGGCATAGTTTTTATATCTACAGGTTTAAGTTCATTTCTACCGTCTATTATAAGACTTTTGCCGTCTATCTCCATATTTATTCCCATTTCACAAAACTTGGCTATCATTGGTTTTATACTTTTCTCTTCTACACCATTTATCTTTATCTTACTCTTTGTTATAGCTGCTGCTATTATAAATGTTCCTGCTTCTATCCTGTCATAAATAGGTGTGTATTTTATTCCTTTTAATTCTTTAACTCCTCTTATTATTATTGCTCCCGTTTCTATCTTTTTTATATCAGATCCCATTTTATTTAGAAAATTAATTAAATCATCTATTTCTGGTTCTTGTGCTGCATTTTCTATTATTGTTTCTCCTTCAGCAAAAACTGATGCCATTATTATATTTTCAGTAGCACCCACAGATGGAAAATCAAGATATATTCTATCTCCTAAAAGCTTAGCAGCATTTGCTTCAACGTATCCATGACCAATTTCTATATTTACACCTAATGCCTTCAATCCTTTAAGATGTAAATCTATTGGCCTAGTTCCTATATTGCAACCACCAGGCAGTGATATTTTAAATCTTCCATATCTTGAAATCATAGGACCCATAATTAAAAAGGACCCTCTCATCTTCCTAACAAGTTCAGCATCTGGTTCAATACTTTTTACATTGGAAGTATCTATTTTCATATCGCCACTGTTTAAGTCTATATCAACTTGTGCTCCTATAGATTTTAACAAATCACTTATCACAAATACATCTAAAAGCATAGGACAATTTTTTATCGTACACTTTTCTCCACATAATATAGTTGCAGCAATTATAGGTAAAACTGAATTTTTAGCACAACTTATATCTACTTCACCATTTAATGTTTCCCCACCCTTTATAATAAATTTATTCATTTTAATCCTCCAATCATAAACTGCATAACAAAACATGATTTAGTTATATAATTTTCAATACGTGATTGGTATGATTGGTGTACCAACTATTATAAAATTCCCAGTTTCATATTTACATACAGAATAGTTAAAATCAACTTTTCTATTTCCATCTTGTATATAATTAAACTTTTTTGTATATGCAGTAGTGCTTAAATTTTTATTTAATTTAACTGTTTTTATATTTTCCGCTCTTATACTATTTAAAACTTTCTTTACTTTTTCATCTATGTTATATACATTTTTCATTTTACTTTTAGCCTTTAAATATTTATAACACTGTAGTCTATTACAGTTTGATTTATTACTTATCACAGCTTCCTCAAGACTATTAATATCATTATTTGAAGTTTTCTCCTGTAATGCAACATCAACTTTAACTTCATTGCCATCTAATCTATTAGCTTCTAAATAACCTGATATATTTGAATTCTTAAATTCTACACAATACTCCAATCCATCGTCCGAAGTTATCTTATCGCATAGATTTGATCCAATTGAACCTTTTATATTTTTTATAATATTCCTACTTATACTTTTATAGTTTCCACTCTTTACAAATGAAATATTAACGCCCGTTTGCACCACATTGCTATGTGAGTATTTCAATATCTCGCTAAAAATATCTTGGTCCAATTCCGCTTTTATACTATGTCCACATATGAATATCAGCGATATAAACATCAATAACGCAAAACAAAAAATTAATTTATTATACTTCATGTTTTCCATCCTCCCATACTATGATTATTGACAGAAAACATTGTTTTTATTCCTAGATGAATTTAAGTAGTAGACAAACAGTCACCTATTAATATCCTTAGCTTTACTAACAAATATAAAATTATTAGTACAATATTAATATATAAATTTATTTAAAAAGTGTGAAAAAAAACCGTGGAATAAATCCACGGTTTTTTATGAAAATTAATCATTTTTTGTTTTAATTCTTGCAAGTGCTCTTGAAAGCGATAGTTCTGCTCTTTTTACATCTATATTATTACTAGTTTTAAGTCTTTTTTCTGCTCTTTCTTTAGCTGTCTCAGCCCTTTGAATATCAATTTCATCTGGCCATTCGCTTGCGTCACACATAAAAGAAACTTCTGATTCTCCTACATTTAAAATACCTGTAGATGTAAATACTTTTTTTCTTGAACCATCTTCTTCAACTAAAATTGTTTCAGTTGGTGTCAAAAAAGCAACCAAGTCTGTATGATTAGGAAGTATTCCTATTTCACCTTCAACTGTTCTGGTTATAATCTCTTTTACATCTCCAACATAAAACGTCTTCTGAGGAGTTAGTATGCTCAATTTGATATTATTTGCCATACAAAATCACTCCTTAGCTTTCCATCATTTTTTTAGCTTTTTCTTTTACATCTTCTATTGTTCCTGCAAATAAAAATGCAGCTTCTGGAAGATCATCACACTTACCATCTAATATTTCTTTAAAACTTCTTATAGTATCTTTTACAGGTACAAACTGACCTTTCATTCCTGTAAATTGTTCAGCAACACTAAAAGCTTGAGATAAGAATCTCTGTACTCTTCTTGCTCTTCCAACTAACAATCTATCCTCATCTGAAAGTTCATCAACACCAAGTATAGCTATGATATCTTGAAGTTCTTGATATCTTTCAAGTATATGTTTAACCTTGTTAGCAACTTCATAATGCTCTTCTCCAACAATTCTTGGATCAAGTATTCTTGAAGTTGATTCAAGAGGACTAACTGCAGGATATATTCCTAAGTTTGATATTTCTCTTGAAAGAACTGTTGTTGCATCAAGATGCGTAAATGTTGTTGCTGGAGCTGGGTCTGTAAGGTCATCAGCAGGAACATATACAGCCTGAACGGATGTGATTGAACCCTGTTTTGTTGATGTTATTCTCTCTTGAAGAGCACCCATTTCATTTGCAAGTGTTGGCTGATAACCAACGGCACTAGGTATTCTACCAAGTAAAGCTGAAACCTCTGAACCAGCTTGTGTAAATCTGAATATATTATCTATAAATAGAAGCACATCTTGACCTTTGTCTCTAAAATATTCAGCCATTGTAAGTCCTGTTAAAGCAACTCTCATTCTAGCGCCAGGTGGTTCATTCATCTGACCAAATACTAGAGCTGTTTTATTTATAACTCCTGAATCTTTCATTTCATAATAAAGGTCATTACCTTCTCTTGTTCTTTCTCCAACACCTGTGAATACTGATAATCCACCGTGTTCTTTTGCTATATTATTTATAAGTTCCTGAATAAGAACTGTTTTACCAACACCGGCACCACCGAACAAACCGATTTTTCCACCCTTTTGATATGGAGCAAGTAAATCTATAACCTTAATACCTGTTTCAAACATTTCTGGTTGAACTGATTGTTCTTCAAAGGTTGGAGCTGGTCTATGAATTGGATAATACTTATCAGCATTCATGTCTCCTGCTTCATCTATTGTCTGACCTAAAACATTAAAAAGACGTCCTAAAACATTTTCTCCAACTGGTACAGATATTGGTTTACCAGTGTTAACTGCTTCCATTCCTCTTTTTAATCCGTCAGTACCTTCCATTGCTATTGTTCTTACTATGTCATCTCCTACATGTTGTTCAACTTCAGCAATGAGTTTTTTATTATCTCCCATATCTATTTCTATGGAATTATAGATGTCAGGAAGGTTCTCTGCATCAAATTTAATATCCACAACAGGTCCTATTACCTGAACAATTTTACCTACATGTTCTGGCATCAGTTTCCCTCCTTATTTGAGAGCTTCCGCTCCTCCAACTATTTCTGTTATTTCTTGAGTAATAGCACTTTGTCTAATTCTATTATACTTAATATTTAAAGCATCAAGTAAGTCATTGGCATTTTTAGTAGCACTATCCATTGAGGACATTCTAGATGCCTGCTCACTTGCCTTAGAATTTAATAACAAGTTAAATAACTGCTGTTCAATATGAAGCCTTATAGCTTTTTCAAGTATAATTTCTGCATCTGGTTCAAATTCAGCTACACTCACTTTTTCCATCTTTTTAGGTTCAATAGGGAGTACCTTCTTTACCTCAACTTTTTGATTTACCGTAGAAAGAAATTGAGTATAAATAACATGAACTTCTCCTATTTCGCCTTTTTCATAAAGACTTAAAGCACGGTCTGCTATTTCCTTAGCTTCTTTTAATCCTGGCTCGTTTGGAATATCAACGTATTCGGATAAAGTCTCATATTTAAGCCTTTTAAAATAAGATATTCCCTTTTGACCAACAGTTATAAGTAAGGATTTATCTTTATCCCCTCTCATAACATTGTCAGCAGCAGTTACAACAGCTCCGTTAAAACCTCCACAAAGACCAGAATCAGAAGTCAAAGCTATATAAAGTTTTTTGTCACTTTTATTTCCAGCTACATATAAGTTGCTCTTACTAGAAGAACTTACAATCTTATTTATAACATCATTAAAAGCTTCATAATATGCTTTATTCGCTTCGAGATTCTGTCTAGATTTTCTTAAATTAGAGGTGGCTATAAGTCCCATGGCGTTTGTTATTTTTTTAGTATTCGTAATAGACTTAATTCTTCTTTTTATAATAATAAGTCCTGCTCCTGCCATTACTTCACCTCCTGCATAGGAAAGTCATTAACTACTGTTCCTCTGCTAAAAATATCTTTTTATATTCGTTAATAGCTTTGGTAAGCTGACTGCTTATATCATCAGTTAGCTCTTTTTTCTCAAGTATTTGCTTACCTAAGTCTCTATAATGAGCATCTACATACTCAAATAATCCACTTTCAAATGCACTAAGTTTTGAAACATCAATATCCATTACATACTCATTTACAACAGCATATAAAATCATTATTTGTTTCTCAACTGGCATTGGCTTATATTGAGGCTGTTTCATCATTTCAGTAAGTCTTTTACCTTTTTCAAGTCTCTTTTTAGATTCTTTATCAAGGTCAGAACCAAACTGAGCAAATGCAGCAAGTTCCCTATATTGTGCAAGCTCAAGTCTTAAAGTTCCTGAAAGTTTTTTCATTGCTTTAATTTGAGCACTACCACCAACTCTGGATACTGATATACCTGAGTTAACAGCTGGTCTTTGTCCTGCATAGAATAATTCTGATTCAAGGAATATTTGACCATCTGTTATAGAAATAACATTTGTTGGTATGTAACCCGCAACATCACCAGCAAGAGTTTCTATTATAGGAAGTGCTGTTATAGAACCTCCTCCAAGTTTCTGTGAAAGTTTAGCAGCTCTTTCAAGAAGTCTTGAATGTAAGTAGAATACATCTCCAGGGTATGCCTCTCTGCCTGGTGGTCTACGTAAAAGTAATGACATCGTTCTGTATGCAACAGCGTGCTTTGAAAGATCATCATATACAATAAGTACATCTTTTCCTTTAAACATAAAGTTTTCTGCAATTGTTACACCTGAATATGGTGCTAAATATTGAAGTGGTGCTGAATCTGAAGCAGTTGCTGCTACAACTATGCTGTAATCCATAGCTCCCATTTCTTCAAATGTATTAACTATATGTGCTACTGTAGATTGTTTTTGACCTATAGCAACATATATACAAATTACATCTTTTCCTTTTTGATTCAATATAGTATCGATAGCTATAGCAGTTTTACCTGTCTGTCTATCTCCTATAATAAGTTCTCTTTGTCCTTTTCCAATAGGTATCATTGAGTCTATGGCTTTTATACCTGTTTGAAGTGGTTGATTAACTGATTGTCTATCAATAACTCCTGTAGCTTTTATATCTACTGGTTTTGAATCTTCTGCTTTAATTGGTCCTTTACCATCTATTGGTTGACCAAGAGCATTTACTACTCTTCCAAGCATTTCTTCACCAACAGGCACTTCAACAACTTTTCCTGTACTTTTAACAATGTCTCCTTCTTTGATTCCTTCTTCTGAACCAAGTAAAACACATCCAACATTGTCTTGTTCAAGATTTAGAGCCATTCCATACACATCGTTTGGAAACTCAAGAAGTTCGCCAGCCATACAATTTTGTAAGCCGTATATTCTAGCGATACCATCACCTATTTCTATTATCGTACCTGAATCTACTGTTTCTAATTTACTTTCATATCCCTCAATCTGACTTTTTATTATTGAAGTTATCTCTTCAGGTTTTATGTTCATAGGCTCACCTCTATTCTTCTTTAAGCATTACTTTTTTCATGCTTTCTAATTTAAACTTAATAGTTCCATCAATTACATCATCGCCAACTCTTACATAAACTCCGCCAATAATAGTCTTATCTATTATTTCTTTGAAAATAATTATTTTATTATACTTAGCGGAAAGCTTGCTTGCAAGGGTTGTTTTTTCATTGTCTGTAAGTGGTATTACAGTTCTAACTTCTGCAACAACCTTATTATGCTTTTCTAAGGATATTTTATTTAATTGAGTTAAAATTCCTTCAGCATCATGAATCCTCTTTTTTTCAAGAAGAAGCAATAAGAAATTAAGTAGCTTCTCATCAATTTTTCCCTTAAAGATTTCCATAAATATTTTCTTTTTTTCAGAAGTACTTATCTGTGGATGATTAACAACTTGATTTATATTTTCATCATTCTTAAGCAGATGAACTATTTCACCAAAGTCATTAATATACTCCTCTAACTTTTGATTTTTTTCACCTACTTCATATAAAGCAAGTGCGTATCTTCTATCTAAGAATTCATACATAATTAAATACCTACCTTAGATACAAAATCTTCTATAAGTTTTCTGTGTTCTGCTTCATTTATGGAATTTTCAAGAGCTTTTGAGGAAATTAATACAGCAAGTTCAACAACTTGATTTTTGATTTCATCTTCAGCCTTTTCTTTTTCTCTTTGGGTTTCTCTTTTAGCTCTTTCTAATATATTCTGAGCTTCAGTTTTAGCTTCTGCTGTTATTTCCTCTGAAACTTTTTCTGCTTTTACCTTGTAATTTTCTACAATGGTTTTTCCTTGAAGTTTTGAATCTTCTAGATTCTTTTCACTTTCAACTTTTAAAAGCCTAGCTTCTTCGTTTTGTGCATCAGCCTTTTTTATTGTTAATGCTACTTCATTATTCCTATCATCAATAACTTTATTTACTTTATCAAAGAAAAAGTGCTTAAGTATCAACATAAGGATTATGAAGTTTACTATTGTAAAGCCTATAGTAACTAAATTAAATTCCATACACTCAAAAGCCTCCCTCCAGGCTTATTCTTTATTAAGATAACCTATTTATTTAACAAATAATAACATTATAGCAACGAATAAAGCGTATAATGATGTAACTTCAGCAAATGCTAAACCCATTATCATTGTAGGCATAACTTTTGAAGCTGATTCTGGTTGTCTTCCAATTGCTTCAACTGCTTTACCTGTAACAGTACCTATACCTACACCTCCACCAATACATCCAATTGCTGCTAGACCTGCACCTAGATATTGCATTCCTAGTAAAAAAGTATGAGAATCAATATTCATTTCGTTTCCTCCTTAAAAAAGTTTAAATTTAGTTTATAATAACTAACATCATGTGATGCAGCTTATTATTACTTTAATGTTCGATTCCTAGCTTAGTAAATATCATAGTTAAAAGCACAAATACATAAACTTGTAAAACACCATCAAACATATCAAAGAACCCATGAAGAGGTACTGGCAATAAAATTTTAGCTGGTGTTGAATAAATAAGTGACATAACTATGGCACCAACAAGCATGTTAATAAATAAACGCAAACATAATGATACTGGTATTGTAACCTTTTCTAAAAGGTTCATAGGAACCATTATAGGTCCTTGACTAAAAATGGATTTAATATATCCTCCAACACCAATTCTTTTTATTGCAGTTGCATTTATTAAAAATGCACTTACTAAAGCAAAGCCTGCTGTAACACTAATATCCTTTGTTGCTGGTTCGATACCTACTAGCCCTGTTAAATTTAAGAAAAGTATAAACACTGCCATAGTACCGATAATTGGAACGAAATTCATGAATTTCTCTCCCATATTTTCTTTTACCAATCCATTTATTAAGTTAACAATCATTTCTATTACGCTTTGTTTCCTATTTGGTACTTTCTTAAGATTTTTAGTAAGAAATATTGCAAGTAATATTATAACTGCCATGATAATCCACTGTAATACTACAGTTTCTGTTATAGCAAAGTTGTAACTTCCAAGCTTCATCGAAAATACTGTCTTTGCACCTAGCTCCATTCAATCACTTCCTTTCATCGTTTATTTACTAGTGACCCATAAATTATAAGGGCTATAAAATGAGCACTATATCCTCCTAAGTAGGCTATTAAATAATATTTATATATTTTATAAAGAATAATACCTATAAAAAAAACAAGTATTACTCTAAAAATTGAACTAAGAAATATAAGTGACGTATTTCCCATTTTTTTTACAAAAACGAAATCAGCTGTTAAATTACTTAAATAAAAATTAAATATTGCTGAAAAAATCCCTATAATCACTATTAACGAAATCTTATAATTAGCAGCAAACAAAAGTATTACTGAAACTATTGCAGCAATAATTGCATCATAAAGAGTTACAACCTTTAACATTCTTTTAATATTCAGATTCAAATTACTTCCTCCACTATTTTAACACGTTATTTAAATTATATATCTTAAATTTTTATAAATAAAACTCTGTTTTAAGATTTTTTTTATAATATTTACGGTTCTTTCATTACTGCAAACGTTTTTAGGCCATTTCTTATCGCTATAGTAATTATAAATTCAATTTACGCCTAGTACTGCATTAGCCTCATAATCTTTCAAATGACTGAAAATTGATAAAATATATTCATTTTCTGAATTTTATACAAATTTCAACATAAATATCATTATGACATTTTTTTACCACACTAACTAAATTATTCTAAAAGAAATTGAACTGTCTTTAGTTTTAATTCTACATTCTTATCGTATTTTTTATACATAAGTTTAGAATTTTTTTAAAAAATAACTCTGTAGAACTAATTTATAATTCTACAGAGTTATTTTTAACAATACTTTCTAGCACTTTTCTAGCAATATTGCTGTTCCTTGTCCGCCACCTATACATAAAGTTGCTAAGCCTTTTTTTGCATCTCTTTTTTGCATTGCGTGTACAAGAGTAACGAGTATTCTTGCACCTGATGCTCCAATTGGATGACCAAGGGCAATAGCTCCTCCATTTACATTTACTTTATTCATATCAAATTTTAAATCTTTTGCTACTGCTAAACTTTGAGCTGCAAAAGCTTCATTTGATTCTATTAAATCTAATTCATCAACTGTCCAACCTGCTTTTTCAATAGCTGCTTTTGTTGCATAGAAAGGTCCATATCCCATTATTGCTGGGTCAACTCCTGCTGAACCATAAGAAACTATCTTAGCAAGTGGTTTTACTCCAAGCTCTTTAGCTTTTTCTGCACTCATGATTACAAGTACTGCTGCACAGTCATTTAATCCTGATGCATTACCAGCTGTAACTGTTCCATCTTTTTTGAAGGCAGGTTTTAATTTTGCAAGTCCTTCTATAGTTGATCCAAATCTAGGGTGCTCATCTGTATCAACTACAGTTTCTCCCTTTCTGCCTTTAATTACTACAGGAACTATTTCATCTTTAAATTGACCTGATTTTATAGCTTCTTCAGCTTTTTTTTGTGATGCAAGAGCAAACTCATCTTGTTCTTCTCTTGAAATGTTCCATCTCTCAGCTATGTTTTCTGCTGTTATTCCCATGTGGTAATCATTAAATGCATCCCACAATCCGTCAGTGATCATTTCATCAACAAATTTAGCGTTTCCCATTCTATATCCCCATCTAGCGTTATTCGCTAAGTAAGGAGCTCTAGACATATTTTCCATACCACCTGCTATTATTACGTCAGCATCTCCTGCTTTTATAATTTGTGCTGCTAAGCTAACTGTTCTAAGTCCTGAACCACAAACCTTATTAATAGTCATAGCTGGAATTTCAACTGGTAATCCTGCTTTAAAAGATGCCTGTCTTGCTGGATTCTGTCCTAAACCTGCTTGAAGAACATTTCCTAAAATGACTTCATTAACATCCTCTGGTTTTATTCCTGCTTTTTTAACTGCTTCCTTTATAGCTGTAGCTCCTAAATCTACTGCTGGTACATCCTTAAGAGACTTTCCATAAGATCCAATCGCTGTTCTTACTGCACTAGCTATTACAACTTCTTTCATTCTAACTAACCTCCTAAATTTTGATACGGGGTAACAGATAAACCATTTCAATCTATTTCATAAGTTCCATAGTTTATCCCTAATTTATACGTTTTCTCTAACAACTTAATTATACCCACTATTATTATTTTTATCAATATATTTTGTTAAAAAAAACACAAAGTTTAATATTTTTTAACAAAAAAATTAAACTTATGCATATGCTAACCCCCTTAAAATCATGTTTTAGCATAAATACATAAGTTTATATTTTAACTATATTAATGTAATAAAAAATACTTGTGCATAAGAAACTTCATTCTAAATTCTTTTAGAATGCTCATGTATTACTTTTTAGGTGAAAATTCATCTGGTCTATCCTTTAATACTCCAAAATGATACAATATAGCATCAACTATTCTATCTGAAGCCTTTCCATCACCATATGGATTTATTGCCTTACTCATTTTTTCATATTCTTCTTCATCTTTCATTATTTTATAGGCTTCGTCTACTATCTTTTTAATATCAGTTCCTACTAATTTTACCGTTCCTGCCTCAACTGCTTCTGGTCTTTCAGTAACATCTCTTAAAACAAGTACAGGCTTTCCAAGATGAGGTGCCTCTTCTTGAAGACCACCTGAGTCAGTCATTACCATAAAGCATTTATTCATTAAATTATGAGTTTCCTTTGTATCAAGTGGAGGAAGCAAGTGTACCCCTTTCATACCATTCAAATTATTATATACAACATCTTTCACCACAGGATTCAAGTGTACTAGATAAACTATCTCAACATCTTCATTTTCTTCAGCAATTCTTCTTAATGCTGTACATATGTTTTCTATTCCCTTTCCCCAATTCTCACGTCTATGAGCAGTTACCATTATAACTTTCTTATTTTTATAGTCTAATTTATTCAATTCATCATTTTCAAATACATAATCTTTTTCAACCGTATGATTCATTGCATCTACAACGGTATTTCCTGTAATAAAAATATTCTTTTCATTAACTGCTTCTCTTAAAAGATTTTTCTTAGAACCAAGTGTTGGTGCAAAATGCAAATCAGCAACCGCACCTGTAAGCTTCCTATTCATTTCTTCCGGGAAAGGAAAGTATTTGTTGTATGTTCTAAGCCCTGCCTCAACATGACCTACAGCTATTTTCTTATAAAATGCTGCAAGAGCCGCAGCAAATGTTGTAGTCGTATCTCCATGTACAAGAACAATATCTGGATTTTCATCAGCAAATATTTTATCTAAACCTTCCAAAACTCTTGCTGTTATACCTGTAAGCGTTTGTTTGGTTTTCATTATATTTAAATCGAAATCAGGATTTATATCAAACAAATTAAGAACTTGATCTAACATTTGCCTATGTTGAGCCGTAACGCATACTTTTGATTCAACATTTTTATTTTCATTCAGCCTCCTCACTAATGGCGCCATTTTTATAGCTTCCGGTCTGGTGCCAAATATACTTATTACTTTTATCTGTTTCATAAAATTACCTCCTCGAGTTACAAACAACTCATATACCTTACTTTATTTATGTTTAAATAATCCAAACTTCCATGCTAAACCAACTATGCATATAACCGCTCCAGCAAAAATAACGTATGCTTTAGTATTAGTAAGCTGCATTGCTATTACTGCTACAAGTCCCATAATAGCACTTATGAAATACATTATTAAAACTGCTTGCTTTTGACTTAAGCCCATATCTAATAACCTATGATGTAAATGCCCCCTATCTGCCTGCGTTATTGGCTTGCCATTTATTTTCCTTCGTATTATTGCAAAAATAGTATCATAAATTGGCAATCCAAGCACAAGAATTGGAACCGCTAAGACAACTGCAGATGCTGATTTAATAGCTCCCTGAATAGATATAGCTGCAAGTGCAAAGCCAAGAAATTGAGCACCTGTATCACCCATAAAAATTGATGCTGGATTAAAATTATATGGTAAGAATCCTAATATAGATCCAGCCAATATTACAGATAATATTTCTGCTTCACTTCTAGTAGGTCCATTTAAAAATGCAACTATTGCTATAGTAACACTTGAAATAAACCCAACCCCAGCAGACAATCCATCTAAACCATCTATTAAATTAAACGCATTTGTTACACCTATTATCCATATAATAGTTATTGCTATGCCTATAAAATTGTTTATATGTATGTATGAAAAAGAATTACTTAATGGATTTGTTACCATCGATATTCTAAGTCCAAATCCTATTAAAACAAATGCACCCAATAGTTGAAATAACACTTTATATAAAGGTCTCAAACATTTTAAGTCATCAATAAATCCTCCAAGAACTATTATTCCCCCTCCAAATATTATCCCCATTTCTGCCTTCTCTAAATGTCCTTTTTTTAATACCAAAACTAGTACAAAGGCTAAATATATCGCAAGACCGCCTATTTTAGGTATAGGCTTTTTATGAACTCTTCTTTTATCTTTAGGTATATCTATGGCTTTTATATGTTTTGCGAATTTCCTCACAATTGGCGTAGTCAAAAATGAAATAGCCATTGCTATAATAAACATTATGTATTTTTTCTCCATATTTACCTTCCTTTTTCGAATCGCTGAATAGTTTTTTCAATTTGTTTATGATATATCATGCTTTAATATTCTACATCTCCTCTAAGTGAATCATCATCTTCAATCCACTGCTGAACTTTTATTTCCCTATAACTGTCCTTTGTATCCCTTATTAAAATTTTTTCTATTCCGGCATTTAAAATTAATCTTTTGCACATAGAACATGGAAATGCCTTTTCTACATATTCATGTGTCTCAGCATTCTTTCCAACAAGATAAAGTACACTTCCTAGCATTTCATGTCTTGCAGCACTTATAATAGCATTTGCTTCTGCATGAACTGATCTGCATAATTCATAATGAGTTCCTCTTGGTATATTGAGTTTCTTTCTTATACACACTCCAAGATCGCTGCAATTTTTTCTACCACGTGGAGATCCCGTATAACCTGTTGATATTATCTCATCATTCTTTACAATTATAGCTCCGTAGTCTCTTCTAAGGCATGTTCCTCTTTCAAGTACCGTCTCTGCTATATCTAAATAATAATTATTTTTATCTCTTCTTTCCATAAATACTTCTCCTTAATTTTACCTGACATCTCTGCTAATTTATTCTCAATGTAACCATTTCTAATTATAGTGTAAAAAATAAAAAAATGCACCCTTGAATTGAATCTTTTTATAAATTTTTAGACATTAACCTTTAAATCTAAATTAATGCATATATGTTTAAAGCCTATATAACTTGACAATACATAATATTAGAAATTTAATCCTTTTTATTATATTACATCGATTATAATATTAACGGTTCTATTATATTTAGATACCATTCATACTTGCAAATGATTTGCATTATGTTTATAATATATTGATGTACTAAAATACTTTATTATCCTTATAGGAGTGATTTATAAATGATATCCATCGAAAATCTGAATTTTTCTTATAATAAAAATTCGGATTATGTAATTAGTAATTTAAACTTACATATAAAGAAAGGTTCCTACACCTCAATACTAGGTGAGAATGGAACAGGAAAAAGCACCTTAATAAAACTAATTTTGAATTTTTTAACCCCTGTAAAGGGTACTATTAAAATACAAGCAAAGAGAATAGGCTATGTGCCTCAAAGTACTGAAAATTTTAATTTTGCATTTCCTATAACCGTATATGAAATGCTTTTGTGTCATGCAAAATCCCTTAAACTTAAAAATCCTGACAATGAAGTAACTAATTCTCTTAACCTTATGGGAATGGGGAATTTCAAAAAAAATCTTATTGGTTCTCTATCAGGCGGACAAAAGCAAAAAATATTTATAGCAAGATCTTTAATTGGAAATCCTGATCTATTAATTCTTGATGAACCCTCAACTGGCGTTGATGTAAAAAGTCAAAAGGAAATTTATAGCTTTTTAAAAAAGTTAAATAAGGAAGGTAATGTTACAATAATATGTGTAGAACATAATTTAAAGGCTGCTTATTCTAATTCAACTCATATTTTCAATTTCCATGGAGAAAGTGGCTCTTTGCTTAACATTAACGATTTTTTAAAAAGCAATATGGAGGTTGTTAAATAATGATTGAACTATTTCGTCTAAGTTTTATGCAAAACGCTTTACTTGCCTCGGTAATGATTGCAATTTTGTGTCCACTTATAGGTATTTTCTTAGTTTTAAAAAGACACTCAATGGTAGGTGATGCATTATCACATGCTTCTTTTGCCGGTGTAGCTATAGGTATCTTTATTGGCGTAAATCCTATGATAACAACCTTTATTTTTGTAACTATTTGTGCTGTCTTAATAGAATTACTTAGAAACTCCTTTAAGCAGTATTCGGACTTAATACTTCCAATTATATTAACTCTATCTGTTGGAATAGCTATAACCTTAACAACAAGTGGACGTGCAAGCGGAAACATTGAATCTTTTCTTTTTGGAAGTATTTTAACTGTTGGTAAAAGTGATCTCGTACTTATACTAATAATAAGTGTAGTATCTATATTTCTTATAGCTATATTTTATAACAACTTTTTATATACAACATTTGATGAGCAAGGTGCAAGGGTATCTGGCATAAACACAAAATTTTTAAATTACATATTTTCTATCGTTGTCGGTTTCGTTATATCCGTTTCAATACGTATAACAGGGATATTAGTTGTCTCTTCACTATTAGCTGTACCTGTAGCTGCTGCTATGCAGTTTAAAAAGGGATTTAAGTCAACGCTTATATTATCAATATTATTTAGCTTTATAGATGTACTCGTTGGATTATTTAGCTCTTATTACTTAAATTGTGCTCCAGGTGGAACAGTTGCCCTTACATCTGTATTAACTTTAATAATTTCTATTATTATCAGAAGAGGCAGTGGCATGGAATAAAGTTAAAATATAAATAAAAGGACTGAAATTTATTTTTCAGCCCTTTTTATTTATGCAATTTATTTTGTACCGAATAATCTATCTCCAGCATCTCCAAGACCAGGAACTATATATCCATTTTCATCTAACTTTTCATCTATTGATGCGAGGTATATATCTACATCTGGATGTGCTTCTTGTACTGCTGCTATACCTTCTGGTGCTCCTATAAGACACATAAGTCTTATGTATTTTGCTCCTCTTTTCTTAAGAAGTGTTATTGCATCTATTGCTGACCCACCAGTTGCAAGCATTGGATCAGTTACTATTATGTCTCTTTCCTCTATATCTTGAGGAAGTTTACAGAAGTATTCTACAGGTTTTAATGTCTTTTCATCTCTATATAATCCTATATGTCCAACCTTAGCAGCAGGTATTAATTTTAATACTCCATTTACCATTCCAAGTCCTGCTCTAAGTATAGGAACTATAGCTACCTTTTTTCCTGCTAACATTTTACATTTAGTTATACATATAGGAGTTTCTATTTCAACAGTTTCAAGCTGCATTTCTCTTGTTACTTCATATGCCATTAGCATTGCTACTTCTTCTACCATCTCTCTAAAATCTTTAGATCCTGTTTTTTTATCTCTCATAAATGCTAATTTGTGTAATATAAGTGGATGTGATATTTGTGTAACTTTACTCATTATTTCATTCCTCCATTGTATTTTTTTTCTATTTGTGTAATCTTGTCTATTCTTCTTTGATGCCTATCTCCCTGAAATTTTGAATTTAAAAATGTATCTACTATATCAATTGCTAATCCAGGTCCTACAACTCTTTCTCCCATTGCAAGTATATTTGCATTGTTATGTTCTCTTGATGCATGAGCACAGAATGTATCTGTACATACAGCTGCTCTTATTCCTGGCACCTTATTTGCTGATATGCTTATTCCTATACCTGTTCCACAAATGAGTATTCCAAACTCAAAGTTTTTTTGAGCAACTTCCTCTGCTACTTTTAATGCATAATCTGGATAATCACATGATTCATCAGTTAGAGTGCCAAAATCTTTAACCTCAATATTTTTACTCTCTAAATGTTTTATAACTTCCTTTTTCAATGAAAATCCTGCATGATCACTACCTATTGCTATCTTCATAAAAACACCTCCACTTAATACATAATCGCAAAAAAAGAAGATAAGAGTATATGATTAAATACTTCTATCTTCATTTAGTTTTTTAATAAGTATTTTTAGCCTCTTTTCAATGTCTTTATAAGTTTGTCTGTAGATCTCTACACTTCTACCATATGGGTCAGTAATGTCACCCTCTACACCTGTATATTCACTTAATGAATATATCTTATTAGAGTTCTTCTCCATTTGACTTCTAAGCACGTCACTTAATAAAGATGTCATTGTTAAAACTAAATCACATTCATCAACTAAAAAAGTAGTCAACTGTATAGCCTTTCTATTTGATATATCTTTGCCTAAGTTCTCCCTAACTACCACAGCCGAATTTAAGGAAGTTTTGCTTCCATGAATAGCAGATGCACCTGCTGAAAAAGCTTCTATACCATCTATATTACACATACTATTAAACATAGCTTCTGCCATACAGCTTCTACATGTATTACCAGTACAAACAAAAAGTATCTTCATAGCTTCCTCCTTAAAATCTCTATAAAACCAAGTAAAGTGTTAATATATTATTAAAAACTTCATCCTAGCTTTTCTGTAACTTAAGTTAAACATTTATTATATCAAATCCAGCTGACTTATTTAACCTATTCATAATAGCAACTCCAAAGCCTTCTTCGTCAAAAGCTTCAGAAAGTATAACATCAACACCACAATCATCAAAATCTCTTAGAGTTTCAAACAAATTTCTTCCTATAGAATAAATATCTTTTCTACTTCCAAGTGATATTACAATAGCATTTCTATAATTATTCTTTGTTTCATCAGTTGCCATTATTCCAACTTTTTTATTGTCATCTATATAATTTTGCACCATTTCGTTAATTTTTTCAATAGTTTTTTTCAAATCTCCATCTATTATTTTCACTGGAGCTTTTGGAGCATAGTGTTTATATTTCATTCCAGGTGCTTTCGGCTTAAGAGAAGGTTCTGGTTTAGCCATTATTGCCGGGTCTATATACGCCTTTTCATCTACTTTTCTAACCATCTCAAGTGTTATTGCCCCTGGTCTTAGAATACATACTGGATTGACTGTACAATCTATTACCGTAGACTCTAATCCATATTCACACTTATTTCCTCCGATTATATAATCTACTTTACCATTTAAATCCTCTATGCACCTTTCAACATCTGTTGGGCTTGGTTTTCCTGATAAATTTGCAGATGGGGCTGCTATTGATACTCCTGAAAACTTTATAAGCTTTCTTGCAATTTTATCGGATGGCATTCTTACGCCTACACTTGTAAGTCCTGCACTAGTTACATCTGATATTATGGATTTTTTCTCCATTATTAAAGTCATGGGTCCTGGCCAAAATTCACGCATAAGCTTTCTAGCACTGTCACTAATATTCCGAACTACCTTATCAACATCTTCAAAGTCAGATATGTGAATTATTAGTGGATTATCTTGAGGTCTACCCTTTGCTTCAAATATTTTTTTTGTAGCTTCTCCATCTTCTGCATTAGCACCTAAACCATAAACAGTCTCTGTTGGAAAAACTACCAGTTTGCCATTTTTTATGAACTCACCAGCTTCTTTTAGAATTTGTTCATCTACATCATCTTCATTTAAATTAACTATTTTAGTGTACAAATTTAAACACCTCAGGTTTCCTTAATCTTTTTAAGCTGCTCTATGCATTCATCAGTAAACTTAGCCTGTAGACATACTTTAAAAAGAGTATTTAAAAGAATATATTTTTTATATCCACCATTTCTTATAATTACATAATAATATTCATCTTCAGGATGAAGCTTCTTTAGCTTCAAATAATACGAAGAAATATCTGGATACTTCTTTAAAAAATTCTTCCCAACAATTCTTAAATACTTATTTCTAAATCTAAATTTGGTTATAAGTATTATTTTCATGTTTTTTCCATCTTCTTCAGTATGAACTAAACTCACTTTTTCACACACAATATTATTGTTCTTCTTAAATATTCCGTCAGTTATCTTTACTTTAAACCCATCGTATTCGTGATTTAAATGATTATTTTTTATTCTAACTAATATGGAAAGTATCACAAGCAGCTCTATTACAACTAAATAAATTATGTAAAATATATTAACTACATGCGAATGTACTAAGACTACTGGCAATGCACAAAAAATAAAGCACATAAAAAGGATAAACAAACTATCGTAGCTATTCTGCTTTTTTATGGCTTTATCTAAATTCACAAAAATCACCTTCTATAAAATCAATCTTTTGTATTTCCCATCTCTTTCATTTTCTCTGCTTGTTCAGCCGTTATAAGACCATTTATAACTTCGTCTATATCTCCATCTAGGAACTGTTCAAGTTTATATATTGTAAGTCCTATTCTATGGTCTGTTATTCTACCCTGCGGAAAATTGTAGGTTCTAATTCTTTCACTTCTATCTCCACTTCCTACCTGATTTCTTCTGTTTTCAGCTATTCCCGCATTTCTCTCTGCTTCTGCTTTTTCATAAAGTCTTGCTCTAAGTACCTTCATTGCTTTTTCTTTATTCTTAAGCTGTCTTTTCTCATCCTGACATGAAACAACAATACCTGTAGGAAGATGTGTTATTCTTACAGCAGAATCTGTAGTATTTACGCACTGACCACCGTGTCCTGAAGCTCTAAATACATCTATTCTAATGTCGTTAGGATTTATTTCTATATCAACATCATCAACTTCTGGAAGTACTGCAACTGTAGCAGCCGATGTATGAATTCTTCCACTTGATTCTGTATTTGGAACTCTTTGCACTCTATGCGTTCCACTTTCATACTTCATCCTGCTATAAGCTCCATTTCCCTTTACCATGAATACAATTTCTTTAAATCCACCTATATCAGTCTCGTTAGCACTCATAACTTCTGTATGCCAACCTTGTCTTTCTGCATATCTAGTATACATCCTAAATAAGTCAGCGGCAAAAAGTGCAGCTTCTTCTCCACCAGTTCCACCTCTTATTTCAACAAATACATTCTTGCTATCATTTGGATCTTTAGGTAGAAGCATTACTCTAAGTTCTTCTTCATAGTCTACAACGCTCTTTTCTAATTCCTTAATTTCTTCCTCTACCATTTCTTTAAGCTCAGCATCTATTTTGTCCCTAAGCATCTCTTTATCTGCCTCAAGATCTTCCTTTGCCTTTTTGTATTCTCTATATTTTAAAACTATGTTTTCAACTTCCGAATGTTCTTTACATAACTTTTGCCATTCACTTTGATTAGCCATAACTGATGGATCACTTATCTTTACAGATAGTTCATCATACTTACTTTCTATGAATTCAAGTCTTTCTAACATTATTATCACTCCGTATTTATATTTTCACAATAATAAATTATAACATATAAAACTTCTCATAATCAAATTTGTAAAGCTTTGTTACAATCCACCTCTTACGGCCAAAACTACTCTATCCATTCTTGCAAAATCCTTTCTTGTTTCAATAGATACAAATCCTTCATTTTCTAATATGTTGGAGACCTCATTTGCTTCGTCACTTCCTATTTCGTAGGCAATAAGTCCACCTGGTTTTAAAACCTTTTTACTCATAGAAGTTATTCTTCTATAAAAATCAAGTCCATCCTCTCCGCCTACAAGTGCAATTATTGGCTCGTAGTCTTTTACATCATCCATAAGCTTTGGGATTTCATCCTCTCTTATATATGGTGGATTTGATACTACAATATCAAACTTTTCTCCTCTCTCTATAGGTTTTTCAAGTAAGTCCCCATTCTCTATTTTTACCCTGTCCTCTAAATTTAAACCTTGGCGATTTATTTTGCTGACTCTAATTGCATCAGGAGATATATCACTGCACAGTACCTCTACATCTTTTGCATATTTAGCTATGGAAAGCCCTATAGCCCCACTTCCTGTGCAAACATCACATACTTTTTTGTAATTATTAAGCTCTATATATTCTAAAACCGCTTCTACTAAAATTTCCGTATCAGGCCTTGGTATTAAAACACCCTTTTCAACATGAAAATCAAGTCCCATAAACTCACATTTTTCCGTTATATATCTAATAGGCATTTTTTTCTTTCTCATATTTATATAATCAAAATACTGCTTTAGGCTATTTTCCTCTATCTCATATTCTCTATTTGTAATTAAAAATATTCTATCTTTTTTAAGCACATATGACAGTAGAATTTGACTATCTTCCATATAAAACTCATCATTAGTTTCTTTTAGAACAGAGTACGCCTTAATAAGTGCATCTTTTATTTTCATTGTGCATCTGTCTCCTCTATAGACTTTTCTTCTTCATCATAATCTATGCCTTCAGCAACCCTTAAAGCTTTTATTGCGACTTCTAGTTGATCTTCCGACGGTTCTCTAGTTGTAAGTCTTTGAAGCATTAGTCCTGGATAAGATAGTATTTTAGAAACCTTACTTTCGCTTTTTCCCATCCATTTTATAATTTCATATGTAATTCCCGATACAAGAGGAAGAAGTATAATTCTCCATATTATTCTCTCTGGCAGAGAATTCCACTTTGCAAATGAAAAAACAATAATACTTACTATCATAACTAAAAATAAAAAGTTTGTACCACATCTAGGATGAAATCTTGAATACTTTGAAGCTTTTGATGGAGTAAGTTCATCCTCCTTCTCATAGCAAAACACGGTTTTATGTTCTGCACCATGATACTGAAAAACCCTTTGAATATCCCCCATCTTACCTATAATGAATATATACATTATAAATATAAATACTCTTATTACACCCTCAAAAAAGTTTAATATCACAGAATTATTGCTAAACCTTGAAAATAAATTTGCTAAAAAAGTGGGAAGTATAAAAAACACCGCCACTGCAAATACAAGTGATACCATAAGTGAAAATACTATTAAAAGATCATTTGCCTTATCACCCAAAATTTTTTCAATCCATTTATCAAAATTTGAAGGTTTTTCATCTTCATCTCCTTCTTCACAAAAAGAAGCTGAATAATTTAATGTATTAATACCTACAACCAAAGATTCAATAAGCGATACAAATCCCCTTACTATCGGCAACCCAAAAAACTTATTTCTCTTTGTATATGGAATAACATCTTTAAATTCCACCTTAATACTTCCATCAAGAGTTCTAACTGCCGTAGCTATTCCCTTGGCACCTCGCATCATAACACCTTCTATTACTGCTTGGCCACCGACTGTTCCTTTCTTACTCATTATATATTACACCTCTTTTTTTTGTGGAACAACATGGCATTTCCTACATCTTGCTTCATAAGACTCCATTGCTCCTATCAAAACCACCGGATCATCATAAAACGCTGGCTTTCCATTTATTAACCTCTGCGTTCTAGTTGCTGGATTTCCACATACAACGCATATTGCCTGAATCTTGTCTACAAATTCTGCAATAGCCATAAGCTCTGGTATAGGTCCAAATGGCTTACCTCTAAAATCCATATCAAGTCCAGCGCAAATTACTCTTCTACCACTCTCCGCAATTTTATTTACAATTTCTACTATTTCATCGTCAAAAAACTGTACCTCATCGATTGCAATTACCTCTGTATCCTCCTCAAAATATTTTAATATTTCTCTACTATTTTTAATTGCAACTGCCTGTTCCTTCTCTCCCATATGAGAAACTACATCTTCTTTACTATATCTGTTATCTATTTCAGGTTTAAAAACTTGAATTTTTTGTTTTGCAATTTTAGCTCTTCTTATTCTTCTTATAAGTTCTTCTGATTTCCCACTATACATTGGTCCTACAATAACCTCAACCCATCCGTGGTCCTTTGGTCTGTACATAAAATATTATCCCTCCACATGGAATTTTTTATATATGAATTTAGTTCATTTCTTTTACATTGACATTAATATATATTCTATCAAATATGTTGGATTAATTAAAGTGCTTTATTTCGTTCTATACAAATTTATTGACTAAAATACCTGTAGATGTTATAATATCATAGTTGATAATGTAGATACTTAGAGAGGTGAATGTAATGCAAAAGGATATACAACCTGAATACCATCAAGATGCAGTTGTTAAATGTGCGTGCGGAAATACTTTCACAACAGGCTCAACTAAAAAAGAATTAAAAGTTGATATTTGCTCAAAATGTCATCCATTCTTTACAGGACAGCAAAAAATTGTTGATGTTGGTGGAAGAGTTGAGAAGTTCAGAAAAAAATACAACTTGTCAGCAGACAAATAAATCAATTATTTAGAGAAACGGAGTTAATTATAATAATAATCTTCGTTTCTTTGTTTTTTTGCATGATTTTTTAATAATATAAAAGTGAAGCTTTGACTTATACTTTCAAAACTTCACTTTTATGCTGCATGTAGGTATATACTCTAACATAAATTATTATTTTTTAGATAACCTTAACTCAAACCTTACATTGCAGTATTTATTTTTTCACCATTTTCCCTTATTGATTACATTTACAATTTCATTATTGTTCTCAGTCTCATTAAGCATATTAATAAGCTTCTCCGTAACATCTTGAGTACTATTATTGCTATAGAGCACTCTTCTTATCTTGAATGCAGCTTCAAGCTCATCATGACTTAAAAGTTCACTTTCTTTTCTTGTTCCTGATTTATATATATCTATTGCTGGGAAAATTCTTCTTTCCTGAAGTCTCCTATCAAGATGAACTTCCATATTTCCAGTACCTTTAAATTCTTCAAATATCATATCATCCATTCTACTGCCGGTATCAATTAAAGCTGTTGCAAGTATCGTAAGACTTCCGCCTTCTTCTATATTTCTAGCAGCTCCAAAGAATTTTTTAGGCATAATTAATGCTCCTGGATCAAGTCCTCCCGAGAGGGTTCTACCAGTTGGAGTTATTGTAAGGTTGTATGCTCGTGCAAGCCTGGTTAAACTGTCTAAAAGTATAACAACATCTTGACCTTGCTCTACCATTCTTTTAGCTCTTTCAAGTACCATGTATGCAACCTTCGTATGATGCTCTGGTTCCTCATCAAAGGTAGAATATATTACTTCTCCCTTTATACTTCTTTGCATATCAGTAACTTCCTCAGGCCTTTCATCAATCAAAACAACTATGAGTTTAGTTTCAGGATGGTTTTTAGCTAAACTTTGAGCCACACTTTTAAGAAGTGTTGTTTTTCCAGCCTTAGGTGGTGCTACTATAAGTCCTCTCTGACCTTTTCCAATAGGGCTTATTAAGTCCATAAGTCTTGTTGCAAGTTCATCACTATTTTTCTCTAAACTTAGCCTTTGATTAGGATATATAGGAGTTAATTTTTCAAAAGGCTCTCTTCTAACAGATTTTTCAGGATTTTCGCCATTAACCTTCTCAACATATAAAAGAGCCTTAAACTTCTCTCCCTCTTTAGGTATTCTAACCTTTCCTTGGACCTCATCACCTGTCTTTAGATTAAATCTTCTTATCTGCGAAGGTGAAACATATATATCTTCCGGGCTAGTTAAGTAATTTTTTCCTCTTAAAAATCCGAAATTATTATTTTCAACTAATTCAAGAACTCCCTTTGCTGAATCTGATTCATCTACCATTTCTTTAAATCTTTCATTTTTGTTTTCCTTTTCTTTCTGCACATATCTATTATTATTGGTATATGTTTTTTCAGCAGGTCTACTGACATTACCATTACTGCTCTCTGACGTATTACTTTTCTCCGATAGATCATTTTTAGGTTTTATATTTTCCTTAAGCATAATTCCGTTTTTTTCTATGCTGTTTGGAGATTTTTTATTTATCTCATCAATTAAATCTTTTTTCCTATACTTAGATACATTCCTAAGTCCAAGCTCCTTTGCAAGTTCCTTAAGATCATTAACAGTCATACTTTCCAAGTCATTTAAGTCATTATTAATCAAAAAGTAAGCACCTCCAATAATTTATACTGTAAAAATTATTTGCAACTTTATTTTATTTTCAATACATAATTTACAAACAAAGCAAATTACATTTAATATCGGGAATTTATCAATACATAGAATCGAAAAGAGAAGACAATATTATTCCAGGATGGAATAATATTTAATTGAAATATCAAAAACGGTATATGTTATCTATAAAGTTTATACTTAAAACAAATAAAAATCAAGTACCATAAAATATTATATCATCATATATGATTTCTTATTAATTTCAGAATACTTTTTTACTCTATACCCTACCTTATCTGGTTCTCCCATAAACATAACCGGTAAGCCTAAAGTTTCACAGCCATAAATGAACATTTCCTTCTTAAAAACGTCCCAGAGGTTACAACTAAATTTGTGAAATTCATCACATATAGGGCATTTAATTTTAATATTTATTCTTTTATTTTCCACATAAAATTCAAAATCCTCATATAAAGCATTCAATTTCTTTATTTGAAAAATAGTAAGTTCATTTATATTATATCCACCATATTTATTCTTAATTGCAATAGCTATAGAAGTGTTAAATGTCATATTTTCACCTCCATACTTTATTTTGAAGCAAAGAACATTCTCCACTTATCAAATACTTTAATATTTACTAGTTAATAACAGTTCAACTACTAAATTAAACGAACTGCTTATAATAAATAATTCTATAAAACCACAAGAAATCCTCTAACTAAAAAAAATTTTGCTGAATGAATCAGCAAAATTTTATATATACTAGACTAGTTAGGATTAGATTTATACCAATTTCCATCCTTGTACCATTCTTCTCCTGATACATCAAATCCTGGTTCATTATGCCCTGGAATTTGATTTACCCCATCATTAAAAAGCACCTTTGCACTGGTACAGTTATCAATTGTATATGAATACCATCCATTACCATCATCTTTCATTTTTGCTCCTGGCCACTCTGGTCCTGTAACTCCACCTGTAGCATCATAGAAATATATATTAGGTGCTGCCCAAGTACTTATATTTTTAAAGTGAACCTTCATATAAGTATTATATTTCTCAGTATATACCTGTGATTTATCACCACTCCCATCTACAGCCATGAATTCAATAGTCTTACTTGAATCTATTGTAATAGGACCTGTATATTTTGTACTATTTACTGTTGGCACTGTTCCATCAATAGTATAATAAATAGTTGCTTTCGCATCACTTGATGTAAGAGTTAATGTCTGACTTCCAGCATAGCTTCCACCTTTTAAACTTGGTGAAACAGTTATATCAGGGTTATATTGATATAATGTCCCATTTTCATACCATTCTTCACCAGTAACATCGATTACTGAACTTTTATTTGTTTCATCATTAAATGTAGCTTTTGCTGCTGTTGTATCTTTAATGATATATGAGTACCAACCATTACCATCATTGTTCATTTTAACTCCTGGCCAGTCAGGTCCCTTTACTCCACCTGCAGTATTATCATAATACACACTAGGTTCACTCCAGTTAGTTGGATTTTTATAATGAACCTTTATATACGTAGTATATTGCTCTGTAAATACATCCGACTCATTTCCATTAGCATCTCTTACTATAAATTTAAGTGTCTTACTTGAGTCTATTGTAATAGGGCCTGTGTATTTTGTACTATTTACTGTTGGTGCTGTTCCGTCAAGAGTATAGTATATCGCTGCATTTGGATCTGAGGCTTTAAGTGAAACCTTTTGAGGTGATGTATATGTTCCACCCTTTACATCTGCATAAGCTGTTAACTGCACTTGGTTACATGGTACATTTATATTCTTATCGTGTCCAGCAGAAACTTTTATATACACAACACTTCCATAGGTGTCCGTACCTACTACATATCCTTCTCCTTGAGCATTTTTTAGTTCATCATAGCTTGCATATCTAGTTATTCTACGTCCTCCCACAGTAACATCTCCGCTTGATTTTACATGCATTTTAACTATATAATTTTTCAAATCTGATTTATAATATCCCGTTTTGGGACTGATATTAAATTGTACAGACTTTAAGTCCTTAGCTCTTTCAAGTGTCATCTTTTGATCAAAATAAGAACCATTTTCATAATTATAACTAGTTCCATCATCATCGTAATAATCAAAGCTTGATGCCTCATTGCCAGGAAAAGCGTCTACATAAACATCAGTTATTTTCTTTTCACCTACATAGTTTTCAAAGTCTTGTGTAGGAATAATTGCTCCGCTCTTTATAAATAAAGGTATATCACTCCAATTGGTTGAATCCACAGCATAGTTTATAGTTTGTCCACCTGTATATTCTCTTCCTGTTGTATAGTCTATCCAATTTCCTTCTGGCAAATATATACTCTTTGAAGTTTGACCTTCTTGAACAACAGGTGATACAAGCATGTAATCTCCAAACATCCAAGCTTCCTTATCATTTGCTGCATTAGAATCATTAGGATATTCCATCATAAGTGATCTTACAAGTCCTAATCCAGATTGTGATGCACTTCTATCATATGAATATATATATGGTATTAAAGTGTATCTTAACTGCATAGCTTTCTTTGCAGTGGCCTCTGCAGTTGAACCAAATGCCCATGGATAGCGTACCTTATTATCTTGACCATGAACTCTAAATATAGGTGTAAATGCACTGAATTCCATCCATCTTGCATAGTTTTCAGGTGTTGGATCCCCTCCATTGAAACCACCTGTATCCATTCCCCATTTAGCTTCTCCTAGATTAACTGCTGAAAGCATTCTTTCACGTTGATTTGCCATACTATCAAAACCAGTAGATATATCACCAGACCACATTCCATAAGAATATCTCTGTGCTCCAGCATAGTAGTTTCTATTAAGTGACCACACTCTTTGATTTTTGTGCCTTCTTTGACCATCATATATAGCTCTTTCCATATTCATATTGCCAAAGTTTCCAAAGTTAACATTTTCATCACATTCATCATTCCAAAAACCTACAATACCTTTATCAAAAGCGCCTTGAATGTTATTCCACCACCATTTTCTAACTTGTGGCAATGCAAAGTTTACATTTTCCATCATTTTACCTGAACAGTAGTCTGAAGCCTCACTATCACCTGGAAGCCACCAACCCTTTGATGTTACATATCTTCCCTGCTTTGAATCTGCAAGGATTCTTGGTTTCATTATACCTGTCATCTTAAGTCCTTTAGAATCCATATAAGCCTTTAACTGACCATTTTGCGAATCAGGAAAATTATCTGTATTCCATTTAAATTCACCGTAATTATCTTGTCCCCATTTTTTCCAGTCAAAATCAAGACAAAAGTTATCAATAGGTAGTTGCTTAGAACGATAAGTATTGATTACACTTTTGAGTTTTGCCTCATCATTTCCAGTTCCAGATAGCGAATTATCCCAGCCCCATTGAGTATTTGTGAAACCGTTTGCCCATTTAGGAAACATTGGTGCTTTACCAGATACATCTGATTCTTCTGATAAGATTTCTTTAGGATTCCCAACCATTACATAGTAGTCTGTATCTGTTTTTGAAATTCCATCATATTTAAGTGATGTATCCCCAATTGTAAAGCTTCCTCCATCTGAATCCACAAGTAATCCATAACCATCATTGCTCCATACAAATGGCGAACCGCAGTGTCCTTGATATCCAGCATAAACAGATTCTGTACCATTTCTAAGCATTCCCTTACTTGAATCTTCCTGAAAATTATATCCGTTTATTCCATAAAATCTATCCCCCGAATTATGAGTAAAACTTGCAGTCTTACTAGCTGTAGAATCCTGTTTTAAGAGTAATTTTCCCTGAAGATCATATACTAAAATACTCAAATCCTCTTTGTTTATTTTTAAAACCATTTTCTTAGTTGTTATAACCATAGGGTCTGATTTAATATCACTGGATACTATATTGCCTGTACTCCACTTTTTATTAGGGTCTACTACTAACGTATCCTTACTTGATTTTCCATTTGGTTTATAATCAACTTTAAAAACTTGAGGTTCACATATCCTAATTATTGTTTCATCTTTACCTTTTTTTATTTTTAATGTATTTCCATTTAATTTTGCATGAAATTTTTTTTGTGAAGATGATTTTGAATTTTTATTAACTACCTTATTAGTATCTGCTTTTACGTTTATATTTAAGGCTTGAGGCATAGCACTTACTACTACCGCAGCAGCAACAAGACAATATAAAGTCCTTTTCCATATACGTGTTTTTGAACTATTATACATTATATTTTACCACCCTTCATTATTTTTATAATTTTTTATAATTCAAGTGATTTATTTATGCAATCGTTTTCCCTTATAGTAAATTTTGTCTCCATTATATTAGTTTTTATTAAACGTTTTCACCTCCTATAACATAAACTAGAGACCTATTCAAGCATTATGTACCTTATATGCTTTATTTTATACAAAGGTTTAATTTCAACTTAATTATATACTGTTTACCTAAAATTGTAAATACCTTTTTTAACATTTTATTTCATTTATGTATATTGTTCAAATATATATTTAATTCTATATTAATCTTAGTAATCAAAGTAGGTTACTAACGCAATGTAATCTAGTTATTAGTAAAAAAAGCATATTTTCAAAATGAAAATATGCTTTTTTTAATATTTTATTTTTCTTTTACTGTACACGCAACTTTTATAAAATCCCTGAAAAGAGCATGTGGTCTATTTGGTCTTGATTTAAATTCTGGATGAAATTGTACTCCAACAAACCAAGGATGATCTTTAATTTCAACTATTTCCACTAACCTATCATCTGGACTTGTGCCCGCAAGAATTAATCCTTCTTCAGTTAATCTTTTTCTAAACTCATTGTTGAATTCATATCTATGTCTGTGTCTCTCATATATAACTTCTTCTTCATATGCATCATAAGCGTTTGTATCTTTTGATAATTTACATGCATACAATCCAAGTCTCATAGTTCCACCCTTGTCATCTATATCCTTTTGATCTGGCATAAGATCTATAACAGGGTATTTTGTTTGTGGATCTATCTCTGAACTATGTGCTCCTTCAAGTCCTAAAACATTTCTTGCATATTCAATTACGGCACATTGCATTCCAAGACATATTCCAAAGAAAGGTATTTTATTTTCTCTAGCCCATCTTATCGCTTCAATTTTACCCTCAATACCTCTATCTCCAAAACCTCCAGGAACAAGTATACCATCAACATCGCTTAATACACTATCAACGTTATCCTTTGTTACCTCTTCGGAGTTAATCCATTTAACATTTACAGAAACATTGTTTGCAAAACCTCCATGATTTAGCGATTCTACTACTGATATATACGCATCATGTAATTCAACATATTTTCCTACAAGTCCTATTGTAACTTCTCCTGAAAGACTTTTAATATTCTTAACCATGCTTTCCCACTCAGAATTGTCCACTTCTTGGCATTCAAGTTCTAATTTTTTACAAACTAAAGAATCCAATCCTTGGTCATGAAGCATTAATGGAACTTCGTATAAATTTTCTGCATCTAGATTTGAAATAACAGAATCTCCATCTATATTACAGAATAACCCTATCTTGCTTCTAACATCTTTTGATATTTCTTTTTCCGTTCTGCAAACTATAATATCTGGTTGAATACCTATTCCTCTTAACTCTTTAACTGAGTGTTGAGTTGGTTTTGTTTTTATTTCTCCTGCTTTTCTAAGATAAGGTAAAAGTGTTACATGTATAAAACATGAATTTCCAAATCCAACTTCATATTTTATCTGTCTAATAGCTTCAAGGAATGGAAGTGATTCTATATCACCAACTGTTCCTCCTATTTCTGTTATTACAACATCTACATCTTTTTCTTTTGCAACTCTATATACTCTCTCTTTAAGCTCATTTGTTATATGAGGTATTACTTGAACTGTACCTCCAAGATAATCTCCTCTTCTTTCTTTATTTATAACTGACCAATAAACTTTTCCTGTAGTAACATTACTATTTTTACTTAAATTTTCATCTATAAATCTCTCATAATGGCCTAAATCCAAATCTGTCTCAGCACCATCATCTGTTACGAATACTTCACCATGCTGATACGGACTCATTGTTCCTGGGTCTACATTTATGTAAGGATCAAATTTTTGTATTGATACCTTAAGCCCTCTATTTTTAAGAAGTCGTCCTAGAGAAGCTGCTGTTATTCCTTTCCCTAATGACGAAACAACTCCACCTGTTACGAATATGTATTTAGTTTTCATCAAATTACCTCCTATAAAAATTTATTATATACTCCAAAAAATAAAAATAATTCAATTTATTATTGACAATATACATAAATAAGTATATAATAAAAAATACACTCACTTATGTATATAGTCTTGTATGTAGTATTTTTTTATTTTTAACACATGTATTCTATTTTATCATATATGTGTTTTTTTTTCTACTTTTATTTTTAATTTTATTTAATGATTATATTATGTTTTTGACCTCATCATCGATTCTAAGGTACATTTCCCTGAATTTTTTATTAATAAGAAACTTTTCTTTAGCCTTCTTATAATTGTATACCATTTGTTTTTTACTAATAGTATTCAAGTCATTAGTTACATTTTCAAATTCAACTCCGTATTTCTTCATCAAAAGAAAAAACGTATACTTGCAATCCTTATCCCTTAAAATTTCACATAATTGTTTTGATGTAATTCCCTTATATTCACATATAGTTTCTATTATCTTCTCGTAATCAGCCTTAAACATAAAATTTAACCCCTTTCTATATAAACATATATTTTAATTATTCACATTAAAATCCATAATTAAACATATTACATAGAAAAAAGGCACCACACTAAAGTGCCTTTATGGTTATATCTATATTAGTAGTTTGTTTTAATTGATTTACTACGTTTAAATCATATATAATTTTCACATCTCCACCCTCATCACTTACATCTATAGCTATTTCTTTAGTCCATATCTCAAGCTCCATCGTACCATATGGTGTACTGTATATAGAGTAGTTCTTTTTATCCTTTTCAAATTCCATTTTAGTCGAAGTAGAACCGTGTCTAATAATAGAACATTTATCTTCTTTAATCTTTAGTGTAGTAGTAGTTCCCTCCATACCTGATATCTCGGTTTCCTTATAAGTTGCATAATAACAGTTATTTCTTTTATAAAAGTCCCCCGGCGTAACAACTTCTATTGGTTTTTCATCCTCCGCCTGCTGACTTGAAATACTTATAATTGCCCTTCTATCCATTAATATTTCTCCTATTTTAAGCGTTATTTCTACTTGCTGCAAGCTCTATTAACTCATCAATAAGCTTACTGTAATCTTTTCCTGCTGCTGCCCATAATTTAGGATACATACTGATACTTGTAAATCCTGGAATTGTATTAACTTCGTTAAGATACATCTCTGTTGTATCCTTATCAACAAGAAAATCTACTCTAGACATTCCAGAACAATCAAGTGCTTTATAAACCTCTATAGCAATATTCTTTATTTTTTCAAGATTTTCGTTGCTTAAGTTTGCAGGTATCAAAAGCTTTGATGCTGCATTTTCATACTTTGCTTCATAATCATAAAATTCTTTTGCAGGAACTATTTCACCAGGAATAGCTGCTTTAGGTTCTTCGTTACCAAGAACAGCAACTTCAATTTCTCTAGCATTAAGAGCTTCTTCAACAAGAATCTTTCTATCATATTTCATAGCTTCTTCAAGTCCTGCTTCAAGTTCTTTCCTATTATGTGCTTTTGTTATTCCAACAGAAGATCCACTATTAGAAGGTTTTATAAATACTGCATATCCTAATTTATTCTCTATTTCTTTTATTATCTCTTCTTTACTAGTTTTATATTCATGTGCATGTACAACTACATAATCTGCTTGTTTTATATTAAAGTGTTCAAGTACGTATTTTGTATATACTTTGTCCATACAGACTGAAGATGATAGTACGCTAGGTCCAACACATGGTACACCTACGAGTTTACATAGACCTTGTATAGTTCCGTCTTCGCCATATAAACCGTGCATAACTGGAAATACAACATCTACCTCCTTATTAAATAATATTGCTTGGCCATTTGGGCTTTTGTAAAATTCATCTTTTTCCCATTCTCCGTTCTCTATTTTATCTGCACTTCCTGTATATTCAAACCATTCACCCTTTTTAGTTATTCCTATAGGGAATAGATCATATTTCGATGTATCTATATTTCTTAGAACCGAAGCTGCTGATACTCTTGATACCTCATGTTCTGTTGATTGTCCTCCAAATAATATAGCCACTTTCTTTTTCATAATATCGCTCCTTTAAACATTTCATAAAACCTATAATTATTATAATATACTAATTTACAATAAAAAACTACCACAAGATAGTTTATAAAACTACCTTGTGGTTCTATATATAATACTCATAATACTTACATTATGGATTATAAAATATTCCTGCATAAAAGCTTCGACCTCAGAATCTTTTATATGCCAGAATGTTTTAGCTTTTTGCGTAATTATATACTTAATACTTAGAAGCATCAACATTACATAGTTAATTTTCCATTTGGAGTATTTCTTATTTGAAGTATTCTAGTTTCATATCCTGTATTGGCATCTATATATTCAACGAAATCTTGACCTTTATAGCTTCCAACAAACTCATATGTCAAAACTTCTGTATTGGTTTCTGTTGGAACTACTGCAAGATTTACACTTGTAATATTAAGCCTTCTTCCAACTTTAGTTTGTGCTGTTTGCTGGCTTACTTTAGGAGAACCAAAATTTCTAGTATCTACATGAGAAGTAAGATACTTTTTAGCATCAACTCCAACTATGCTTCCATCATCTAATGACACTTTAAGTTTTATCATATCAGGATAAACAGATACATTATTTTGGTTATATATATAACTTATAACACCTACATTTTCATAATTTAAAAAGTAGGTAGACTTCATATTCTTGAATCCTAAACTATTAAGATAATTTATACCTATATCCGTAGCTTTTTTCATGTCTATATTGCTTTTACTAACAGTTTTATTATCAAGTAGGGTAATTAACTTTCCACCATGTTTTGTAACCTCGCACCTTACTCTACTTGCATTCTTATCTCTACCCTTTATAGAAACGTTAAATGCATACATAGGTATGCCAGCTTTACCACTATCAGTTGTTTCTATGCTTTTTATTCTATTTTCACCAATTGCTTTTCTAACTACACTTTCAGCTTCCTTTTGACTTACCACTCCCATTGAATTAACCTTAGGTGTAATTTGAAGATTGTTATCTGAGAACGGACCATCATATATAAGTGCTGGATACTGGGCAGATTGTTTTTGAATATTTTTAAAACTATCTGATATATTAGCTCCGTTAGCGGAAGCAAGTACTCCACTCATTTTTCGTCTTATTTCCCCCCAGCCTACTCTTCCTAAATTTATATTATTTTGTACATCCTTTAACTGATTCTCAAGACTATCTGCTTGATTTCTTAACCTTTCAACCTGGGATATATCCGAAGCACTTAATTCCTCTCCTTTAGCTGATTTATTTTCAAGAACATAGCAAAAATCTCCTAGTTGCGATATAAATTTGCTAGTACCTTGAAGCTGTTCCTGCGCAATAGGCATGGAGTGGAGCTTATCATTTGCTATAGTCGAATATCTATATATATCTCCTAGCACCAAGGTATTCTGTTCTCTAGATCCAAGTATTGGAACTTTAGAAAGATCCGCCCCTATATTTTCTACTGAATCTATAAGTTGATACATACTTTTATCGTATTCTCCCTGAAGATAATTCCTGTAATCTGTTCTTTCTAAGGTCATAAGTATAGCATAACTAGTAGAAAAAACTACTATAAGTGACACCGCTAATGTATATGCAATTCTTTTAGCACTGCTTTTCATCATTAATACACTCCTCTGTTTATTAATAAGCTTTTGCATATAGTTTTTATTTTTCGTGTGAATAATATACCTATTAACCATTAATTTTTCAATAAATAATTTTGAAAGGTATTTATAATTTATGTCATATTATATATAATTAAAAGTGCATTAATATTTTAAAATGTAGATCACTTATAGCACATTTTATTTCAAGACTAATATTGAAAGGTGAATAACAATGAAATTTTTAATTCTTTCGGTTTCGGCCGGCGGTGGACATATTCATGCTGCTTTTGCATTAAAAAAGTACATAGCTAAGTATCTAGAAGGTTCACAAGTTAAAATGCTGGATACCATTAAATATTTAAATCCATTTTTAGATAAAGTTCTTATAGGTGGTTACTTGAAGACCTTAAAAGTATCTCCAGCACTATTCGGCAAACTTTATAATTTTACTGAAAAGGATGATAATCTTGCTTCATTAAGTAATAAAATAAATGAATTTATGGCATACAAACTTATTCCTATAATAGAAGATTTTAATCCTGATGTAATTATATGTACACATCCATTTCCAACAGAGATGGTTTCTATATTAAAATCCAAGGAATCCTTAAAAACTCCTATGCTTTGTATCCTTACTGATTACGCACCTCACAGTTTTTGGATAAGACCACAAGTAAATTCATATGTGGTTTCAAATTCAGACATGGTAGATGAGATGGTTAGGCGTGGCGTGAATCGTGAAAATATTTATGATCTAGGTATACCAGTTGATCCAGATTTTATAAGGAACTTCGATAAAATAGAAACATTAAACGAACTAAATTTATCCTTAAATAAGAAAACAATACTAATAATGGGTGGAAGTCTTGGAATAGGTAAAATAGAAGATATCTATGAAGCTTTATCTAAATCAAGAGCAAATATTCAAATAATAATAATAACAGGTAATAACAAAAAGCTATATTCAAAACTTCTCGAATTAGCCGAAGATTCATATGTTGAGACAAGAATATTAGGCTATACAAGGGATGTTAACAGATATATGCAAGCATCTGATTTACTTCTTACTAAGCCAGGTGGATTAACTATAACAGAAGCTTTAATTTGTAGGGTTCCTTTAGCAGTCTTCTCACCTATACCAGGTCAAGAAGAAAAAAATGAGGATTTTCTTTTAAAACATAATCTTGCAATCAGCATACGTGACAGTGAAAATTGTCTAGGTATTATAGAAAGTTTAATATCTAATCCAGAATTACTTCAAGCAATGAAGGATAATTGCAATAAATTTTCAAAGCCTTCTAGCGGAAAAGATATATGTAATCTTCTAATAAACTTAATAAACAAAAATCAAAAAATAGACGTAAACAATGCAGACTATAGAAATTAATCTGCATTGTTTTTACTTTTATTTAAAATAATCACTTTTCCAACTTATTAATAACCTTTTTTACTTCTTCTACTATTTTAAATTTAACTTTAATCTTTCCATCATCTTTAGAATTACATACAACTTTATACTCTTCAGGGGTTAGCACTTTTTTCATTTCAGTGTCAGTTTTTTGCTCTTCTACCGCTCCTCTTGTTATGTCAGTAAAACACAGCGGCGGAAACATAACACACCACCAATTATGCCCTCTTGCTTGTCCAATAAGAATCCTATAAGCCTCATACTTTCCCTCCGGCAATACTATGTTACCATAACTTTTTACCGGGAAATCAACCTTTGCTAGCTCAGTATTTACTTTATACTGATATCCATTCTTTTTTATAACGGAATCTGCTATCCTTTTTATACTTGAGTCACTATTAAGTAACACCTTCCTTGACTGATTTATGTCTTTGCAATTTTGAAGCTTGGGCCTCATATAGTTTATAACTGCATCTCTAACCTTCAGTTTAAGGTTCTGGTCCGCATCTGAATCGCTGTTTGCAAGAACATGAAACCTAATAACCTTCTTAGCTATACTAATTTGAATATTATCCTTATTTAATCCAGAATCACTATATGCTAAAACATAGTTCATACTCATAAAAGTTATATAAAAAATCGCAAGTATAATTACAATAAAAATTTTCTTTTTCATAAATCTTCCTCCATTCATTTAAGATTATTTCCATTTTTCGCCTACTTATTCAGTAGCAGTTATAAATATAGAAAACAATTTATCCTATTCTTGTGTATGCCTTTTCCTTATATTACCACGTTATAATTCCTTTTTATGGCCATAATAATAAATGAAATTTATGAGTTTTATCTTACCTGCATTAACTTTCTACATTCACCTAATGCTTCAAATAAAAAAACATTTTCTTTTGAAGGTGATTTCATGATTAAATACAACAGTTTACCTTTAATAAAAAAAATATACACAAAAAAAACACCAGAAGAAATACGTACTATCAACGTGGCGCTTTTTTCAACACTTTTATTAGAAAGCGGTATTATATGTGACTTTTTAAGAAGCCGGCGAGAACATTTCCTAACCTATGTATTCTTAAGTATGGTAACAGTAAGCATATCAATATTTTTAATTCTGCTGTGGAAATTTTACGAATACCTGCTATTAAAAAGATGTGAATTAATAACATACATAGTGCGAGAGGGTGATTCACTTATAGCAATATCTCAAACATGCATGCCCGAGTGTAATCCTTGGAAAACAGCTTCACTAATCAGAAACATAAACAACATAAAAGACTTCATATATGTTGGACAAAAAATTCTAGTGCCTTCAAGGCTTTAAAATATTTTATACTTTGGTACATATTTTATAATAAGGTTATAAACATATTCTTTCATTTTTTGAGAATCTTCATATGTATAATAATCATTAATATTAGAAAATTTATATCCGAAAATATTTCCATACGGATTTAATTTTCTAATTCTTTTTAAATGTTCTTTTTTTACTCTAAAAGTATCAATATTTATATCCCTTATTTTTTGTTGATTCACAAAACTAAATATTTTATCTATAAACCTTTTGTAGATTTCATCAAAATTATTTATTTTCATTATTGGTTCAATAGAAAGTCTTATACGAACTCCTTTTGCTGCAGCTTCATTTATACTTTTAAGCCTGCTATTTAAACTTGGTACTTTAAATTCATATTTCTTAATAACTTCGTCAGGTAAAAGAGACCATGCAAATATAACATTATCCGGTATATCAAGATGACTTACGCTTTTAAAGTTAGCACTCTTAGTTCTTATTTCAATAAGCATATCCTTATTTCCCCTAGCTGCTTGTATCCACTTTTCGGCAAATCCAGTAAGTTTTTCAAATGCTAAAATATCAGAATCATATGAAATACAAATATATATTCTTTTATCCTTGCTTTCTTTTGCCGCTCGTTCTATAAAATCCTCTATATTTATAAATATTACTACATTACTAGATGGGTATAATCCTTTTAAATAACAATACTCACAGTCATATATACAATTTAAAATACTTGATGAATAGTAAAAGTTCTCTTGTCCAAAGTTTTCACACATATCAGAGCCATTATATATAAAATTACTTTTTGCTTTTGCAAGTATAAGCTTTTGAGAATACTTTTGAACATTAAAATTTTGTTTTGTTCTATTAAAAACATCCTTGTAATTATCTATATAAATAATTTTACTGTCGGGGAATTTTTCAATAATTTGCTTTGTTTTTTTTAAATTTTTTATTTCATTCTCCACATATATATGCGAAAATTTATTTTGCAAAATAGCTTTTTTGTTTTTACTTCCACATGCTCCCAATGAGGTTTGAAAAATATTTTCTCCCATCATTTTTAATCTTCACTTCCAAACTTAAAAATCCTTCAAAATCAAATTCCTTCCCATTTCTAATCTTATAGGCAACTGCAGCCTTTTTAAGCTGTATACTTTGACTTTCAGTTAACCTAAGTCTACTAACAATCTTCTCAATGTTTCCAGTACATACATCACTCAAAAAATTTTTTTCATGAAATATCCTCTTATAATTTTCAATATAAGAATTTATTTTTTCCATGCTTTTTTTTATTAAGTTCCTCACTAATTCTCCACTTACATTTACATTATTAGCATTGTCAGAAACTATTTTTATTAGAGCTATCTCATGCTTCTGAAAAAACTTTGATGCACTTTGAAAAAAAGCACTTCCCTCCATATCACATACGTCATCAACCTGACCGGTTGTAACAGGTATGGAAAAGGTTTGAAGGTTGCCCTCTTCAAAATCATGTTTTAATAAAATATCTGGATAAAATTCCTTATTCGTATCAACATCTTTAATCTTATTTATAAAAACGCACTCTCCTACAGTTCTACTTCTACTTCCGCATATACCTACATTTACAAAAAGATCCTTACTTAACTTTGATTTTAAACTTCCTATATATCCTACAGCACATGCAGCATTTATCTTACCTGTTCCACTGATTATAAGCTTAATCTCCTCAGAAGAAAAAATCTGAAAACTTGAATGAACAGCCTCCTTTCTTAATTTATAATAAGAAATTATACCTTCAGCCTCACCATAAAAACTACACAAAAAGTAAATCATAACCTATACCGTCCTTGTTATAAATACTTTATTATATTCCTTTTTCATTTCATAAAAATATTTTTCAGCTTCTTTAGTGTTATCAAAAAAAGAAAAAACCGTTGGTCCACTTCCACTCATCATTGTACCTATAGAGTTATATTCTAGAGCTTTCTCCTTTATTTCATTTATCTCCTTATATTTTACTGCTGTAACATTCTCCAAAACATTTACCATATTATTTACAACAAATTTAAAATGGCCATTATTTACAGCCTTTACTAGCCCTTCACTATCAGGATGCTTAACATCTAAACATTTGTCATACTCTGTATATACCATCTTTGTTGAAACTCCAAAGTCAGGCTTAACAAGTACAATTATCTTACCATTCATGCTTCTGAGCTTTGTTATCTTCTCTCCTATTCCTTCACAAAAAGCTGTACCTCCAACTATGCAAAAAGGGATATCAGCGCCTATTTTAACTCCTAAATTTATAAGTTCTTCATCTGAAACGTCCTTTTTAAAAATATCTCTCATAGCTTTAAGTACGGCTGCACCATCAGCACTTCCCCCTGCAAGCCCAGCTGCTACAGGTATTCTTTTATTTATATGTATACTTATTCCCTTATCAATTTTATATGTATCCATGAAAAGCTTAGCTGCCCTATAAGCTATATTTTTATCATTAGTGGGTATATTACGCCTATTTGATGTGATTTTTATTCCCTCATCTATGATTCTTATATCTAAAACATCATACAAATTAATGCTCTGCATTATCATCTTTAATAAATGATATCCATCTTCTCTTTTTCCTATAACATCAAGTGAAATATTAACCTTAGCGTAGGCTTTAACATTCATTTTCATCCCTCCAATTATAGATTATATTATATCATAGAACAAAAAATATATAAAAAATGTCTCAAAGTTATCAATTTTCTTAGTAACCTTGAGACACTTTGTTTTAGTATAAAATTATATAACAGCCCTTCCGGGTATTATCAACTTTTGACCTGGTGCTACAAGATTTTCATCCTCGATGTTGTTAGCTTTAACTATACTCTCAACAGTTGTAGCATAATTCTTTGCGATTTTCCAAAGAGAATCTCCATCTTGAATACAATATATAGTAATACTTGCTTTTTTCTCAGGAATTCCGTCCTCTGAGGGTTCTACATTTACTATAAAACTTCTATCATTTTCATAACTAACCTTTTGATCAAATGATATTAGTGATTTTATAGCTATAGTATTAGCCTCAAGCGTACTTTCAATATTCTCAATATTAGCTCTTACATCACAAACCATATCTATTTTGCATCCTTCTATCTCCGCTGAATTAGCGAAAGGAATATCCTCATTTAGAGCATATACATTATTATCTTTATCCGATGTTCTGTAAAGCACCGATACATTCAGTATCCCCTCTATAGAAACTTTGTTTTCAAATACCTTCTTATCAGTAACAATAACTTTCCCATATGCTGCAACTATTCCTGATGGATTTGGATACTCTGAAGGAACCTCTATATTTTCCTTTACTATAGTTTCTGAAAAAGCATGTTCTTTAATCATATTTATTCTATAATCTTTTTTCTTAACATCTAAAACTGTTTCTGGAGAATATACATCATCTATTGAGTTTATCTCCATTCTATTAATTACTTTAGCATCACATTTAACAATTGCCTCTGTAGATATTATTCTATTTTCTCCTAGGTCATCTTGTTTCACATTAAACTCATAAGCATCAACTCTAAAAATTGAATCATTGTCCATAGTAGGGTCTGAACCATCTATGCTTTCCTCTCCACTTATCTCAACATCATCTGAGATATAATTTATTTGTCCTGAATCCTTTGCCTTATACAATATTTCAACCAAAGCATTTGCATTTGCTTCTATTTTTCCATCTGATACTTTAACATTTTTTTTATGAACACTCACATCACATCTTAATATCTCATCTATCTGTTCTTTATCAGATGGTATTTGTATATTAGATTTTGCAATTAAATCAATAGTAGTTTTACCAATTATATTATCTATTTTAGTTTTATTTCTTAAAAATTGAACTTCCCCAATACCAACTACATCTTTTACCATTTCAATTTTTGACACTTTATTGACTTTTCCCTTTATTTCTATTATGCCCTGAACGCATATTTTCCTTTCATTTACAATATTGCAGTTCATATGTTCTACATATGGTTTTACATTGCAAATCATATCACGCTCACAATTAACTATATCTATATAATTAGAGAACTTAGAGGTATAGTTTACCCCATATACATCATTTTTTGAATCTCCCGTTCCTAAATATATTACATTAAATTCCACTTGCCCTTCCACATATACTTTATCTTGCATTATTTCTGTATTTATAATTTTGGGCTTTGCATCCACCATAAGTATCTGTTTTACATCCGGTCTAGTATCCGGTATAACATATTCCTCTTTAACAACAGTATCAACAATATTTTGTCCAACTGTTTTTTCGTATTCTATACTCTCCATCACCAATTCAGCTGCCATAGTTCACCCTCCTATAAATATATTTTTTGAATATAAACACACAATTTATCTGCATATTATAATCTATATAAACACGATTAAAAATATGATAGTTTTAAATATGTTTTTTATATTTATTTATTAAAAATTTATTATTATAGGAGTAAGGATACCTATTTTATAAGCAAATTCAAGGCATATTTATTCGACATATTATGACCACTTTCGCAAAATTGCTTAGCTTTTATCTATATAATTACAAAAAATAAACTTGACATTTTTAAATATCTATAGTAACATAGAAATTGGTTATTGACCATATAACCTCTCATAAATTCTCAATACCCTTTTATACCATAGTTGAAAGATGGATTCAAAGCCATCTTTCTTTTTTTATATTCTAAAAAAAAGAAAAACACAATATAATTACTATCATTATATTTTTAACAAAAATAAGTCCATAAATTAACTTATTGCAATTCCAATATCAATTAACAATAATGATCTTTTAAAATACAATAAAAAATAAAAGCGATACCATTAAATAGTATCGCTTTTTTTTAATCATGCACCAAAAACAATTTGCACTGATTTAGTTAACACATCTGAATAGCTATATGTCACAGTCCTTTGGGTGTCGCTCTCCAATCTAACTACAAAAATACTTGGATAAGTCTTTTCTATAACTCCATTATTAACAACAATCTTTTTTCTTCCACCATTTGATTTAAGTGTAACTTTCTCGCCAACATGATTTTCTATGCTAGCTTTAATTGAGGCCAAACCGTTTTGCCTTATCACAAATAACACCCTCTTTCAATAGTAACTATTATATAGCAAATTTACTATTTTGTCAAGGAAAACTACTATTTTACCAGTAATCTATAGGGATTGTCAAGGTTAATTTTTTATAAACATATATATCCTAAGTAATTTTATAGCGTCTAGCTTTTATTTTCTTGTCCATTAAGCCCTTTTACATTATATTACTTTCAAATTACTTAGATTTTATTTTTAATAAAATGTTACCTTTTTGAAAAAATTTATTAACGCTTTTTCTTATATGTATTTATAGTAATTTAACTATTAGCCGTAAAACTATAATTATTTCTTTTGAAAATTTTTTTAAAAAATGTAAATATCAATTTTCAGGTAAAAATAAGCAAAAGAATTAGCAATGCCCTATTAATATAAGGCATTTTTTTTATTTTATTAAAAAATTTCATATGTAATTTAAAGGGAGCATTGTAAAAATGATAAAATTTTTTTTAAACTTCTCCCTTTATATAATAACATAGGACTCCTAAGTCATTATATATATGATGATTTAGGATACCCTTCTCTGCACTTACCTCTTGTTTGAAGTCCCCCTATACCTTTTACTCCAGTTACCGTACCTTTAACTACCTCTTTTATATTCACTATATCTCCAACATTTGTATAAGCTACCTTTTCACATACAAAAACAGGATCCAAACAGTGAATTAAAACTCTCCCAGGAGAACTAGCATAATTTGCACCTGCATCTAAAATTCCCTCATAGCAGGATTGACATGCACCTGCAAAAATAACAAGATCATCATAACTTGGTTCATAATCTCTTAAATTTGAAACCGATTTGATAAAATATGATGAATTCCTGTAATTATTTATATCCATATAATTACGAGTATTTTTAACCATACCATCATGTCCTGTTACTACTACTATATCAGGTTTAACTACCTTAACTATATCTACTACTTTTTCCGGCTGCTCCTTTTCTAATATAACCTTACCTACCGCATCTATGGATAGCTGTTTATATACTTTTAGACATACCTCTAAATACTCAGAATCTCCATCTATATGCAGTACTTTCCCAGGTCTTGCAAATGTCATATTATTAATTCCTTCACTGCTATTTGACGTTCTCATTTTTTTTTTCTTATATGTTTTTTGTAAAATATTTTTACCTATTTTAATTGAATTTGATCTTTCTGTTATTATATCTCTTATGGACTTATTTATTGTTTCATTGAATACACTATCGACCTTTCCTTCATTACTTGCCTGAACAAGCCTTAAATCATCTTCAGGGGAATCAGCTATTATTCTAAGATTAACTCCTTTTAGGACACAATAATTTACTCCCTTATCATTTATTATGTCTATAATCTTAAATGTTATATCCTCTCCATAGGATTTTCTCACAACAAAATCTCCGATAACCAAAAAATCTCACCCCACAGTATTTTCACATAATATACTATGAAAGTGAGACCTCCACTGTTACATTTACTATTGGAGATTATATGCCTCTCTAAAATCTTCGATGAACTTAATGTATCTTTCTCTTTCCTCAATAAGTTCCTCCATTTTATTATTAAAAGTATTTTGTCCCCAATTTACTTCATTATAATAATACCTGTTAGCTAACCTCCAAAATCTTTGAGGAAATATTAAAAATGCATAAATAACACCATACTCATCGTCATCCAATTTTGAAATACTACTATAGGAATCTAAAATTAATTCGGCTGTTTTCATACTCCAATTAGATCTTTTTAGTACCTTTATCATAAAATTGGAAATATCATATGCTCTTAATTCTCTTTTGCAATAGTCAAAATCAATTACGTATACATTATCTTCATTATTTATTATTATATTATGATAAGTATAATCATGATGACAAAAACCTTTCTCTTCCTCAGCAACTGCACATAAGCTCTCATACTTTGAGTTTTTAAGTACATTCATAGATTTTATGCCTTGTTCTTTAAAGAAATCCACATTTTTAATGTAATTCATATCAAAATCTTTTTTATTGCCTTTCTTTCTTGCCATATCACGCATTTTATCCAATGCTTTAACCCTTTTTTCTATTAAGTGAGGCCACCTTCCTAAATCGCTTTTAAGCTTACTATTTTCCGGTGGCTCATACCCTTTTGAACATTCATGCATTTTTGCAAGAGTCTTTGATGCTTTAACTAAATCCTCTGTGTCATAAAAGCTGCATTCTCTTCCTTCTATCCATTCTGATAACGTATAAATATCTTCATTTACAAGTGCATATGGATTGCCTTCTGTGTTAAGACAATATTTATCTACATATTTAAAACCATTATTTATAAGATGTTCCTTTGCAGCATAAACAAACAATAATTTTTGTATACCGTAATTTATTTTCTTGAGACATTTGTTACCCTTATTCGTTTTAACAAAATATACACCTTTATTAGGCTTGATATATTCAATTTTTATATTGAACTGTCTCTCAATTTCAAATTCTCTCATCATTTCACATCACCTCCAATACATTAAATTTATATGTACTATAAAACCATTTTAGAAGAGAAAAATATCTTTTATACTGATGTCTATGTTTATGCCTACCATAATAATTATTAAATTTTCTTTAATTGGATACCAATTTTTTAACATAAGCATGTACCATAATTTCTTGATGATTAGAATTTTGGTATGTACTCAATTTAGGCTTCGCTTTAGTTTCTCCTTAGTGAAAACTGCTCTACTATAACCCTATGTATGTACCATAATTCTTTGATGATTAGAATTTTGGTACATACTTAGGCTTAGTTTCGCTTTTGGTTTTCACTGTACTGAAAACTGCTCTACTATAACCCTATGTATGTACCATAATTTCTTGGTGATTGAAATTTTGGTATGTACTCAATTTAGGCTTCACTTTAGTTTCTCCTTAGTGAAAACTGCTCTACTATAACCCTATGTATGTACCATAATTTCTTGGTGATTGAAATTTTGGTATGTACTCAATTTAGGCTTCACTTTAGTTTCTCCTTAGTGAAAACTGCTCTACTATAACCCTATGTATGCACCATAATTCTTTGATGATTAGAATTTTGGTACATACTTAGGCTTAGTTTCGCTTTAAGTTTTCACTGTACTGAAACTAGTTCGACTATTAAATTAAGCATGTACCATAATTTCTTGATGATTTAAATTTTGGTACATGCTTAATTTAAGTCTCACTTTAGTTTCACTATAATTAACACTTTTTTATTTATTTTAATATAATAAGATTGTAGTACTTTATATGGAGATATTTTATGAAAATAGGAATTGACGGCAGAGCAGCAAAGTGGTATCGCGGAACTGGTATAGGTACCTATACTTATCAACTTATAAGTCATATAAATAAATTAGATGAGGCTAATGATTATACTATATTTTTGCCAGATTCCTCAAATCTAAATTTCAAATTAAAGAATAACTTTAGTTTAAAAAGTATAAACTGCACAGCAAAAAATAATTTTTGGGATCAGGTTAATATACCTAATATAATAAAAAAGGATGATACAGAATTATATCATGTTCCTCAAAATGGCATTGGATTACCTTATAACAAAAACTGCCGTTTTACTATAACTCTTCATGATATTATTCCATATAAAATGCCGGAAACTGTTGGGAAAAAATACTTGAAAATTTTCGAGGAAGAGATTCCAAAAATAATTCCTCTTTGTGATGGTATTATAACTGTATCAGATTTTTCAAAGAAGGATATATCTGAATTTTTCAATTATCCTGAAAGTAAAATCTACGTAACTTATTTATCCGCCGAAGATATATATAGGCCAATTGAGAAATGCATATCAAAAGATATTATAAAGAATCTATATGGAATAGATAAAAACTATATATTATATGTGGGTGGTTTTAGTCCAAGAAAAAATATATCTGGAATAATACACGCCTTTAGTAAACTAAAAAAAACTACAAAAACAAATTTAAAACTTATTATTGCAGGAAAAAAAGGACTATCTTATCCTAATTATGTAGATATAGCTAAAAAACTTAATGTTTCATCTGATGTTATTTTTCCAGGATTTATTCCGCTTGAGTATATGCCATTTTTATATAATGCTGCTGAGTTTTTAATATATCCATCCTTTTATGAAGGTTTTGGACTACCTCCTCTAGAGGCTATGGCATGTAAAGTTCCTGTAATCACTTCAAATATAACATCTCTTTATGAGATATTTAATGGCTGTGCGCTTATAGTTAACCCTTATGATGTAGAAAAAATTAAAGATGCAATGGAAATAATGTATTTTGACAGTTCTGTGAGAAAAATTTATTCTGAAAAAGGCTTTGAATTTTCAAAAAAGCTGACCTGGAACAGCACTGCTATTTCAACAATTAAAGCTTACGAAAAAATTTCAAAAAATTAAATAAGTGAAGATTTTTAAAGCTTCACTTATTTTACTTATCTAAATTTTCAAATCTTCTTTAAAGTTTTTTAGAAATTCAACTCTATTTTCTTCATTTGCCATTTTTCTTTTCATTTTATTTATAAACTCTTCATTGGACCAGTCTTTTCGTTTTGTATAATAGCTTTTCACAATTTCATAAAAATCCTCCGGAAAACTCAACATTCCAAATAATACTTCCATCTCATTTTTACTAAGAGTATTTGACTTACAGTAATTTGATATAATTATTTTTGAATTGTCTATACTATAATTAAATACTTTCGCAGCTTTTGATATTATATTAGATAAATCGTGCACTTTTAAATCTATTATTGCATAATCAAAATCTATAAAATATGCTTCTTCATCTTTTATTATTATATTGTGATGTGCTAAATCATGATGGCACAGCACTATTTTATCTTCTTCGCTGCATAATTTATAATATTGACTTTTATTCATAATATCAATACTTTTATCAATTTGCTCTAAATAATAATCAACATTTTTTATAAAAATTTCATCAAATTCATTTAAACTTTCATATAAGTTTACCATCTTTTTTAAAAAGTTTACTTCTTCTTTTTTCCTTTTAAAACCTTTTATCATTTTTCCACATATATTTTTACTAGCAATTTTACTATACCTAAATCCCTCTGACGCACTATGAAGCTGTCCCAATCCAAATGAACTTATGCTTAAGTCAACTGGATTACTGAATTCACATTCTTTTCCTTCAATCATGTCCATAACACAATATAAGTCTCCATTTTTTATACAGTAGTATTCACCACTTTGTGTCTTATTAAAATCAATTATTCTATTAAATTCATTTTCATTCTTAATATAATTTACGGCTGCTAAAACAAATTTAAATTCTTCAATAGTATAGTCTATTTTTTTAAGTATCTTTTCACCCTTATCTGTAGATATTAAGAATGCTTTTCTAAGAGGCATTACATTATATACAGAAAAGTTAAATTCATTAAATAGCTCAACATCTAAATCATAACTTGCCAGTTCTTTTTCTCTATATGATTTTAAATCAAGCATAAGTTTACCTCCTAAATAATACTCTCCCCATCTTTTCTTATTGACTTAGCAAGTCTTTTCACGAATCTATCTTCAAGTGATTCATCACTGTTTCTTTCGTATCTTTCAACACACTTTATATATTCTGAAGGATATGATATAAGCGCTTTCATTAAGTTTTTACTCTCACTTTTTATATTCTCTGCTTCAATATATTTATCTATTAAGAGCTCAAAATTCAAATCCAAACTATTGCTCTTTAGCTTTCCAATAAATTTCACACCATCTATTTCAACCATATTAAAAGCTATATCACTATAATCAGCTAAAAAAATATTACCATTCTTCCATAGGTTTTCAAAGTAACAATTTCCAAGGCAAATATCATTATTTCTCATACTTCTTTTTATTATTTCCATATATTCATCATCATTAATGTGCCCAAGACATTTTTCACATCGTTCAATAACACTTTCGCAAGTATTTAAAAAGTATTCCTCAAACATAGTTAAATTGCTACTCTTCTTTTTCATATCAGCATACTTTTTTAATTTCTTTGCATGTATTTTATATTGCCCAACAAGTTTTCCAATTTTATTCTTTATAGTTTTTACATCCAATCCATTATATCCTCTAGCTATTCTGTGGAAGTCTGCTATAATTTGAATCTGCTCTATGGCCTTTTTTTCATCTATATCCTTCTTATCTATGTGATTAACGATATTACTCAGCCTTATACCATTTTCTTCAATGTAATCTATAAATGAAATGTCATCTAGGCTCCCCACAATATCACCTCTAATTACAAATATTTAAATTTCATAAAATCCTCTAAAAATTCTTGTCTTTCATCTTTATCTTTGTAAATTTTGTTTAATCTACTCATAAAAAACTCTTCTGTCCAGGGCTGCTTTTCCACATAATATTGAAGTCCAACCTGCCAATATCCTTGAGGAAATTCCATAAAAGACGCCATTATAGGTATATCATTATTTTCTATCTTATAGTCCTCATTATAGGTATTTAAAATAAATAAGCAGCACTTCATATCCCATAAGCCATTTTTCATTTTACGTATAAGAATACTTGATAAGTCATGAAGATGTGTATCCAGCATACAGTAATCAAAATCTATAATATGGGCTTTTCCTTCCTTATCTATTAATATATTATGATGAGCATAATCATGGTGACAAAACCCCTTTAACCTAAACTCTTCATTCATTTTGTTAACATATTCTGAGTTTTCTATATCCTGTATTGATTTATCTGCTTTAGAAAGCTCCTCCTCCATTAACTTCATATACAAATTATCAAATTCTGTTTTCTTCTCCTTATCACAAATTATTTTTTTAAATTTTAATATTTCGTCCTTTCTTCTCTTAAAATTTTCTCTCCAATTAAACCAGCCAACTCTTGGGTTCATGTTATCCGTAACTTCAAAACTTCTGCTCTTTAAATGAAGACTTGAAAGTGCTTTTACTGCAGTATAAAGATCTATAGGATTATCAAAATTGCATACTCTAGCATCCAACCATTCAGTAAGGTATACATAACAACTTCTGAACTTTATAAACTTCTCACCACTACTAGTAGGAATTATTTCAGGGATTTTATCAAAACCATTTTCTTTTAAATGCTCCATAGCCTTTACAATAAAGAGAACATGACCATAATCATAATGTATGCATTTTAGACAGTAATTTTTTGAACTGCTATTAACTCTATAGACGTTTTTTATTTTTTGGGAGGCTTCAGCGTTAATATTATAGTTATTTTTTAAAAATTCATTAATTTCTACACTATTCACAGTATTTCACCACTTAACCTAATCTCACACATTTATTATATGAGAATTTACTAAACTGTGTGATATAGGCTTTAATACCTCAGTCCATCTAAAATGCAATAATTTTATCACACATTTAACACTTAACTCTATACTATATTATAGGTATAAAGCATAATGGGAGATGTGCAAATGAACATAGCAATTGATGCTAGGGGAATAAATTTATATAGGGGTACTGGAATTGGAACATATACTGAAAATTTAGTAAGAGAATTATTAAATATAGATGAGGAAAATTCGTACACCTTGTACTGGTATGGAAATAACTACAAGGATTTTATAAAAAGCAATACTAAAATAAACATAGTTTCAAAAGGATGTCATAGTTTTTTCGAAAAATGCTACTTCCCAGAAAATATAATAAAAAACAGTATAGAAATATATCATGTTCCCCAAAACGGAATAGGTCTGGATCAAAATGTATCATGCATAAAAGTTTCTACAGTTCATGACTTAATTCCATATATAATGCCCGAAACGGTTGGAAAAGGCTACTTGCTAAAATTCTTAAAAAATATGCCTTTTATAATAGAAAACTCTGATGCTATTTTAACCGTATCTGAATACTCTAAAAAAGATATACTCAAATACTTTCCAATAAATGAAGATAAAATATATGTAACTCCACTTGCGGCAAATTATAACTATAAACCCCTAAGCAGGGAACACTGCAAAAAATTTATTGAAAAAAATTATAGCATTAGTGATCCTTTTGTCCTATATCTTGGAGGATTTAGTAAAAGAAAAAATGTAAGAAATCTTATTCTAGCTTTTGCTGATGCAAGTAAAAAGTTGAGTAAAAAACATAATCTAGTAATAATAGGTCTGTGTAGAGATGAACTTGAGAGTTTAAAAGACTTATGTAGACATCTAAATATATCTAATGAAGTTATCTTTACAGGATACATTGGAGAAAGATTTTTACCTGTATTCTATAATGCTTGTGAATTATTTGTGTATCCTTCTCTGTATGAAGGTTTTGGCCTGCCGGTACTTGAAGCAATGAGCTGCAAAACACCTGTTGTAACTTCAAATATATCTTCAATACCAGAAATAGCTGGAGATTCTGCTGTACTTATAAATCCTCTTGATACTTCAGAACTTAGAGATGCAATATTAAATATTCTTGAAGATAGTAAATTAAAACAAAAGTTAAGCATAGAAGGTTTTAATCGCTCCAGAAAATTTTCATGGAAAAACACCTCGAAAAAGACCTTAGAAGCCTATAGTAATATTTATAACACCTTTGCATAATCAAAAAATAAAAATATGCCTAACAAAAATGAATTTAATTTCTGTTGGGCATATTTTTTCCCCTAAATTCTCATTATACCATTTATACCATTAAAATAGAGCAAATAATAAATTAACTTTCTTGAGTAAATTATAGCATAATATTATTTCAAAGTAAACGTTTAAATAAAAACAAAAAATAAATAAGTGCTATTTTATGCACTTATTTAAAAATCAACTCTTATTTATTATATCTATCTGCCAAAGTTTTCTGCATATTTGTTATAATCTCATCAATGCCTTTATTTTGTGCTGCTTCACTACCTATTTCCTTTACTATATAATTCTTTATATCAGAATAATCCTTATAATATTTAACATCTGAAAACATTTTAGCAGCGTTCATATACATTTCATATACATCACATCCGCCCATATAATCATTCTTCTCATGCATTTTATCATAACTATACGCTGATGAGTTACTGGAACATAAAGCATATATTGAGAATTGATTATATGCAGCTTTTTCATTACTTGTAACAAATTTAGCAAACTGCTCTGAGTATGTTTTATTTTTCTCATTATCTGTTACTAAAAGATTCATGCCATCCTTATACGCAGTATTATTTCCCCCCTGTTCAAAAGCTGGCAGCCTTTCAAGTGAAACTTTCCCTTTTAAATTCGGGTAATTTTTCTCCAGATATAAAATTTCTTCTGGAGTTGACATCATTGATACAATTTCTCCTGAAGCAAATGCTTTAGTTATATCCTTCCCAGGTTGAATACTTATATTTGTATTTCCTTTAATTATATCAAAAACAAAACTAGCGGCTTCTTTAAATTTATTATCTTCTATATTTATCTTATCATTGTTATCTAAGAAATTAACTCCTAATTCACTATTTTGAACATCATAAATATCACTTAAATCAGAAAGATAAATTAAATTTTTTCCATTTTGTTTAACCTTGTTTCCTAAATCATTATAGTCCTTCCAGGTTTTTATATCATCCGTATTTATATTTAAACTATGCATTATATCAGACCTATAAAACATAAATACTGGTTGAGTATACCATGGATAACCGTAAACTCTGCTATTCTTTGTTAAATTATGAATCTTATTTGATAAAAACATATCATTTTTTATGTCGCTATCAGAAGATAAATTTACAAGCTTACCACTAAACTTATTGACGAATTTAGATGCACTTAAATCACCAATCTCTACAACATCCGGAAGCTTCAAATTGTCCTTAGTATTATTTTCGTAGTTTTTTATTATATCGTCTTCACTCATAAATACTGTATTAACAGTTATGTAATCATATTTTTTGTTAAAAGCATTAATTTGATCCTTTATTATGTTTTGGTCTTTATTATTTATCCATATAGTTATGCTACTCTTCTTTTGGTTTACCTTTTTATCATGCTTAACTGGTGAAGTATTATTTAATGTATTAGTACAAGCTGATACATAAAAAACCATACTAGAACACATAACTGCAACAAAAATCTTCTTAAGAAATCTCTTCATATTTATTCCCTTCTAAATTTATGTTTTTTAAACACTATAACTATACTTTTACTCAAATTATATAATAACATTTTATTCTTAAGCAGTCTATAAACAAAAGTTATATATTGTATTAACTCCTACCTTTACCATAAAATATCTTATGTTAAATATGATTTTTAAATTATATCATATTTATTCAAAAAAACTTTTTCTCTTGTAAATACTTTTAATTTGTGTTATTTTAACTTGTGTACCGGGGAGTATCTATATTTATAGAACTTCACCTATAGTTTTTTTATTACATATTGTACACAAACTCGCCCATATCGAGAGAGTGGGACTGAAATTTTTATGCCCTTTGATAGAAAAACAAAGGTGTTACGATACTCGCCCTTTAGTGAAGACTATTATAGAATTTCTAGTTAAAAGCTTAATTAGAAATTTTCTGTAACAAATAGCTTTAAGGAGGATTATTAATGAAAAATACCACTGAAACATTTAAAAATTCTAAATTTAAAAAAGAGAAGCTCGTTATGTTAACAGCCTATGATTACTCAACTGCAAAGATAATTGATTCCTGCGACATCAATGGAATTCTCGTTGGAGATTCTCTTGGCATGGTATGTCTCGGATACGAAAATACCTTAAGTGTAACAATGGAAGACATGATTCATCATACAAAAGCTGTAGTACGTGGTGCAAAAAGCACCCTTATTGTAGCTGACTTACCTTTTATGTCATATCAAACTTCAGTTTACGATGCTGTTTTTAACGCCGGTAGGCTTGTCAAAGAAGCTGGTGCTACTGCCATTAAACTTGAGGGCGGTGCTTTAGTCTGCGATAGAATAAAAGCAATCGTGGATGCTCAAATTCCTGTAATGGGCCATATTGGTCTTACTCCCCAATCTGTAAATGCCTTTGGCGGTTTTAAAATTCAGGGAAAAAATATCTCTAAAGCAAAAGAACTAATTGAAGATGCTAAAAAGATAGAAGCAGCTGGAGCCTTTGCTATTACTTTAGAGGGTATTCCTGAGAAACTTGCTAAAATTATAACTGAAAGCATTACAATACCAACTATAGGAATTGGTGCTGGTAAACATTGTGATGGTCAAATACTTGTTTATCAAGATATGCTTGGAATGTTTTCTGATTTGGCGCCTAAATTTGTTAAAAGATATGGTAATATAGGTGACGACATGAAAGAAGCTTTTAATAGTTATGCAAAAGAAGTACGAGAAGGCACATTTCCTGACGAAGCTCACTCATTTAAGATTGATCAGAGCATTATAGACGAAATTACCAAATAAGAAGGGAAGTAAGATATTATGGAAATTTTGCATTCCATTAGTGATGTTAAAAAGTATATAAAGCAATGGAAAAAAGAAGGACTGACTATAGGACTAGTTCCAACTATGGGTTACCTACATGATGGACACAAAAGTCTAATTGAAAGAGCCTCAAAAGAAAACGATAAAGTTATAGTAAGTGACTTTGTAAATCCAATACAATTTGGACCTAATGAAGACCTTGACGTTTATCCTAGAGATTTAGATAGAGACGCTGAGGTTTGCACTAAAGCCGGAGCTTCAATTTTATTTAATCCAGAGCCTTCAGAAATGTACTTTGATGATGCGGTTACATTTGTAAATTCTTCTAAGATTACAGACATACTTTGCGGAGCTAGACGCCCCGGACACTTTCGAGGAGTTTGTACCGTAGTTACAAAATTGTTTAACATAACCTGTCCTGATAGAGCTTATTTTGGTGAAAAAGACGCTCAACAAGTAGCTGTAATTAAAAGGATGGTTAGGGACTTAAATTTTGATATTGAAATAGTAGCATGTCCTATAATTCGTGAAGAAGATGGTCTTGCAAAAAGTTCTAGAAATTCTTATCTTTCTTCTGAAGAGAGAAAAGCTGCAACTATTCTCTCTAAGAGCTTAAACCTTGCAAAAGAACTTCTCGATAACGGAGAGAAAAATGTATATAACATAAAAAAAGCTATAATTATTGAAATAGGAAAAGAACCTCTTGCAAAAATAGATTACGTTGAAGTTGTAGATAGTCTTTCCCTTAAGTCTGTTTCTAAAGTACAGCAATCGATTCTTGTTGCAATTGCTGTTTATATAGGAAAAATACGCCTTATAGATAATTTCACTTGGAATATATAAATAAACTTTTGGAGGAATAAAATGCATTTAAATATGTTAAAATCTAAAATTCATAGAGCAACAGTTGTTCAAGCTGATTTAAATTATGTTGGAAGCATAACTATTGATAGAAACCTTATGGATAAAGCCAATATACTTGAATACGAAAAGGTAGAGATAGCAAATATAAATAATGGTGCTAGATTTGAAACCTACGTAATAGCTGGAGAAGCTGGAAGTGGAATAATATGCCTTAATGGAGCCGCTGCAAGATGTGCCCAAGCTGGCGATAAAGTAATAATTATGTGCTATTGCAGCTTAACACCTGAAGAAGCATCAGAACATAGACCAAAAGTCGTATTTGTAAATGATGACAATAGTATATCTAATGTTACAGAGTACGAAAAGCACGGGACAATTGGCTAAACTATATAAATAAAATGAGTTACAGAAATTTGTAACTCATTTTATTTATTCTCCAAAGATACTTCTTATCCACTCAACACTTAAATTAAACCAGGACGCTAAGTGAGGATTAATATTTCCGCCCCCATCTGTTTCCTTAGTTCCAAGTGCCATGCCATGTTTCCCCTCTGGATAAATATGCATTTCGAAAGAAACTTCAACTTTACTAAGAGCTTCTGTAAACAACATAGAATTTTGAACTGGAACAACCTTATCGTTAAAGGTATGCCATATAAAAGTCGTAGGTGTTTTACCTGTTACATGCTTTTCAATTGATACTTCATCAAGCAATTTCTTGCCTTCATCCCCTAATAAACACTTGAATGATTTTTTATGTGCAAATTTTCCTGAGGTTATTACAGGATAGCACAATATAAGGGCATTTGGTTTCAAGAATTCTTTACTTATCCCATCTACATTAAATAGTTCTTCTTTAAACCAATTTACCCCAAGCAAACCTGCTAGATGACCTCCTGCTGAAAAACCACAAACTGCTATTTTATCCTTATCTATATTCCACTCATCAGCATTTTCTCTTATTATAGAAATAGCTCTTGCGGCATCTAATAATGGCTGTGGATATCTATTAGGAGCAACACTATAATGAAGTACAAACGTGCTAAAGCCAGCTGCATTATAATTTACTGCTATAGGTTCTGCCTCTCTAGAAGATGTATGATTATACCCTCCTCCCGGCAAAATTAAAATTGCAGATCTTTTTTTATCTCCATTTAAAATGTAAGTCTCCATCTTAGGTCTAAAATCACTATTATCACTGCTTTTATAAGAAAATCCTTCCCATATATCAATAATCCTATTTATCATAATAGACTCCCCTTAAAGCTAAAATTAATAGCTTATTTCATCTAAAATTTCACGCTCAACCTTATTTACATCAGGAACATAGCTTTTTATAAATTTAACTTTTCCCTTTACTGTGTATTCACCAAGAGCTGCTGGAATTAGAATACTCTCTCCAAAGCTTATTTTTTCTTTTCCACCTTTATATATTATTTCTCCTTCACCATCAACACACGTAAATATATAAAATCTCTCTTTATCACTTTTTTCAGTTACCTTTTCTAATACATCATAAACCTCAAGGGAAAAATCTCTTCCAAGGCAAAAATATGTTTTTTCATATCCTTCTTTTGTAACTCTTATTCCTTTATTTTTCTTACCCTTAAGATTTAAATTTATAACATCAAGAGCCTTTTCTACATGAAGCTCCCTTCCTCTATTGTAGTCATATACCCTGTAGGTAGTATCACTATTTTGCTGAATTTCAGCAATTGTAACTCCTCCACATATAGCATGAATCATACCACTTCTTACAAGGCAAACATCACCCTTTTTAACAGGTATTCTATTCATATATTTATCTAAACTTCCTGACTCTATTGCCTCTTTAAGCGATTCCTTAGTACAATTTCCTGACGTTCCTACTACTAGAGCTGCTTCTTCTTTTGCATCAACTACATACCAAACTTCTGTTTTACCCATATCATTTTCTACTTTCTTTGCATACTCATCATTTGGATGCACTTGAACAGAAAGATCTGATTTTGCATTTATAAGCTTAATAAGTAAAGGAAACCATTCCTTAGAAAGCTTAGTTCCCATTATTTCAGTACTTTTTTCTTTTATTAATTCATCAAGTTTCTTCCCTTTGAATTCTCCATTACAAATTACACTAGTTCCATTTTTATGACACGCTACATCCCAGCTCTCTCCTATATTTCCATCAGGTAAATCATTTCTGAATTTTTCTAAATCTCTTCCACCCCAAATTTTTTCATAGTATAAGTGTTCAAATTTTAATGGATACATATATACTCGCTGCATAAACATTTAGTATAAGTTATAATGTTATAATGTTTAATGTTAAAGCAGCTCAACCTCCTTTTTTGGTTAAAATAATTGATTATTGCTACTAGTTTTTATTTTAACACAAAATATTAAAAAGTTTAAATATAATATGGTTATTTTATGTAACTTATAAACTTTATTACTTATAGTTTTTTTCACTTACATTCTTTGTTTTAAACTCAAACAGCTTTCCTTCGGTTTTCTCTATTTCATAAATAGGACATTTTATATTTTCTACAACTATTCTTTTTAATTTTTCCTTATTCTCTTCACTACAATTAAGTCCTAAATATATTCCTTCTGGCTTTATAGGACAAACTATTCCCTCATTTTTATCCTCGTAGGCCTTAAGAATTATTCTCCATTCCTTCTCATAACTCCAGCTTACATGTTTTATTTGCATAAGAAAAAAAAGTAAGTACATTCTTTCCTCTGCCTCTTCCTTAAATATCCTCTCTAAAAACTTTGTTATATCATACTTTTCAGTTTCATATCTTATAGGAAAAATATACTTTGAAAATTCACTCATATAATTAAGCTTAGAAAAATCGTATTCTATACAAATACCCGTATGATTATTAGCGTAATGCGCCCACATCGGCATACTATTAAGCTCTTCTGAAAAACAACATACTTTTATGTTTCTTTTTAAGCCATCGATGTATTCATCTATACTTTTTTTGTTGGTGTAATTACAAAGTACTTTCTTATCAAAAAAAACACCACATGAATCAAAGGGATCATTTAATTTATCAGGATTCGCAAACCAAATCTTATTGTTTTTAAGAGCTAGTAATCTTTTTTCATCAATAACTTCATACTTATATAGTCTCCTTGGAAAATGATCAAATTTTAATTTGTAAGCTTCTTCTTTTTCTCCATAGAAAAGCAGCTCAATAAATCTATCTATCCATTCCATTTTGTTTTCTCCTTAAAACTCTGTATATATTTATTCTTACCAATCTTTCTTTATATTATATAATGAAAAAAGAATTCAAGTGTTTTATTGAATACTTGAATTCTTTTTAGCTATTTCTTATTAAGCTTTCCTATAATTTTTTTAATTACAGCAGGATTTTTCATTGCAGAGGACATAACCGCTGCACCATTTGCACCTGAATTTATTAATTCTTGAACATTTTCTTCACTAATACCCCCAATGGCAATTTCAGGTATAGTGATATTTTTAGATATAGAATTTACAAATTCAAGCCCTCTACCTTTTAATCCCGGTTTACAAGCTGTTTCGTATATATTGCCAGCAAGTACATAATCCGCTCCGTTTTCTTCAGCTCTTTTAGCTTCCTCTAAACTATGAATGGACACTCCATTTTTTATAATCTTACTTCCACCATTATTTATAAAATTAACAAAACTTGAATGATATGCATATGCTTTTACTTCTTCAGCCACTCTTAAGCTTCCATTTACAATCAATTTAGCACTATGCTTATCAGTAATAAATTTTATTTTTTTAGCTATTTCATACAACTCGTCATAACCTAAATCCTTTTCTCTAAGAATTACACTGCAAGCACCATACTTAAGCACCTTTTCGACACAACCAAGTAGATCTTTATTTTTAGCTAATTTTCTATTAGTAACTACATAAATCATAGAGCATTTTCAAAATCCTTAAACACAGGATTATATCCTAACTCCTTTATTCTATTATAAACTTCACTTACACTCCTCTTGTCATTTGTATCAAACTGTCCTTCGCCTTTATCCTTGCAGCCATGGCCTCCAACCTCTGTGGACACTCCTGCTGACATTTTTGTAACTCCAATAGGTATAAGTTTATCTCTAAACTCTTTTGGCTCTCTTGTGGTTATATTTGTACCTGCTCTTGGAAGAAACATTTTATATGCTAGAATAACCTGTACAATATTTTTGTCATTAACTTCATATATATCATCAAAGCTTCCAGCATGAGGTCTTATTCTCGGTGCAGACATTGATATTTCAACACTTGGGAACTTTTCTTGAATATATGAAGCATGAAGACCTGTAAAAAATGCCTCACTTCTCCATTTGTAAAGTCCTAAAAGTGCTCCAGTTCCTATTGAGTGGATTCCAGCCTCGCAAACCCTTTCAGGCGCATCAAGTCTAAACTTAAAATTTCTTTTAGGTCCGCTTAAATGAACTTTGGAATACTTTTCTTCATTATATGTCTCTTGATAAATAGTTAAGCTATCCGCACCTGCTTCTACTAACTCTCTATATTCATTAACCTCAAGAGGATATATTTCAATACATATGGAACTAAAATATTTTTTTAAAAGTTTTATTGCATCCTTTATATATGAAACTGGAGTTTGAACTTTTGATTCTCCTGTAAGAAGTATTATATTTCTCATACCTGAACTATATATCGCCCTTGCTTCCTCTTCTATTTCCTCCATTGTGAGCTGTTTTCTCTTTATTTTATTTTTTACATTATATCCACAATAAGCACATCCATTTACACAATAATTAGCAATATATATAGGTGTATAAAGCACCACTGTTTTTCCAAAATTCTTAAGCGAAAGTTCTCTAGCTTTTTGTGCCATATGTTCTAAATACTTTTCTGCAGCTGGAGATAAAAGCTTTAAAAAGTCCATCTCATGGAGAATATCCTTACATAAAATCTTCTCTATATCCCTAGCAGTTACCTTTGAAAAAAAATCATCAAAGTCAAAATCTTTATATTGTTGCAATTTTTTATAAAAACTCATTTACCTACACTTCCTATCTTAAAAATCCTGTAAGAGGAGAAGATGCTGATGCGTATTCTTTTTCCTCTCCTATTTTTGCAACATAGGCCATTCTTCCTGCTTTAACTGCCAAAGAGAATGCTTCTGCCATTAATACTGGATTATCTGCTGTTGCTATAGCCGTATTTACAAGTACCGCATCTGCTCCCATCTCCATAGCCATAGCAGCATCTGATGGTTTTCCTATTCCCGCATCTACAACTACAGGAACTTCATTTATTTCTTCTATTAATATTTTAAGCATTTCCTTAGTTCTAAGTCCTCTATTACTTCCAATTGGTGCTCCCAGTGGCATAACTGCTGCTGCTCCGACATTTACAAGTCTTCTTGCATCCATAAGGTCAGGATTTACATATGGAAGTACTATAAAACCTTCCTTTACCAAAGCCTCTGTTGCCTTTATCGTTTCATAATTATCTGGAAGTAAATATTTATTATCCGATATAACCTCTATCTTAATCCAGTTTCCACAACCTGCTGCCTTAGCTATTCTTGCAAGTCTAATAGCCTCCTCTGCATTTCTAGCTCCTGATGTATTTGGTAAAAGTATTAAATCCTTATCTATAAAATTCAAAATATTATCCTGCTTTGAAGTTATGTCAACTCTTCTAAGTGCTACTGTTATAACCTTTGAATTTGATTTTTCCATGATTTTTGGTATAACTTCATTAGAGGCCAATTTACCTGTCCCAACAAAAAGTCTACTATCTAGTTTAACTCCACCTATTTCTAATTCATCCACTTAAATTCCTCCCAAAACTTTATTCATTTTCCATGATTATTCTAAGTACTTGGTTTGCCTCATGGTTAGCCGCTATATTAACTCTTGGAGCCATAAGACCACAGCCAGGTGCTGCTTCATTTTCTCCATCGCCCACAATATAAAAATTTTTATTTATCTTCTTTGTTACAATGCTGTTACTCGAAAAATACCCTGCCATTCCGGATGCTCCGATTACCTTTTTACCATTCATTTTTGTAAGAACGCTATTTATAAGTTCTGCCTTACATACAGGATTATCAAAAGCCTCAACAATTATATCCACATCTTTAAAAATTTCTTGTGCATTGTTCCCATTTATAAATGTGTCTACTACGTCTACCTTCACAAATGGATTACATTGACTTATTATTTCTTTAAGTGCTTCAGTTTTTTTCATACCTATATGTCTTATAAAATAATGCTGACGATTTAAATTGCTTGGTTCAACTACATCAAAGTCCACAAGTACAAGTCTTCCAACTCCTATTCTTGCAAGGCTTACCGCTGCATTTGAACCAAGTCCTCCAAGACCAGCTATCCCAACAGATGTATTTTTCACTTTTTCATGAACCTTTGGAGTATGCCTCGAAACTAGCTGTGCTTCCATATCTTCTTTTTTAGGAATTTCACCCTTTTTAATAAAAACAACGTTATCTTCTTCTTTTAAACTTAAATCTTTTTTCATAATAAAACCGTTATAAACAACAACATCTGAATCTTTTTTTATCTGCCGTTTTAGCTGCATAAGTGTAGTTCCATTTTTCACATCTAATGATCTTTCATTTACATATACCTTCATTTAACCACCACCAACAAATCTAACTACTTCAACCTTAGACTCACTTGAAAGTTTTTTTTGTTTATACTCATCTTTATTTATGATTTCTAAGTCCACTTCAACAACTACCTGACTACTTTCTATATTCATTTTATCTAAAAGTTCATAAACAGTTATCTCATCATCAAAATTCATATCTTTTCCATTTACTAACACTAAATCACCTCTTTTGGAGAAATAAAAAAGAGAAGCAAATCGCTTCCCTCATAACTTTCTTTCACATTAAAACATATAAACTTCTGCGCAGAATTATATGTAACAAACATGATGCATTAACTCCCTACGTTGGCATTATCCAAATCAGGTTATGAGGGTCTGGAATCACATTCCACTCTCAGCCTGTCTACAGGCTCCCCGTTAACTATATTTAATTTTTACATTTTTAATTTAGCACAATAAAACACAAAATGCAAATTTTATTTTTAAGCGTTTAATGTAAATATTGTATTTATGAGCTTTTAATTGCATATTTATATAATTCCTGGTTATAATTCATAATGCTTACACCTTAAAATTTATGTTTAAAAATTTAAGAATAATATTTTTAAGAAGGATTTTTTAATGATATAATATTGTATAAATATTTACATTAGGAGTCTTTATGGAAAAACATGATAGAATAAATCTAATTTTAAATCACAAAAATTTCAAAACATACTTGCTAAAAAATATGGAGTATGAAAATGGCAGAAAGTTTTGTCTTCACAATTTAGAACACTTTCTTGATGTTGCAAGAATTGCATATATAATGGTTCTAGAAAAAAATCTTGCTATAAAAAAAGACATAATCTATGCTTCTGCTCTTCTCCATGATATAGGACGATGGCAGCAATATGAAAGTGGAATTTCTCATTCTAAAGCAAGTTCAATTTTAGCAGCTAATATCCTAAAAGACTGTGAATTCAACGATTCTGAAAGCACCCTTATAATTGAAGCAATAAAAAGTCATGGAGAAGCAAACACTCTCTCGGATTTAAGCGCCATATTATATAAAAGCGATAAGCTTTCTAGGAATTGCTTTAATTGCTCTGCTTATAAAGAATGTAATTGGAGTTACAATAAAAAAAATTCAAGCATAATATATTAAGGAGTAAAAAATGAAAATAGCGAATAAAGATTTTATACTTGGAGAAAGAACTTACATAATGGGAATTTTAAATGTTACACCTGATTCTTTTTCTGATGGAGGAAAATTTAATAATTTAGACAATGCTTTAAAACATGCAGCTAAGCTCATAGAAGATGGCGCTGATATAATTGATATCGGTGGTGAATCCACAAGACCAAACCACTCTTCTGTTGACAAAAATGAGGAACTAGAACGGGTTATTCCAATAATAGAAGCCGTATCGCACGAATTTGATATTCCAATTTCTATAGATACCTATAAGGGCGAAGTTGCAGAGGCCGCATTAGAATCTGGTGCGCACCTTATAAATGATGTATGGGGTTTCAAAAAAGATACATATATGGCTAAGGTAGCTGCGAAATATGATGTTCCTTGTTGTCTAATGCATAATAGAGAAAATAACGATTATAGTAACTTTCTTCAAGATGTTATAGATGATTTAAAAGAAAGTATAGATATAGCAATAAATGCTGGTGTTAAACCAGAAAATATAATGATAGATCCTGGAATAGGTTTTGCAAAAGACTTCAATCAAAATTTGCTTTTAATGAATAATTTAGAAAAATTAAATGTTTTAAATTTCCCTATTCTTTTGGGCACTTCTAGAAAATCAATGATAGGCAATATTTTAAATTTGCCTCCCAACAAAAGAGTTGAGGGTACAGTTGCTACTTCAGTCATAGGTGTAGTCAAAGGCTGTGATTTTATTAGAGTTCATGACGTTCTTGAAAATAAACGAGCTTGTATGGTAGCTGATGCAATAATAAGGAGATGATTATATTGGACAAAATAACTATAGAAGATCTTGAAATATTTGCGAACCACGGTGTTCTAGGAGAAGAAAAAGTATTAGGACAAAAATTCTTATTATCTCTATACCTTACTTTAGATTTAAGAAAACCTGGATTGTCAAAAACTTTGAGCGATACAGTAAATTACGCTGAACTCTCTGATAGAGTAGAAGAAGAATTTCAGAGGGAAAATTTCGATTTAATTGAAACTGCTGCTGAAAAAGTAGCCGAGTTTATTTTACTAAATTACGATTTAATTCAATCTGTAAAAGTAATTTTAAAAAAACCTTGGGCTCCTGTAAAAAAACATTTAAAGTATGTTTCTGTAGAAATAGAACGAAGTTGGCATACAGTTTATATAGGCCTTGGATCAAATATTGCAGATAAATCACAAAATTTAAAAGATGCTCTTAAAATTATCGATGACAACTATTTATGCAAAATCACAAAAACTTCTAACTTCTATACTACAAGACCTGTTGGATATCTAAACCAAGATAATTTTTTAAACTGCGCTGCTGAAGTAAAAACTTTAATGACACCAAATGAGCTTATGGACTTTTTCCTTGAAACAGAGAAGTCGCTTAAACGCGAACGAAAAATACATTGGGGTCCTCGAACCATAGATATTGATATTTTACTTTACGATGATTTAGTTACCTATGATCCTCACTGCACAATCCCCCATCCTAGAATGGCAGAAAGACTTTTTGTCATAACTCCATTATGTGATATAAACCCATACTTGGTTCATCCTATATCCAATAAGAGATTAATTAATATAAAGAATGTCTTATCAAAAACACAATCTCTATAAATTCAAAAAGTAAATCTTATGGAACTTAATACCTTAAGATTTACTTTTTCTCATGTATGTACTATAATGAAATAAAAAATATATGTGCTAGGGGTGCCTTTAGGCTGAGAAACAGTTTGTCACGTTAACCCTTAACCTGATCTGGATAATACCAGCGTAGGGAAGCAGTTTGAATTTTGAATTACTTGCTGTAATTTGCAGTTGATCTGTTTTCTACTGTTGATTACAGCTTTTTATTTTTTGTTTACCTTAAATCCACATATAATTTAGGAGGTTTTGTTATGGACAATTTTTCATTCTCTAAAAGTATTAAGACGATATCACAAAGTCCATCCGCTATAGCTACTCTTGTAGGTGTTTTAATATTAATAGCTGTTTTACTAAAGGTAAAAAAAATAAAATTCACTACAAAATTAGTAGCTCAAGTTGGAGTTGTTTTGGCACTTTCAACTGTTCTAAGTTTATTTAAAATATACAAATTACCACAAGGAGGAAGTGTTACTTTAGGAAGCATGGTTCCTATACTACTAATTGCCTTCTTTTATGGTCCTGAAGTAGGATTTTTAACCGGCTTTCTATTTGGAATAATAGATCTTATGCTAGAACCATATCTACTTCATCCGATTCAGGTACTTTTCGATTATCCTCTACCATATATGGCTTTAGGCTTTGCTGGCTATTTTAAAAATAAAAAACTTTTAGGAACTGTTACTGCTGTTTTTATAAGATTTTTATTCCATGTTATATCAGGTGTTGTTTTCTTTGCTAGCAGTGCTCCTAAAGGACAATCTCCTCTTATATATTCTATAGTATATAATGGTTCCTTTTTATCCATTGATTGCATAATTTGTCTTGTGATAATAGCAATAATTCCATTGAAACGTCTATACACCATATCTACCTCAAATAATTAAAACATAATTAAAAGGGACAGTTAATAGTGAATCTGTCCCCTTTGATTTTTACTATGGCTGTCTAAACTTAACCATCAATATTCCAAATGCAATTTTTAATATTCCATCTATAATTCCTATGTAATAAAAACTTATTTCTATATGCATCATTCCATATATAGCATTGACACCTACTAAAAATGCTAATACTAAAAGAAGTTTTCCATGAACTACTGAAAAAGGTACAAAGTGAATAGCAGTTGCTAAAAAAGCTGCAAGCCATATCATTCTAAAATTTTGTTCTCCAAAGTATCTTCCTCCAATAATTCCTGCAGTCACAAACATTACTATTATAGATATGTTTGCCATTTTACTTTGAAAGCTTGAATTTTTTCCGTAAGATAAATATTTTTTTATAAATTCTGTTCTAAATATAATAATCATTCCTAAAGCATATCCTATAGAAAATATACCAGGATTCACACAATTTTCTCCTCCAAACATAGTTCCTAATATTATTATAATACCTATCCAAATAAGCCATACTCCGCAGGGTCCCTTATTTAAAAATTTTATCTCTTCATTTTCCTTATATCCTAATTTATTAAGTATCATTTCCATAATGTTTTCCCCCTTCATTTAACTTCAACCTATGGTTTCATTATACAGAGTATTTCATTATGGTGCCATTGAACTAAGTCATGAGTCTAGTTTTGTAGACATTACTTTTGTCACCCTATTCATTTATTGTTCTTCTAAATTGCGCCGCTCCTATTACAAAGAAAACTAATGCAAAAAGAATTAAAACTGCAATGTGAGGTAAAATACTGTGCACTCCAACGTTTTCAAGAGAAATTTTATTCAGTGCTTCTACTGCCCATTTTTGAGGAGTAAAGTATGCTATCTTCTTCATTACACTTGGAAGATTAGGTATACTATCTAACGGTATAAAACTTCCTCCCACTGCAGAAGTCAAAGTTACTGTAAGTGACACTACAGATGATATATGAGTTTCTCTTTTTGCCCACCTTACAACAACAAGTCCTGCACTTAATACAACCAAGTTAAGTACCGCGAAAATTAGCATTACAGCCATAATGGATTTTCCAAAATATACGTGAAGAAAATTTTTTGTTACAAATACAAGTATGGAAGATTGTATAAATAAAAGTCCAAACATGGCAAGTAATATTGACATCAATATTGACGAATTTTTATTAGGTGTAGACATACTCCTTTTAAGTATTTTTTTCCTTTTAAGTTCATATATATCTGTAACTATATAAATCATTGAATACATCAGAAAATTTATGATTAGATTTGTGGATAATATCCCAGAAAGCGGTCTTGTACTTTCATTGTTTAGATACCTTGAAGTTACCTCTACATACGTGTTTTTCATGTTATCTTTAATTTCTCTATTAAATTTATTTTGGTTTACCTTAATTCCAAACGCTCTTGTTTCACTGAAAGCTTTACTTAAAACCATTTGTTTCCCGATATATGAATTAAATTGATTAAGAACAGCAGTATCAACGTTACTGTTTAAAGCCTTTACAATATTAATTGATGGCTTTTCCCCACTTTTAATATTCTGTGTGAAATTCTTAGGTATAACTACGCAAATTGATGCTGCATTTCTCTTTATTTCCACTTCACCCTCTTTATAAGAAACTTCATGTATAGAAAAATTACTTTTGTCTAATATTTTTAATAATTTCTTTCCTTCTTTTCCTGTATCATTATTTACAACTGCAATATTTATTGTTGTATTTGAACTCACTCCGTTAGAAAAAAAAGCTACCAAGCTAACAACTATAGTTGGAAATAAAATTGTTATAATAAATCCTCTTTTATTCTGAACTAAAATTCTCTTTAGATGTAAAAATGCCATATATATCATATTAGATTCCTCCATAGCACTTGCTTTTTCTAATAGCAACTACTGTTCCTATAACCATTCCAAGTAGCCCAACTAAGAACATTATACTTAAGTTCACAAACACACTTTTGATACTATAACCAAGTGCTATCTTATTATAAGCATCTGTAATCCAATAATTTAGAGTGAGCTTCATATACTTAAATTTTACTGCTGCTTCATCTACATAATAAAATGCTCCTCCAAAAGCTGAATAAAGCATTATAAACGGCATACAAATAGTATTCATAGTTTTAGTTTTCTTAAATATACTCATAAGAAGTGATGCTAATCCTGTCATTGCAAAAGCCTGAAATAAAATTGTTATAAAAACTTCAAATCCTTTACCTCCAAAATTATTTCCAAGCATAAACCTTATACCTACATAAACACATATAAAGACTATAGTAATAACAAAACAAAATACTATTTTCTCAATGAATAGTTGAAAATAATTTACAGTAGTAGACATCATTCTACTCATAGTACCCGTTTTAATCTCCTGCGTCATTATACTTGCCGTAACTAATGTTATAAAAAATCCCGTAAATGCAAGCATTGCACTTGCGTAATACTGTCTTGCAGTTATCTTTTTTTCAAGCTCAAAATTAGTTGTCGTTGAATAGTTGTCTGTACTTAATTTAGCAACTCTAACCAATAATCTAGGCATTACTTCTTCTAATCTTTTCTTATCATTGGTATTTTCTTTTAAGGTTTTTGCCACTGCACTGTTATTATTTAAAACATCTAAGTAGGAATTTATAATCTCGTACACCACTTCAGTTTTTTCTCCCGCTATTGGTGATTTTATCATTTCTATGTTAGTTTTTTTGTTTTCATCAATTCTATCTGAAAAGTTCTCTGGAATTATTATTGCAGCGCTTACACTTCCATCCTCAATTTTAGCTTGTATACTTTTAAAGTTGTCTATATATTTTACATCTATAAAACTTTTAACTCTTGAATTTTTAAAAACCATCTCTAATTTCTTTGCATAAATTCCCTTATCCTTATTTAAGATAACAACTTTGATCTTGGGTAACTTTACTTCTGGATTTACCTGATTCTTATATATAGCTCCATATAAAATAGATAAAGCTATAGGAAAAATTAAAAGTGTAAATATGTATAGTTTTATGCCTGATAAAAACTTCTTTAAATCCTTAATAAATAGTGCTTTAAATACCATAATCAATCCCCCTAATCTCTTAACCTCTTACCTGTTAAGCTCAAAAACACATCTTCAAGACTAGGAGAATTCACCTTTATATTTTTTATCTTAACTTCCATTTTGATTAATTCTTCAATTACAGCATTTAAGCTATCACCTGAATTCTTTATGACAATATCAAGCTCCCTTGAAGAATACTTTACCCTTCTTACACCTTCAATGCTTTTTAATCGTATGTCCATTTCTTCTTCATAGCCTTCAACAAATATTCTAGCATTTTCTTCATCATTAACCATTTTCTTTATGTCTTCCTTTTGTCCAATAGTTATTATTTTACCTTCATCCATTATTGCAAGCTTATCACATAAATGTTCTGCTTCCTCCATATAATGAGTAGTGTAAATAATAGTAGTTTTAAACTTTTTATTTAACTCCTTTGTATACTCAAGTATATGATTTCTTGATTGAGGATCTATTCCCACCGTAGGTTCATCCATTATTATTAGCCTCGGATGATGCATTACAGCTGCCGCTATATTCAACCTTCTTTTCATACCACCTGAATAATTTTTAACCTTATCCCTTATTTTATCTTGAAGTCCAGATGCCTCTATTACTTCTTTTATTCTATCTTTAAGAAGTGCTCCTTTAAGTTTGTACATACTTCCCCAAAACTTTAAATTATCCATGCCAGAAAGCTCCTCATAAAGACATATATCCTGTGGAACAAGTCCAATACAAGCTTTTGCTTTTATCTTTTCTTTATCTATATCATTTCCATCTATACTTATAGTTCCTTTATCCTTTTTTATTAGCCCACAAATCATTGATATAAGAGTTGATTTTCCAGCCCCATTGGGCCCTAAAAGTCCAAATATTTCTCCCTCTTCTATACTTAGAGTTACATTATCAATTGCTAATTTATCATTATATCTTTTAGTTACATCGTTTATTTCTAAAATATCCATGACCCATATCTCTCCTTTATTTTATAAATTCATTATACAGGGATTTATGTTTAATCACCATTGAATTAGGTAATGAATTTTATAGAAAAAGCATTACTTTTGTCATGGATATAAAATTAAACTTCTACAAATTCTATATTTATTTAATAAAACTTACCTTAAGCTCATTTCTATCTACAAGTCTTTTATATTTGTACTTAGGATACCCCACCATTACAGCTCCTGTTATTACCATATTTTCTTGAAGTTTAAACAAATCAATAAGAGGCTCATAATTATCAAAAGCACACATTTCAAATAATCCAGCAAAACAGCTTCCTAAACCTAGTGCTGTAGCAAAAAGCTCCATATACGAAAATGAGAAAATTGTATTCTCTCTTCCATTTTTAAATTCCTTAGGTGCAACTCCTAAAATAAGCGTTGGCGCATCTCTTAGTATTTTATCAATTCCTTTTTCTCTATAGTCCTTAACTTGTTTAGGAAAACTCCAGTGTGAAGGGTTATCTATTTGTGCCTCCATCCAATCTATTACAAACTCCGTTGCTTTTTTAAGTATTTTCTTATCCTTCACAACAATATATGATATATTCTGGCTATTACTGGCTGATGGGGCAAAATGCGCAATATTAACTAGCTTAACTAATTTATCATCTTCTACAGGCACGTTTTTATAGCACCTAATTGATCTTCTTGATCTTAAAAATAACTCAGCCAGTTTTTCATCTATTACTGGAAATTCCTTTAATTCTTCTTGTTTTGAAATAGAAGTTTTTACATTATCAATAGCTCCACTAGGACATACTGCTACACATTGTCCACATTCTATACAATTTGTTCCTTTAAGTTCTTTAGGTCCATCTTCTTCCATACCTAAAACTATTGATGGACATACCGCTGCACAAATTCCACACTTCTTGCACTTTAGCCTATCTACTTTAATTAACTCCATATAATTCATCCTTTCTTGTATAACCAAATTACTTACGCTATAATAATAGGCATTAATGCAATATTTAACAAGTACGCACTTTAAAGTAGTATAGTTACCACTTACATACTACAGAAAATTTTCTTTTGGAGGATAATACAATGATTAAATATAATGACACAGAATATCAATGTTCCATGGAGCTTACCTTAGACATTATAGGTGGAAAATGGAAGGTTCTAATTCTTTGGCACTTAGGTAAAGGAACCTTAAGATTTGGAGAGCTAATGAAAACTCTTCCTAAAATAACTCAAAAAATGTTAACTCAACAGCTCAGATCCTTAGAAGAAACAGGATTAATAAATAGATTTGTATATGCTTCCGTGCCACCTAAAGTAGAGTACTCTCTTACTGATACAGGAAAAAGCCTTCTTCCTATCCTAGAAAACCTTCGTCAATGGGCTCTTGATTACATAGAAAAAAATAAGGCTATACTTTAATATAATGTTTAAATATAGCCTATAAAAATTGAACATGTTCTCTTAATTTATATAAATTTCACAATTAATTAAAACAGTCTGTAATTGATTTTCACACTTACTTTTTCAATTACAGACTGTTTTGCTTTCTAATTATTTGATTACAACTCCTTTATGTACCAAACATCACATGCGTAGTGATCTGTTTCAATTAAAGGCTTTTCTAATTTCTTAAATCCATTTTTAACATAGAATTTATTAGCCGCAGTCATATTAGAAAAGGTTTCAAGATAGCATTTGTCATAGTATTTTTTTGCAAAATCCAAAGCTAGACCTAGCAAATCTTTTGCAATTCCAGTTCCCCTTGCTTCCTTGTATGAATACATCTTTTGAAGTTCACATACATTCTCAGCCCCATTTAGAGGTCCTATGCCACAGCCCGCTATTATCTTACCTTCTTCCTCAACAACCCAATACTTAGATTTTTTATCTTGATATATCTCATAAAAACGGCCCAAATCAGGATCTGTCCATGCGCAACCCGGCTTATCAGCACCAAACTCTATTAAACAAGTCCTTATAAGTGTTTCAACCTGCTCATTATCCTTCTTCTCTATCTCTCTTATTAACATAGCATGTCCTCCTATCGTTGTATATTTCTACTACCTTTGATTTAATTTTATTTTAAACACATATAATTTGATACCCCACGATTTCCCTTCATAAATTATATATCAAAACAATATTATTGTGTAGCTTAGTTTTCTTTACTTTCACATAATACTAAAATCTCAATAACTTATTAATACAAAACTTTCCTAAAAAAATAAATTCTTAATAATCTTTTTCTCTGTAAGTTCTTGAAATCCACTCCTTACCAAGTAGATTAAATATGTCTTCCTGCTCTATTTGAAGATTATGCCCTGCCATATCAAGTACTGCAAAGGTCGCTCTAGGATAGTTATCTAGTATATTCCATGCATCCTTGTATCCAACACTAGCATCTTGCTTTCCTAGCAACATTAGTGTAGGCTTATCAAATTTTTGTGGAAGCTTATCCACATCAAAAGAAAATCCATACCCCTCCCTCTGTAATCTCTCTAAAAAATCTTGATTTCCTAGTTTAATTCCAGACATTACCTCTTCCTTAAATCTAAGGTAAATCTTCTCATTTTGCACTACTGACATTGAACTAAACTCCTCTGCCTCCTCTTTATTGAGTTTAGACATTAATTTCTCATCATAAGCTAAAATAACATGTTCAGGTACTGTCCTCTTATTAAAGTCCGGTATTATAGCAGGACAAATAAGAAAAAGACCATTAACCTTTTCTCTAATCTTATAAACTACTCCTCTTGATAAATATCCTCCATAAGATTCTCCTACAAGTAAAAAATTTTCTCCCTTTGTAACCTTCATTATGAATTCCAGTATTATATCAAGCATATTATCAGAAGTTTTAATTGAATCCGAACTAGTTGACTTGCCCATGCCAGGAAGATCCACATATATTCTTTTATATCTACTCTCATCTGAAAATAGGTTTTCCATACATCCAAACATTATTGTATGATCCACAGAATAGCCGTGTAATATAATAATGGGCTCTCCTTCTCCTATAATATTATAATTTAAGACTACATCCTTTATATTAAGTTTCATATTCCCTCTCCTTAATATCACTTTGTTATTATTCAAAGCTTATTATAGCATATAATACAAAATATTTTTTTGTATCATATAAATTTAAAAATATTCTGTAGATATTATTAATAAAAAGTCAATTTTACTTAATTTCTGTAATATATTAAAATTAAAATCATTAAGTTATTTTTATATAAGGAGTGTATGTTATGAAAGTTGCAGTAATTGGCGCTGGTGCTATGGGCGGACTTTATGGCGCTTATTTATCACGTAAAAATGATGTCTATATGATTGATATTAATGAAAAAGTAGTTAAATCAATAAATGAAAATGGTTTAATTATATATGAGAGAGAAAATAATAAAAAAGAAAAATTCTTAGTATCTGCCTTTACAGATTCTTCAAACTTAGGTCCTATGGATTTAGTTATTATATTTGTAAAAAACCTTTACACAACATCTGCCTTAAAGAATAATCTAAACTTATTCAGCGATTCCACACTAGTAATTACACTTCAAAATGGTGCTGGAAACGATAGAGATTTAGAAAAGTTTATAAAAAAAGAAAATATACTTATTGGAACAACAGAACACAGCTGTTCAATTTTAGAGACAGGAGAAGTCTCTCACAACCAAGAAGGAATTACAAATATAGGCATGCTTGTTTACAATGATAATATAATAAAACGTATATCAGATGAGTTTAAAGCTTGCTCCTTAAAGACCGAGGTTTACCAAAACATTCAGGAAATTATTTGGAGCAAATTATTTATTAATATGGCTCTAAATTCTACAACAGCAATTTTAAATTGTAAGGTTGGATATCTTGAGAAAAGTAAAGATGCAAGCGAAATTGTACAGAGCATACTATCTGAAGCTGTTGATGTTGCTATTGCTGACGGGACTTTCTTTAATAAAAAAGAGGTAATTGATAAAGTTCAAAAATGTATTCGTGAGGATCTTCCTAACGCAATTACTTCTATGAATCAAGATGTTTCTAATAAAAGGTTAACTGAAATCGATCATATAAATGGTGCAGTGGCAAATTTAGCAAAGCTTTATAAAATACCAACTCCATATAATGATTGTATTATCCACATTATCCATGCACTAGAAGGCTTATATAATATATAATTCATATATAAAAGGTGATGCTTTATAAACATTGCATCACCTTATTATTCTAATTTCCAGATAATTGTTTCAAGTAATCCGTATAGCTTACTATTGAAACTGATCCATCTATTCCTCTATTCTTTCCAATTGTAAATATGTTACTCTTAGCAATTCCAATATTAGAATATGCCTCTACATCTGTTTTTTCATTTCCAAAACCATAATCAAACTCTATACCTTGGCTTTTGAGCTGATTCAAATAACCTGCTTTAAAGCTCTCTGCCTCTTCACCAAGAAGTACGTCCCCTCCAGTATATGTATGAAGTAACCCCATAGGGAATCCATTTTTCCAAAGCCAAGTTTGACTTTCCTCAGATAACCAATACGGCCTTGCTGTTAGGTATAATATTCCATATCCTTTAGAAGCATAATACTTAACTACATTATCTACATCTGGATACATTTTAGCCACATAATTTGAATTAAAAAATTCACCTGCATATTGTTTTACATCTTCAAAATCAGTAGTTGTCAATGTACCATCCATATCAAAAACAACATATTTCTTAGTATTGTCCAATACTTGAATATACATATTTGCAGAAGTTCCGTCTCCTTCTACATAAAGTTTAATCAAGTGCATTCCATAGCTTAGCTTCATATTATTAGGTATATTATATTTTATATGTCCATTAGTGTCTGTAACTGCTCGTCCTATTTTGTTCCATGATGGCGAACTTGAATCTAAAGAATATTCGTATATTGAAACCCACTCATTAGCTAATTTAACTCTGACATCTCCATATAAAAAATCACCTTCGATAACTTGAGGTTGATTTTTTGTATATATCTCATCGTAGCCATTATGATGAGGATGATGCTTAGTTACAATTTCTCTATTTATCCAACTATTAAATTCAGTTGGGCTTGGCTTTACAAATTCATCATCTTTAAAATCAAAATACCTTAAGGCTGAAGTATCTCTATCATTTACTGATAAAGCAAGTATCTTATTACCTCCTACAAAAATTAATGATATTAGAGTCAAAAAGGTTATCAATGTCTTAGTTTTAAAAATTTTACTCATAACTTCTCTCCTTTTAATGGTTTTTTATCCGTATTTTATGATACTATACAAATAATATCATTAAAAGTTATATATTGAAAACATTGCGTTAATTCTGTTTTACAAAAGTATATTTTAAACTAATTCATTTTTAAGAGCAAATATTGCAATTTGTGTCCTATCCCTCATCTCAAGCTTTGATAAAATCTCAGTTATATGATTTTTAACAGTTCCCTCTGTAACATACTGTTTTTCTGCTATTTCTTTATTTGAAAGTCCAGAACCTATTGCTATTATTATTTCTATTTGCCTATCTGTAAGCTTATACTTCTCCTTTATCTCATTAGAAGAAGGTGATGTTTTCATTACTCCACTAACCATTTTAGAGGCTATTTCTGGATTTACAACAACATTTCCTTTATAAACGCTTTTGACTGCATCTATTATGATTTCATATGAAGTATCTTTTAAAATATAACCATTTGCTCCATTTTTCATAGCCTCAAATATGTATTCATCATCCTTAAAAGTTGTAAGCACCAACACTTTTATATCTGAAAACTGATTTTTAATTATTTTAGTAGCTTTAACACCATCACATACAGGCATTCTGATATCTGTTAATACAACATCTACCTTTTCTCTTTTACAAATTTCAGCAGCTTCAATTCCATTCTCAGCTACTCCTATAACATTTATTTCGTCATTAGCATTTAATATTATTTTCAAACCATCACGTATTAATTTTTCATCATCTGCAATAACAACATTTATATTATCCAAAACCTTTACTCCTTTAGCTTTAATAATTTATAATAGAATTTTTTTCTTCTGATGATTTAGGTAAATTCACAGTCACTTCAAAACCTTTATCCCTTTCACTGTAAAACTCAATATTTCCTCCAAGCTTCTTTACTCTTTCCTCCATACCAGTCATACCAAAGCCCTTTTTTATTCCATCCGTTCCAACTCCATTATCCTTTATTCTTATGTAGAGTCTATCTTGATTAAATTGCATAGAAACCTCAACTAACGACGCTTTTCCATGCCTTATTGCATTATTTAAGGCCTCCTGAACAACTCTATAGCTTATAAAACTTTCATCTGAAGACAGTGACCTTTTCTCTTTTGAAAGTATAAACCTTATATCAGCAGATGTGAGCTTCTTATATTTTCTTATCATTTCCTCTATAGCAAAAACTCCTTCAAATCTATCGAAATCTGTAGGTTTAAGCTCTCTTACAGTTCTTCTTACATTTTCAATTCCACCTCTAACAAAGCCTGTCATTTCCTCTACAGTTTTTAAACTTTCCTCTTTATCACTTTTTATAAGATATAAAAGAGCTTGAAGCTGCATTAATACTGCCGATAATGTATGTCCAACAGAATCATGAATTTCCCTTGATATTCTATTTCTTTCCCTAAGAATGCTTAACTCTTCTACCGTTTCAGAATATCTTTCAAGCTTTTCATAAGCTCCCCTTAACTTTTCTTCCGATTCTCTGAGCCTATCATAAAGTCCCTGCGCCTCTATTTTTCTTTTTTGTTCTTCTCTAAAGCTGTCTCCTATAAAAACTAAAGTAAATATTAAAAGTATGCTAAAGAGAATATTTATTAAATTAGTTCCCGCCTTTAAACTAAAGGGAATTTTTACATTTTGAATAATTATTACAACTGAGCATATTATACCAGAAGCATACGCTTGAGTTTTAGAAAGCATTATAGATGAATCTAAAACAGATATAAAAAGAAATAGGAAACTAAAATTCCTTACATAACTATACATAAAACAAACTAAAACCAAATCTACTACCATAGAAACACTAACATACTTCCTATTCCTTAAATAATAAATTCTAAACTGAGTTACAATAATATACATAAGAAAAAATACTATAAAATAATACATCTCTGTATTTTTTAATTCACCATAAAAAACAGCACACATTCCTATGAGTAAATATACAGCATACCTAATAATGGTCAAAAAATAATAGCTTTTGTTTTTCAAAAAATCTCACTCCTACAAGTTTTCTAATGCCCAGTTTACAATGTATTCAAGTGGATTGTCATCATTTGATGGACATATATTGCTGCACATGCTTATAAGTCTATTGTTGCCATTTGACACACAAAAACCATATCCCGCCTTTTTTATTAGTTCGTAATCATTCATGTTATCACCTACAGAAATAACCTTATTAATATCAACACCCTCTAGATTGCACAAATTTTCTAGTGCTGCTCCCTTTGATAAACCCTTTGGAATTATTTCTAAATAATTTTCACCGCTTCTCACCAAATTAACCTTTCCAAAAAGCCTTTCAAAGTTTTCTTCTAAGTAATCCTCCTGATTTTTCTCTCCTACAACAAGAACTTTCGTCCACTTTTCTTTCCAAAGCTCTTCTGGAATTTCGTAGAATACACTGTAACCCCTTTTTTTAAATCTTTCAGTAAATCTGCAAGTGTTGTAAATATAGGTATTTTCATTACTGTATATTTCAATTCCAAAGGAAGTATCGTATTCCTTTACCTTTTTTATTATTTCTTTTACTCTATCATCTAATTCTATTTCAAATATAGTCTTACTTTTATTGAAATCATATATTTTAGCTCCGTTGTAAAGTATGACTGGTAAATCCACCTGAAGATTTCTTATATACCTATATGCTGATTCCATAGTTCTCCCAGTGGCTATAGTAAACCTCCCACCTAAACTTTGAAACTTTTTTATAGCATTAAGATTCTTTTCTGAAATTCTTTTATCACTGCCAATTAAAGTATCATCCATATCAGATATTAAAATCCATCCCTCAAATCTTTTGTTCAAATATATCACCCTTTAAAATTTTTTAACTAATTTAATTATAACAGCTGGGAAATAAAACAAACAGTTATAATTATTAAAAAATCAAACCTAATTATAAATACTTTTTATAATTATTTTAATAACCAATTATTAACTAAATAAGATGATATATAAAATCACTATTATTTAGGAAATCTATTATCATCCCTTTTTATAAAATTTAAATTGTAGTATCATAGATTATAAGCTTTATTAATTTATAGGAGGTCACTATTATGGAAAAAATCGCAAGTTTTACTGTTAACCACTTAACACTTCAACCAGGTGTTTATGTTTCGAGAAAAGATAAATTTGGTGATGTAGTTATTACTACTTTTGATATACGAATGACAAGTCCAAATGAGGAACCAGTTATGAATACCGCTGAGGTTCATACTATAGAACATCTAGGGGCAACTTTTTTAAGAAATCACGGAACATATGCAGAAAAAACAGTATACTTTGGGCCAATGGGATGCAGAACAGGCTTTTACTTGATTTTACAGGGAGATTATACTTCAAATGATATTGTACCTTTATTAAGGGAAATGTATAAATTCATTGCAGATTTTAAAGGTGAGGTTCCAGGTGCTGCTGCACGTGATTGTGGAAATTATCTTGACATGAACCTACCTATGGCAAACTACTGGGGAAAGAAATTTTCAGCTCTCCTAGATAACATATCTGAAGATAGATTAAATTATCCAGAGTAAATATTAAAATCAAGGCTATTGGAAATTATCCAATAGCCTTTTTATTTTGCATTAAACGCCAAATAATAACTATATTTTTGATTTTATATATTTTTTTATTGCATTTTATATAATAATTCAATTATTTACTTTTTTTTCAAAACATGCTATGATATATGTCAAAGGAGGGGGATATAATGAAAAAACTTTTCACAAATTTACTATTATTGTGCTCAATAGTTTTCCTTGGAGCACTTTTAAATGGACATAACGTGCAAGCTAGTGATTCATTTACATATCCTAGTGCATATGGTTGGTGGTCAGTAGACAATGGCTATGACGTTAATAATGTTAACAGTAGAATGGTTAGTGGCGATTTTAATGGCGATGGTAAAGCCGATGTTGCTACCTTCTATGACTACGGTAATGGTGCTTCTAGAATTCATGTATTCACATCAAATGGAAGTTCCTTTGACTATGCTAGTGCGTATGGTTGGTGGAATACTCCAAGCGGTTATGACCCTAAGAGAATTACAGCTGTTGTAGCTGGTGATTTTAACGGTGATCACAAGGATGATATTGCGGTTATATATAATTACGGTAATTCTGAAACAAGAATTCATGTATTCATTTCTACTGGAAGTTCCTTTAGTTATACTGATTGTAACGGTTGGTGGAATGCTACTGGTTATGATGCTGGAAGAATTACAGGAGCTGTAGCTGGTGACTTTAATGGTGATGGTAAATCGGATATTGCTACTATGTACGATTATGGCGGAGGTGAAACTAGAATTCACGTATTCACTTCAACTGGAAGTTCATTTACCTATACTGGTGCAAATGGCTGGTGGAACTCTACTGGTTATGATTCCAACAGAGTTAAAGGAAGAGTTGTAGCTGGTGATTTTAATGGTGACGGTAAAACTGATATTGCTGCTATGTATGATTACGGTGGTAGTGAAAGTCGCATCCATGTATTTCTTTCTACTGGAGATTCCTTTAAGTACACTGGGGCAAATGGTTGGTGGAGCACTACTGGATACGATGCTAACAAAGTTACTGGAAGGCTTGTAGCTGGTGACTTTAATGGTGATGGCAAAGCTGATATTGCTGCTATGTACGATTATGGCAACGCAGAAACTAGAATCCATGTATTAACCTCTAACGGCGACTCTTTTACCTACACTGGAGCAAACGGTTGGTGGAATACCACTGGTTATGATGCTAACAGAGTTACTGGAAGGGTTGTAGCTGGTGACTTTAATGGTGATCACAAAGCTGACATCGCCGCTTTCTATGATTATGGGAGTTCTGCTTCTAGAATTCACGTTTTTACTTCAAACGCTGATTCTCCCGAATCTTCAAAAGGAGCAGAGCTAGTAGCCTATGCTGAAAGCTTCTTAGGCGTACCTTATGTATGGGGTGGTGCAGATCCTAGTGGATTTGACTGTTCCGGTTTAGTTCAATACTGCTACGAACACTTTGGAGTAGATCTTCCACGTACTACCTACGATCAGGTTAACTGTGGTACTACTGTAACAGATGATCTTCAGCCAGGAGATTTATTATTCTTTGGCTCTGCAACAAGTCCAACTCACGTGGCTATTTATGCCGGAAATAGTAAAATGGTTGAAGCACCTCATACAGGCGCAAATGTAAGACTTGTCGATATTAGGTCCTACTTTATAGCAAAGAGAATATTTAACTAAAAAGAAGCTGTCCTATTTCGGACAGCTTTTTATGAAATCTTACTTAATAATGATATATGCACACAATTTCTTAAAAGAAGTGCAATAATATATTTAAAATTCCTAATGTTATATTTTATAATATTATATTAATATTAACATTACTTTATTTTTTTTCAATATATGCTATAATATGTATGAAAGGGAGGTATTATTAATGAAAAAAATTTTTACTAATGTATTATTAGTAGGCTTTTTAGTCTTTATTAGTGCAATTTTATATGGACACAGTGTACAAGCTAGTGATTCTTTTACTTACGCTAGTGCAAACGGTTGGTGGAGTACTCCTAGCGGTTATGATGTCAATAATGTTGGTAGTAGAATGGTAAGTGGAGACTTTAACGGAGATGGCAAGGCCGATGTTGCAACCTTCTATGATTATGGTAATGGTGCTTCTAGAATTCATGTATTTACTTCTACTGGAAGTTCATTTGATTATTCTTCAAACGGTTGGTGGAGTACTCCTAGTGGCTACACTGCAAGTAGAATTGCAGCTGTTGTAGCTGGTGATTTTAACGGTGATGGTAAAGATGATATTGCTGCCATATACGATTATGGTGGTGGTCAAACAAGAATTCATGTATTTATTTCTACCGGAAAATCCTTTAGTTATACCGATTCTAATGGATGGTGGAGCACTCCTAGTGGCTACACTGCAAGTAGAATTACAGGTGCTGTAGCTGGCGATTTTAATGGTGATGGTAAAGATGATATTGCTACTATGTACGATTATGGCAACAGCGAAACAAGAATTCATGTATTTACTTCTACTGGAAGTTCCTTTAATTACAGTGGTCCAAGCGGTTGGTGGAGTTCCACTGGTTATGATTCCAACAGAGTTAAAGGAAGAATTGTAGCTGGTGATTTTAATGGTGATGGTAAAACTGATATTGCTGCTATGTATGATTATGGTAATACAGCTTCTAGGATTCATGTATTCACTTCCACTGGAAGTTCCTTTAACTACAGTGGTCCAAACGGTTGGTGGAGTACTCCTAGCGGTTATGATGCTAATAAGGTTACAGGTAGACTTGTAGCTGGCGATTTCAATGGCGACAAAAAAGCTGATATTGCTGCTATGTACGATTATGGTAATACAGCTTCTAGAATTCATGTATTCACTTCTACTGGGAGCTCTTTTAGCTATACAAATTCTAATGGTTGGTGGGGAGTTTCTAGCGGATACGACGCTAATAGAGTCACAGGTAGAGTTGTAGCTGGTGACTTTAATGGTGATGGTAGCGCTGATATTGCTGCCTTTTACGATTATGGCAACACAGCTTCTAGAATTCATGTATTTACTTCAAACGCTGTTCCTACTCCTAATAAAGGAGCTCAGTTAGTAGCTTATGCAAGAACCTTTATAGGTGTACCTTATGTATGGGGTGGTACAGATCCTAGTGGATTCGATTGTTCAGGCTTAGTTATGTATTGTTATGCACACTTTGGAGTAAATCTCCCACATTATACAGGAGATCAAGTTAAATATGGAACTGTTGTTACAAACCTTCAACCAGGAGATTTATTATTCTTCGGTTCTACATCTGATCCTTATCATGTAGCTATTTATTCAGGTAATGGTTATATGATAGAGGCTCCAAAAACTGGTGAAACTGTTCACGAAACACCTATTAGATCATACTCTATAGCAAAGAGAATATTTAATTAAAAAGAAGCTGTCCTACTCTGGACAGCTTCTTTTTATGCAACTTAATTCTATGTTTTATATTATGGATTTATATATTTTCCTAATTACGTACAGTCCCAACAACATTTTTCATTCCAAATAGTGAACTACACTGATTATCCTCAGTTTTAATTCTTTATTTATTCACAACATTAATTGGACATCCATCAACAAACTGCTTTAAATTATTCACAGCTATGTTCATAAGTCTTTGTCTTGCTTCACTAGTCGCCCATGCAATATGTGGTGTTATTATGCAGTTCTCCGCTTTTAAAAGTGGATTATCTTCTTTTATAGGCTCAAAGGATACAACATCAAGCGCTGCTGCGTAAACCTTATTCTCCTTTAAAGCTTCATATAAATCTCTTTCATTTATAAGTCCACCTCTTGCTGTATTTATTATAATTACTCCATTCTTCATTTTTTTGATACTAGCTTTATTTATCATTTCTTTGTTATCATCTTTTAGCGGACAGTGAAGAGAGATCACATCTGCCTCTTTAAAAAGAGTATCTAAGCTTACAAACTTCATACTTTCATTTTCATATTTCTTGTCTGGATGTGGAGTATACACAAAAACCTTCATTCCTAGAGCTTCTGCCGCTTTCTGCATAGCTTTTCCTATGCTTCCATATCCAACAAGACCTATTGTTTTACCTGAAAGCTCAATTATAGGATATTTTAAATAAGAAAAATCAGCACAATTCTGCCAATCTCCCTTCTTTACTGATGCATTATGTTGCCCAACATGTCCGCATATTTCAAGTATAAGTGCCATGGACATTTGGACTACCGATGAAGTGCTATATTGTGGAATATTGGTTACCACTATTCCTTTTTTCTTTGCAAACTCTAAGTCAACTACATTGTACCCTGTTGCAAGAACACCTATATATTTGAGTTTGGGAAGTTTTTCAATTACCTTACTTGTTATTATAGTTTTATTAGTCAAAATAGCTTCAGCATCTCTAGCCCTTTCAATTGTCTTTTCTTCTTCTTTTCCTGTATAATCTGTTCTATCATATACAGTTAAATCTCCAATTTCTTTAAAAGCTTCCCAGGACATATCTCCAGGGTTTAAAGTATATCCATCTAAAACTACTATCTTCAATTTTCTTCCCTCCATAAAACCTTGTCATTTTTTATTATTTCTTTATTATCTCTACCTGTTGGAATAGTTCTAATAACATTAAATTCTGCAAAGTTATCCGTTATATTTTCAAGAGTATGAATATTATTACCCATCCTAATAACCATACCTTTAGTTATTACTCTTGATTTTTCTAATCCTTCTTCCATCCATTTCAAAACTATTTGTCCCTTGGTAACTATAACTGCTTCATCAATAGTTCTATGTTTATGATACTCTTGAATTGAATGTGGAGGAATTTTATTTAAGTGTATTTCGTACTCATTAAATATAAAATAATCGACTTCAGTTCCATTTTCTTTTTTAACAGATATGGCATCATCTTTCGTATATATTTTTAAATTACACATAAACACTCTCCTTTTTTAATTTTTTATAGACATGATTAGAATTATTCCGTACTTAAATTAAATGTAAAACTTTTACTGTATATGATTTATTAATGTGTTATATCCTTTCAATAGAACAAAACCCTTGATTTTTTTAATACTTTCAAGGGTTTTATAGCACTAATGAAATACTCTAATTTTTATCTTTAAACATCGACATAAGATCTGCAAAGGCATTATTAATTGGTGCTTCTGCTTCCTTTTTCATCTTCTTCATATAATTTGAAACTTCTCTTTTATTAACTTTATTATTATTACCCTTAAACCTTTTTTGGAAAGAAGAATACTTTTCTCTAAAGCTGCAGTTTGGGCACACGTATATTCTGCCCTCTCCTTCTCCTCTAAGTTCAAGTTTTTTATGACATTCAGGACATCTTACATTTGTGAACATAGCTAAATTCTCTCTATGTCCGCACTCTCTATCCTGGCATACAAGCATTCTACCCTTCTTACCATTCACCTGAAGCATATATTTTCCGCACTCTGGACACTTTGTTCCAGTTAAATTATCATATTTAAAAGTGTCCTTACTTCCTTTTACATCATCTACAAGCTTAGAAGCATATCCTTTTATTTCATTAACAAAACTTACTCCATTTAATTTTCCCTTGCTTATAGCATCAAGCTGTCCTTCCCATTTTGCCGTTAAAAGAGGTGACTTTAAATCAGAAGGTACTAAATTAACTAGTTGTTTTCCCTTTGATGTCGGAACTATTTCATTTCCTTTTTTCTCTATATAAAAAGTCTTATAAAGCTTTTCTATTATATCTGCCCTTGTAGCAACAGTTCCAAGCCCACCTGTCTCTCCAAGTGTTTTTGCAGAAATTTTATCCATGCTAACATATCTTTGAGGGTTCTCCATTGCTGACAAAAGTGTTGCTTCTGTAAATCTTGAAGGTGGTTTAGTTTGCCCTTTTTTAATAGAAACTGTACTGAAGGTTATATCTTCTCCTTTATTCATTTCAGGAAGCATTTGATCTTTTAATTCACTCTTCTCTTCAAAATCTTCAGTTTTGTCGTAAACTTCTTTCCAACCTTTGGATTTTACAACCTTTCCTTTTGCTATAAATATCTCTCCGGCTACCTCTGCCTTCACTGTAGTTTGAATATATTCAAAAGGAGGAAGCATTATACTTAAAAATCTTTTAACAACTAAATCATATATTTTAAATTCTTCATTGCTTAAAGCCCCAAGCGCTGGTCTTTCTTCTGTTGGAATTATAGCATAGTGATCCGTTACCTTAGAATCATCCACAAAGCCTTTGTGAACATTTATTTTACTTCTTAATATTTCTGCTGCAAATTTTGAATACTTTCCTATGGAAATAGCTCTCAATCTATCTGGAAGAGTTGCTACAACATCATGAGGAATATATCTTGAATCCGTTCTTGGATAAGTTAAAAGCTTATGATTTTCGTAAAGTCTCTGCATTATTGATAAAGTTTCTTTTGCTGAAAATCCAAAGAATCTATTTGCATCTCTTTGAAGTTCAGTTAAATCGTATAATGCTGGAGAATATTTTTTCTTTTTACTTTCACTAACATCTACAATTTTTCCTTTGCTGCCTTTAACTAGAGCTTCTATCTTTTCAGCTCTCTCTTTGTTAAATATTTTAAAATCTCCAGATTTATCGTGCCAATTCATGGAGAAGCTTTTTACCTTTCCCTCTATAGTATAATAGTCCTTTGGTTTAAATTTTCTTATCTCTTCTTCTCTTGAAACAATCATATAGAGCGTAGGTGTTTGAACTCTACCAGCTGATAGCTGTGCATTATATTTGCAAGTTAGTGCACGTGTAACATTAAGTCCAACAAACCAATCTGCTTCTGATCTGCACTTTGCAGATTTATATAAATTTTCGTAATCACGGCCATCTCTTAAATGTGCAAATCCATCTCTTACGGCCCTATCAGTTTGTGAGGATATCCAAAGACGCTTTATTGGCTTTTTCCACTTTGCCATTTCAATTATCCATCTTGCAACAAGCTCACCTTCACGTCCAGCATCTGTTGCTATTACAAGTTCGTCTAAATCCTTTCTTTCCATAACCTTTTTTATATCATAGAAATGCTTTGATGTATTTTTCAAAACACTTAACTTCATATTCTTAGGAAGCATAGGAAGTGTATCCATACTCCATTTTTTATACTTTTCACCGTAGCTTTCAGGGTCAGCTAATGAAACCAAGTGCCCTAATGCCCAAATTACTACATATTTATTTCCTTCTAAATGAGTTTTCTTATTAATATTTGCTTTTAACACTTTGGCAAGATCTCTTGCAACACTGGGTTTTTCAGCTAAAACAAGTATTTTTCCCATAATATCATCCTTTCAAATTGAGGTACATGGAAATTTAAAGTACCATAACTATATCTAGCCATATACCTTATAGAAAAATCAATTCACCTATTAAATATAAGATTGATTTCCTATATATAATATAACACATTATTTATAAAACAGTTCAACTATTGATCTATAATATAGAAAAGTAGTGCTATTTACCCTTTCACATATATATAAATTAAGTTTAGAATTGTTTTACTCTATTTATAATTATGATATAATCTTAACTATCTAAAATAATAATAATAATAAGGGCATAATAATAGCCCATTGTAGAAAGGAAGTAATCCGTGTTAACTGTAAATAATGTAAGTTTAAGATATGGTGGCAGAAAACTCTTTGAAGACGTAAATTTAAAATTCACCCCAGGTAACTGTTACGGAATAATTGGAGCAAATGGAGCTGGAAAAAGTACTTTCTTAAAGATATTATCCGGAGAAATTGAGCCAAACACAGGAGATGTTTCAGTAGATAGCAATACTAGAATCTCCGTTTTAAAGCAGGATCACTTTCAATATGATGAATATGAAGTTTTAGAAACTGTAATAATGGGAAATGAACGCCTTTACTCAATCATGAAGGAAAAGGACGCTTTATACGCTAAGCCAGATTTTAGCGAAGAAGATGGTATCAAAGCCTCTACACTAGAAGGAGAATTTGCAGAGCTAAATGGATGGGAAGCAGAATCTGAAGCTGCTACACTTCTTCAAGGTCTAGGCATTTCAACTGAACTTCACAGCAAAAAAATGTCAGAATTAATTGGTGGAGAAAAGGTTAAGGTGCTTTTAGCACAAGCTCTTTTCGGTAATCCTGGAATATTACTTCTAGATGAGCCTACTAACCATCTTGACATAAAATCAATTGCTTGGCTTGAGGAATTTTTAATAGATTTTGAAGGAACTGTCATAGTAGTATCCCATGATAGACATTTCCTTAATAAAGTTTGTACCATGATAGCCGATGTAGACTATGGAAAAATAACTTTATATGTTGGAAACTATGATTTCTGGTATAAATCAAGTACTCTCGCTCTTGAAATGACAAAGGATCAAAATAAGAAAAAAGAAGAAAAAATTAAAGAATTAAAAGACTTCATAGCTAGATTTAGTGCAAATGCTTCAAAATCAAAGCAAGCTACTTCACGTAAAAAAATGCTTGATAAACTAAATCTTGAAGACATCAAACCATCAAATAGAAAATATCCTTTTATAGGTTTTAAACCAGAAAGAGAACCAGGAAATGATATTTTAACTGTTGAGAATCTTTCAAAGACAATTGATGGAGAAAAAGTTTTAAATAACGTAAGCTTTATAGTTTCTAAAGATGATAAAATAGCTCTAGTTGGAGATAACGAAATAGCTCAAACTACACTATTCAAAATACTTTCTGGAGAAATGGAACCAGACAGTGGAAGCTATAAATGGGGAATAACAATAACAAATGCTTATTTTCCAAAAGATAATTCAGAGTACTTCAATGACTGTGATTTAAGTTTAGTTGATTGGCTTCGACAGTATTCAGAAGAGAAATCCGAAACTTATATAAGAGGTTTTTTAGGAAGGATGCTTTTCTCTGGAGAAGAAGCGCTTAAAAAAGCGAGTGTTCTATCTGGAGGCGAAAAAGTAAGATGTATGCTTGCAAAAACAATGCTTACAAACGCAAACTTTTTAATGTTTGATCAACCAACAAACCATCTTGACCTAGAATCTATAACAGCTTTAAATAATGGTTTAACAAATTATAAGAGTAATTTAATGTTCACATCACACGACCATGAATTTATTCAAACCATAGCAAATAGAATTATAGAAATCACTAACGATGGAATAATTGATAGAAAATGTACTTATGATGAGTACCTTGAAATTCAATAAATAAATTGGGGCATTCGAATTTAGCGGATGCCTTCTATTTTTTTAATCTAATAAAAAATATAGCTATTATATGCTTCATTTTCTTAAGATTTTTTACTTAATAAATAATCGAGGTGAAATTCTTGAACAACAACGTGTTAAATCAGGTATTAATGTTATTTTTAATGCTTCTTGTAGGCATATATGCTTCAAAAATGAAGTATATAGATAAAAAAATGAATGCTGGACTAAGTAATCTTTTACTTAAGATAACTCTTCCACTTCTAATAATAAACTCTTTTATAACTATGAAATTTTCAAAGTCTGTATTAAACGTTGGTGAAGATATTCTTTTATACACCCTAATAATTCATATAGTTTTAGTTCTATTTTCTAAATTCGCTTATATGAAAGTTAATGATGCTCAAAAGGGTATCTCAAAGTTTGTAACAGTGTTTTCGAACTCTGGTTTTATGGGCTATCCTGTTTTAAGAAGTATTTATGGCGAAAACGGTGTATTTTACTGTGCTATCTTTGGTATAATTTTAAACCTCTTTATGTTCAGTTATGGAATAATGGCTTTAAAAAACACAAAAGGCAATTCTCTAAAAGAATTAAAAAGAGCTGCTGTTAACCCATCAATTATAGCTACTGTTATTGGCTTTTTTATATTTATTCTAAAAATAAAGCTTCCTCACTTAATAGCTCTAAGCATTAATTCCGTAGGCTCCATGACCTCTCCTCTATCAATGATAATTGTTGGAATAATGCTAGCTGATATTAATTTATCAGATTTATTTAAAGACAAATTAGTTTACATACTAACGATAGTTAAGCTTTTAATTGTACCAGCCATAACTTTTGTGGTTTTAAAACTCTTAAACGCAAATCAAACAGTCATAGGTGTAATAGTTGTACTTGAGGCAATGCCAGCTGCTTCTAATGCTGCTGTAATGAGTCTCCAGTATGGCAGTGATGAGAATGTAGCCTTGAAACATATTTTTATAACCACAGTATTATCCATAATAATCATACCTTTGGTAATTAAATTAGTAGTATAAAAAAATGAGATGGTTTTAATCATATGCCATCTCATTTTTACGTTATAATATTATTGGTTGATTATCTTAACGTTTTTCTCATACTTATTTTTTAAATCTTCATCGATATTTTCATCAGTAATAACAGCCGTTACATCTTCTAAATTATAAAATCCAAAAAAATCTTCTTTTCCAATTTTGGAACTGTCGCAAAGTATATACTTTTCCACTGCGTTATCTAATATGATTTTTTGACATGCACCTTCCTCTTCATTTGAGGTTGTTACATTATTATCGCAAATTCCATTAGTTCCTACAAAAGCGATTTTAACCCTCATGCTCTTTAAAATTTCATTAGTAAAACTTCCCACAAATACATCTGTACGCTTTCTATATCTGCCGCCAACTAATATGACTTCATACCTACTATCATCCTTGAACCTTAAAAATACAGGCATTGAATTTGTTATTACCTTAGCATATGAAACATTTATATAATCATATATGAGTTCGTTTGTAGTTCCCGGTCCTATGTATATAATATCATTCTCTTCTACCATACTAGCTGCAATTTTGGCTACATCTTTTTTTTGTTCTATATTTATTTTTCTTTTTTCATTACTTGAAAGTTCTTTAAAATCATCTTTTGCTTTCTGAGTTACTTTTTTTGCTCCACCGTATATTCTCTTAAGGAATCCTCTTTCTTCAAGTATCTTTAAGTCTCTTCTTATAGTTATCTCAGTTACTCCAAGCTTCTCATTTATATCTGTTATTTTTATTATATTATTCTCGTCTAACATATCTACTATCTTTTGTAATCTTTCTTCTTTTAACATATTTAATCCTCCAGGAATAGAATAAGATGTATGATTATATATTATCACTTTTTTAGTAATAACCACAATTTTTTTATACAAAATGATAAAAAAATGTAACCTTTATTATACTTAAATCTATAATAAAGGTTACATAAGTTATCTTTATATTCTCTCAAGCTTTACTTTTTTCATTATATCCTTAACAGTTTTTGTCTCAACCCAACCTGTCTCTTTTATCATAGCATTAGCTGTTCCACAAGCTGTCCCCAGCGCTATAATTTTTTCTATATTATAATTTCTCTCAAAGCCAACTGCAAAACCGCCAACAAGTGAATCTCCTGATCCCACAGGATTTATCGCCTTTACCTTTGGAATGGTTACTTTAAATAACTCCCCGTCAAAACCTACTAAAGAACCACTAGCTCCTAAAGATATTATAACGCATTTTATTCCTCTTTTATTAAGCACCTTTACATGCTCTATTATATCATTTTCACCTATTATAGAACTTCCTGTAAGCATTTCAAGCTCGTCCTTGTTAGGCTTTATTAAGAAAGGCTTTGCCTCTATACCTTCCTTTAGTAAATCACCACTAGTATCTAAAAGAAATTTTTTATCGTTTTTATTTGCTTTTTCAATAAGCTTTGCATAAACATTCTTTGGAACGTTTCTAGGTGCACTTCCAGACGCAACTATTATATTACATTTTACCAAAAGCTTTTCATAAACCTTCATAAATTGATCTTGTTCTTCTTCTGAAATTTCAGGACCTGGTTCTAAAATTTCAGTTTGAACTAAATCATCTGTTATAAACGCAAGGCATTCACGAGTCGATGCTTTTACTTTGACAAAATCACTTTTTATACCTATTTTCTTGAGCTTTGCTTCAATAAACTCACCTGTTTTTCCTCCAATATAACCTGTAGCAACAATATCCTCACCCAATATATGTGCTACATTCGCAACATGTAAGCCTTTTCCGCCTGCTGTGTTCTCTACAGCTCTTGCCCTCATAACTTTTCCTTTAACTATATCTCCTATTTCATACCTCTTATCAACAGATGCATTTAAATTTACAATTGTAATCAAGCTCTTCCCTCACTGCCGCACATCTTAATTTTTTTAATAACAATTTCCTTCATTGCTTCTTTTCCAGGAGTCATATAGTTTCTTGGATCATTTGCATCTGGATGTTCTTTAAAATATTCTTTTACCGCATCAGAGAAAGGTATTTTGAGATCAGTTGCAATATTTACCTTACATATTCCAAGTTCAATCGCTCTCTTCACTAAATTTTCTGGTACATCTGAAGCTCCATGAAGTACTAAAGGAACATCTACTTTTTCTCTTATTTCCTTAAGCCTTTCAAAATCAAGCTTTGGCTCACCCTTATAAAGTCCATGTGCAGTTCCTATAGCAACCGCAAGAGAATCAATTCCTGTCCTCTCTACAAATTCTTTTGCAGCATCAGGGTTAGTGTACATTGCATCCTTTTCATCTACAACTACATTTTCTTCTCTTCCTCCAAGCATTCCAAGCTCTGCCTCTACAACTGTACCACTTAAATGTGCATACTCAACAACTTCTCTTGTAACTTTAATGTTGTCATCAAATGACATTCTTGAAGCATCTATCATAGCTGAAGTAAATCCTACATCTATGCAATGTTTAAGTCTTTCCACATCTTCAAAGTGATCTAAATGCATTGCTATTGGTATATTATTATGCTTTGCTGCCGCCTCCTTAGCAATGGCTATTAAATAATCCTCTCCACTATATTCTATAGTTCCAGGAGTTCCTGCAATTATTACAGGCGAATTTAATGCACTAGCTGTTTCAACCACTACCCTAAATGTTTCAAGATTGTGTATATTAAATGCTGGTACTGCATAATGTTCCTTTTGAGCTTTAACCAATAATCCTTTTGTTGTAACTAACATAACCTTAACACCTTCCCTTCATTCTTTACATGGCTTAAGGATAGTTATAAATTACCTTAGGCCTATAATGCTTATTATTCCTTTGGATAACCACCGTTGTCCCATTTTTCGATAAATTCATCAAAGAAATGTTCGTTTCCAAATTGACCTTTATCATTTTCTATAAGCTCATCTATTCCTTTTATTATCTCTTGATTTTCCTTAGTAGGCTTGTACTTTGCTTCCAAGAATACATCTATTATATTTTCAATAAGACCTATACCTGTTATTCTTCCACCAACTGCTATAACATTTGCATTTAAATATTCCTTTGCATATCTTGCAGTTCCTACATCTCTTACTAATGCCGCTCTTATACCCTTTACCTTATTTGCAGAATTTGATATTCCAACTCCAGTTCCACACAAAATAACTCCTAAATCAGCCTCACCTGATGCAACCTTTTCTGCTGCTGCTTTACCGAATATAGGGTAATGCGTTCTTACAAAATCGTAGGTTCCATTATCTATAACTGTATGTCCTTTTGATTTTAAATACTCCGAAATCTTCATTTTTATATCAGGAACTATATGATCACAACCAATTGAAATTACCATCTTTACTACCTCCCGTTATTTATAACATTTTATTTAACATGTCTACTCTTATTTGATGTCTTCCACCAGCATATTTCTCAGCTATATATGCATCAAGCATTCCTTCTGCAAGTCTCTTTCCAACAATTCCTGCCCCAATAGCAAGCATATTAGCTGAATTATGCTGACTTGTCATTTTAGCTGAATGTTCATCTGAAACCTCTGCACATATTATTCCCTTATGCTTAGCACCTACCATAAAAGAACCTGCACCATACTCATCTATTGCTACTGCCCTATCTGCTTCTTTATTCATAACAGCTTGTGCAACTAAACTTGCTGACTTAACAAGATTAATCCCCTTTTCTGGCGTTTTATCTATTACTTCTATACCCTTACTTTTCAAATAATTTTTTAAGTGTTCTTTAAGTTCAAATCCATCTGTATCTGCTCCTATAGCTATTTTCATAAAAAATTTCCTCCCTACATAAATTAAATTTTTTACTTTTTTTATGTTAAAACTTTTATATTATTCTCCACTGTGGTATACTAATGTTACTACACACAATATTAATCCACAGAAGAGGAAAGTAAACTTATTGATTTTCTCTTCTCACATTATTATCTATCTCATATTTTTTAATATGGGATTATTTTTTTATGAGCATATTATCTTAGCTCTGTTTTGATATTGCTTTTTCAACCCTTCATCTATATTCTTGTCTGTAATAATGCCTGTAACATCTTCTAAACTATAAAAACTAAAGAAATCCTCTTTTCCAACTTTACTGCTATCACATAGAACATATTTTTTTGCTGCATTGTCCATTATTATTTTCTGACACATCCCCTCTTCTTCATTTGAAGTAGTTATGTTGTCATTATAGATACCATTAGTCCCAACAAAAGCCGTCTTAACTCTCATGCTTCTTAAGTTTTCATTAGTAAAACTTCCTACAAACACATCTGTGTGAGATCGATAGTGTCCTCCTACAAGTATGATTTCATATCTTTTGTCATCCTTAAACTTAAGAAAAACTGACATTGAATTAGTTATAACTTTTACATATGAAACATTTAAATAATCATATATAAGCTCACTTGTAGTTCCAGGACCTATATATATAATGTCATTTTCTTCAATCATCTCGCTTGCAAGTTTAGCTATATGCCTTTTTTGTTCTATGTTGATTTTTCTTTTTTCATTGTTGGAAAGTTCTTTAAACTCTACTTTATTGTTTGCATTTACTTTTTTGGCTCCACCATAGATTCTTTCTATAAGACCTTTGTTTTCAAGAACTTTTAAATCTCTTCGTACAGTTATCTCTGTAACTCCTAACTTTTCATTTATGTCCGTTATTTTTATAATGTTATTAGTTTCAAGCATTTCTAATATCCTTTGGAATCTTTCTTCCTTTAGCATACGTACTCCCCCGCATCTAACTAAATAAGACTATATACAATTCCTGTCTACGATTATATATTATCACTTAATAGTATCATTTTCAATACTGTTTATGATTATTTTTATTATTTTGTTGAACTTTATTGTTCTACTTTGTTTTAAATAAAATCCACCAAATGGTGGATCTTCCTTTTATCTATCCTTAATCCTCAGTTTTTACTTTTGCATATTCTGTATTACGTTTTTTCATTTGTTTTGCATACCAAACAAATAATGCTAAATACGCTGCTAGTGCTAATATTACATATAGTCCTGTAGTGATATTTCCTCCTTGAAAAAACTTACCTATAAGTACAGAAAGGAACTTTTCAATAGGACCCTCACAGGTTGAATGTGATATTAAGGTTGATGTTGATAATCCTTTTGGAAATGCTCCCACTTGCTTTGCTAAGTTTGTTACACAAGGTGCAATTACTGTACCTGCCCACAAAAATATTGGTATTTCAAGTATTCCAATTATTATCATCCTTATCATCTTACCGCGAGTAACCACCAAAAGCGCTGGTGTTATACCCATTGCTATAATTCCACCTAATGGTAAAAGTTTATTTCCTGGTAAAATTAACGAAAATATCAAAAGTATTGGCGCCAATATATTAGCCACAGCCCACATCTCCGCTCTACCTGCAATAAACGGCCAGTCAATACCTATATTAAAGGTTCTTCCCTTTAATCTTTTACTTAAAAAGTTAGTTATACCTTGTGATAATGGTTCAACAGCAGCTATAAACCAAGAACCTATTGCAGAAAATAGCTCTAGACATGTTGCACCTATAAATGCCAAAGTGAATATTTTTATAATACTTTGATGTCCTAAAACTCCAACAAAAACTCCTAGATAAGCACCTATTGCAAACTTGCTTCCCCAAAAACCTATTTTGTTATTAAGTTGAGCAGCATCAAAATCATACTTATCTAAAAAGGGCAGAAACTTATCAATTAACTTATCAAAAACCATAACTATAGGATTCATCATATAATTTAAATGTGTAGTTGTTGTTGGATTAGTGTCAGGCATGTTTAAAAGATCATTAAATGTAGGTTTCATTAAATCAGAATTGATAATTTTTAAAATTCCGAGAAATACAACAAATATAGTTGCAACAAGCAGATTTTTAGAGTAAAACATTATTAATATTCCGCAAAATGCTGGATGCCATACATCAAATATATCAACATCCAAGGTATTGGTTTTATTCAAAGCTAACATTATAACATTTACAATTACAAGAATAAACAAGAAAAATAACGTATACATTGATCCCCAAGTTATAGTAGCAACTGGCGCCCAACCAAGATCAGTTATAGATAAGTTTATACCTGTTGATTTAACAAATGCCTGAAGAGCACCTGAAAAATTAGTTGTAAGTAATGAAATTATTTGTCCAATTGCAGTTAAAGCAATAGCAAGCTTAAGACCACCTTCAATTGCCTTACTTACTTTTACACGCATCAAGATTGCTAAAACCGATAAAACAATAAACATCATTGGTGCTGCACCCAAATTTATTAGTGGTTTAAAAACAGCATTGGCAAATTCAACAATTCCATTCATAAAAATTTCCCCTCCACAATTTTTATCTGTAAGAAACCCAAATCGCAACTTTAATTATTCATATTCTAAAATCAGAAAAGATGTATAATTTAATAACTAAACTGGTTTTCTTAATATATTTCACGTTTTTAGCTAAACATTTTCCAATGCTGCACACCCTTTTTATATTTTTTCTACACACAATATTGTCCACAGAAAAGGAAAATGTTTAAAATCTTTTGATTATTTTTTACCTAATTTTTTCAAAACACTTTCGAGTTCATCAAATACAGGCTGAGCCATTGCTGGTATCCTATATAGTATAGCTCCTGCTTCAACGACTGGAATCTTTATTTCAAATCCAACATCAACCTTGGAGATTGGTGTAAAAACATCATATTTTGAAATAAGTTCCTCTGTTATATCCTTAACCATCATTGCATCTGCTACAACCTGATATCCTCTAGCTTTCATTTCCTGTTCTATTGCGTCCTTAATTTGGTGACTTGAATTTACTCCTGCACCGCAAGCAGCTAAAATTTTTATCATAATAATTACCCCCTAAAGTTTTGTTTTATATTTTAAGACAATTTTTATATATTTTTTATTGTCTGTTTATCAGTAATGAACTCAAAAATTTCTTCTTCATTATCTGTTTTATTTAATTTGTCCATATTTTCTTTATTAGTTATAAAATCCATTATGTTTGCTAATATATTTGTTTGAGCATCGTTTTCATTATTTATAATCATGAATAAATACCTAACCTTCAAAGTATCCTCTGGAGCTATCATATTTTTGAACTCCACTTCTTTTTTAAGTTTCACAAAAACAATACGCTTACTTAAGCAGTATTCTCTTTCTGTATGAGGTATAGCCACATTATATTCTTGTCCTTCTATCACGCTTAAATCCATACCTGTAGGATACTTTTTTTCTCTTTCTATAATCCCATCTATAAAATTATCCTTTACTAAACCTTTCTGTATAAGCCTTTGCCCTATTTTTTTAAAGATTTCATTACTATCTTTCGCGTCTTCTATAAAAATCAAATCTTCTTTAAACAAATTACTTATTTCTTTAATCATATAATCTTACCCCTCTATAATATTATACTTTATATTCATGAGTTATTACTGTTTGCTTTTGTTCTGTTATGTTATGATTTCGTTTACATTTATATAGTATACCTTATTTTTCCATTTGTCAATTCATATTTTGTGATACTTTTATTTAGTTTGTGATTGTTTCTGTCATATTTGTTTCTGCTAATATTCTACAAATATCTTTGTATATTCACTTTGTAAAATCTAATAAAAACAAGCTTTACACTATACTAATCCCTCCTTTCTTCCTTACATTCTCCTGAAATTTCAAAGTAAGTGCCACGTAAGCGATTACTAAAAAATATTATTTTTTTAGTAATAAATGTTCACAACGAACACAAATCGCTCATAAAACACATTGAAGTTACTTTATTTTTACTGAATTTTATCTTTACTTTTTTATAGTAATCGATTACTATATTATTATAAAGGGGGAGTTAAAATGGATATCATAAATATGTTAGATGAAAAATTCAAGAATATTTTTAAAAGGCATTATGAAAATGTTTTCTTTTCTCCAGGAAGAGTTAATTTAATAGGAGAACATACTGATTACAACGGTGGACATGTATTTCCTTGTGCCTTAACCATCGGTACTTACGGATTAGTTGCTAGACGAAATGATAATAAAGTATTAGCTTATTCCTTAAATTTTGATAATTTAGGTGTAATTGAATTTAGCTTAGATGATTTAAAAAAATGCAAAAAAGATGACTGGGCAAACTATGTTAAGGGAGTTATAGATACTTTTAATAAACATGGTCACAATATAGAAAATGGTTTTGAGATTCTTTTTTATGGAAGCATACCAAATGGATCAGGTTTATCTTCTTCTGCTTCTATAGAAGTTTTAACTGGTATCATACTAAATGATTTATTTAAATTAAATATTAATATGGTAGAAATAGTTAAAATGTGCCAGGAAGCAGAAAATTCCTTCATAGGTGTAAACTGCGGTATAATGGATCAATTCTCCATCGGAATGGGTAAAAAGGATTGTGCCATACTCCTTGATTGCAGTACTCTAGAATATTCTTATAGTAAATTAAATATGACAGGCTATAAAATAGTCATAGCAAATACAAATAAAAAAAGAGGCCTTGCAGATTCAAAATATAATGAAAGGCGCAGTGAATGCGAAGCTGCTCTAAAAGAACTTCAAAAGGTTAAAAATATAAATTCCTTAGGCGAACTTACAGAGGCTGAATTTGAAGAATTAAAAGACATCATTTCGGACCCTGTAAAACTAAGAAGAGCCAGACATGCTGTTTATGAAAATCAAAGAACCTTAAAGGCTGTTGTTTCACTTAATAACAACGATTTAAAAACCTTCGGAAAACTTATGAATGAATCACATATTTCCTTAAGAGATGATTATGAGGTTACAGGAATTGAACTAGATACTTTAGTTTCTTTAGCCTTAGAGTCAAAGGGAGTTATCGGCTCAAGAATGACAGGTGCAGGCTTCGGAGGTTGCACTGTAAGCATAGTTAAAGAAGACTATGTAGACGAATTCATAGAAAGTATTAAAGCAAAATATACAGAAAAGATCGGCTATGAACCAAGTTTCTATATTGTAAACATAGCTGATGGTGCTAAAAAAATAAACTAGTTTGAAAGGATGCGTTTTTTATGTCAATTTTAGTTTGTGGTGGTGCAGGTTATATCGGATCTCATACTGTACATGAATTAATCGAAAGTGGTAAAGAAGTTGTTATCGTTGATAATCTCCAAAGTGGACATTTACAGGCTGTAAATAAAAAGGCCAAATTCTATAAAGGAGATATTAGGGACAGTGAATTTTTAGATAAAGTTTTTTCAGAAAACAAAATTCAGTCAATAATTCACTTTGCAGCTAATTCTCTAGTTGGAGAAAGTATGGAAAAGCCTCTTCTCTACTTCAACAACAATGTATATGGTATGCAAATTTTACTTGAAAGCATGGTTAAACATAATATTAAAAATATAGTATTCTCCTCTACCGCTGCTGTCTATGGAGAACCCAAAAAAATTCCTATATTAGAATCAGATGATACAAATCCAACAAACACTTATGGTGAAACAAAACTAACTATGGAAAAAATGATGAAATGGTCAAGCAAAGCTTACGGTATTAACTATGTAGCACTCAGATATTTCAATGTTGCTGGTGCTCTAGATGATGGTAGTATAGGTGAAGATCACAATCCAGAAACACATTTAATACCACTTATACTTCAAGTTCCTCTTAAAAAACGTCCATTTATAACTGTGTTTGGAACAGATTATCCAACACCAGACGGTACATGTATCAGAGATTATATACACGTTATAGATTTAGCTGCTGCTCATATTAAAGCTGTAGAATATTTGGAAAACGGCGGAAAAAGCAGTATATTTAACTTAGGTAACGGAGTAGGCTTTAGCGTAAAAGAAATGATTGATGCTGCCAGGGAGGTTACTAAACAAAATATCAAAGTGGTTCTTGGAGAAAGACGTTCTGGCGATCCAGCACAATTAGTTGCTTCAAGTCAAAAAGCAAAAGAAGTTTTAGGCTGGTCACCTAAATTCACAAATGTTAAAGATATAATAAAAGATGCCTGGAAATGGCACGAAACTCATCCAAATGGTTTTGATGCTTAGGAGGCTATGAAATGATTAATCATGAGATAAATAAACTTTTAGCTTTTTCTCTAAAAAAAGGTCTTATACAAGAGGATGATAAAATATATTCTTCTAATATGCTTGCTGGTTTATTTAATTTGGACAATTTCTACTTCGAAGAGATTAGTGATGTACCAAGCACTGCCACAGCTATTTTGAATCAACTATTAGCTTACGCAGTAAAAGAAAATTTAATAAACGACACAGTAGCTGAAAGAGATTTATTTGACACAAAGATTATGAATTGTGTTATGCCAAGACCTTCTGAAGTTATAAACAATTTTAATAGACTTCTTAATAATTCACCAAAGGAAGCCACCTCATATTATTATAAATTAAGCATAGCTTCAAACTATATACGAAAAGATAGAATAGATAAAAATATAACCTGGAAGACGCCTACTGAATATGGTGATTTGGATATAACCATAAACTTATCTAAACCAGAGAAAGATCCAAGAGATATTGCAAAAGCAAAATTATCTAAATCAACCTCTTATCCTAAGTGTCTTTTGTGTAAAGAAAACGAGGGATTTTACGGCAATATTAATCACCCTGCAAGACAAACCTTAAGAATAATTCCTCTTGAACTAAACAAAAGTAAATGGTTTTTGCAGTACTCTCCCTATACTTACTACAATGAACATTGTATAATATTGAATAATGAACATATTCCAATGAAAATCAGCAGAATTACCTTTGAAAATTTACTGTCTTTTATAGATATTTTACCACATTATTTTGCTGGTTCTAATGCAGATCTTCCAATTGTAGGCGGCTCTATATTATCACATGATCACTATCAAGGTGGAAGATATACCTTTGCAATGGAAAAAGCCCCTGTAGAAAAAGAGTATTCTATAAAAGGATATGAAGATATAAGTGTAGGAAGAGTTAAATGGCCTATGTCTGTAATAAGAATTTCATCTAAGAATAAAACTAAGCTTATAAACCTAGCCGAGCATATATTGACTTCTTGGAGAAACTATTCAGACAAAACACAAAGTATATTAAGCCATACAGGCAGCGAACCGCATAACACAATAACTCCTATTGCTAGAAAAAGAAATGAAGAATATGAATTAGACCTAGTCCTTAGAAATAATAGAACGGATGAAAATTATCCACTTGGAATATTTCATCCTCATAATGAAGTTCATCATATAAAAAAAGAAAACATAGGTCTTATTGAAGTAATGGGATTAGCTGTTCTTCCTGCTAGATTAAAATCAGAGCTTGCTTTAATAAAAGAGAATCTAATTGAAAAGAAAAAAGATATTTCAAATGATAGTACAATTTCAAAACACAATACTTGGTACAAATATATCTTGGATAACTACAAGAATATATCAGAAGAAAATATTGATTGTATATTAAAAAAAGAAGTTGGCATTAAATTCTTGGAAGTATTAAAGCATGCAGGTGTATTTAAAAGAAACTCAAGTGGACTTTCCGCTTTTGATAAATTTATTAATATATTATAAGGTGATGAAATTATGAAAACAACTATACTTGAAGTAGCTAAAAGGGCCAACGTGTCTGTTGCAACTGTTTCTAGGGTAATGAACGACAACTACCCAGTAAAGGCTGAAACACGCGAAAAAGTACTCAAAGCAATAAAGGAATTAAACTATATACCAAATATGCAGGCACGTGAATTAACCCAAAAAAAATCTGCTACTATAGGTATAGTTTCTCCAAGCATAAGCAACATGTTTTTTACAGAGGTCATTAATGGAATAGAAAGCTATTTAAGGGATAAATCTTTATCCTTACTATTAACTTGCACCAATAATGATGTAGAAGAAGAAAAAAAATGTATAACCAATTTAATATCAAGAAATGTATCTGGTATAGTCGTAATAAGTCCTAATACTAGTAATATAAAGAACGGCTTTTACGATGATCTATCAAACAGCATTCCTTTTGTTTTTATAAATAGTAAATATGTAGACTCAAATATCTCTTCTGTTTCAAATGATGAATCCATGGGTGCACATAACGCTCTTAAATACCTGCTTAAGAACAATCATAAAGAAATACTTTTTGTAAGAGGTAAAGATAGCTACTCTTATGATATTAAGGAAGAGGTTTATGTTAGTACTATGAAGGAGCTAAATCTTTTTAATCCACAAAATATTATCAACATAGGAAACGGAAACAGCAGCGAAACTGTTGATAACACCTCCTATGCTTTTCTTGAAATTTTAAATAAAAGTAAGGCAACAGCAGCCTTTGCATGTAATGATCTTATGGGTGTTGGAATATTAAATGCTTGTAAAAAACTAAACCTAGCTGTACCTAAAGATTTTTCAATAATAGGTTATGATAACATAGCCTTAAGCAAATTTGTTGAACCCAAGCTTACAACTGTAGATCAAAATATGTTTCTTCTTGGAACAAATGCAGCAACCTTATTAATAGAAAAAATTGATTGCAATAATAAGTATAGTAAAAGAATAATACTAAATAATTACATAGTTGAACGGGATACTGTGAGCTCTATATAGCTTTCAGTTTTATAAATTTTTCCTAAAGTCAAAGCCTTATAACTCAGCAATACTTTGCCTCTAAAACATATTTTCCAATAAAAAAATGTTGCAGTGTTAACATGTTATATGCTAACACTGCATTAGTTGTTGTTTTTTACAAAATACTTTAAAACATCCTTGAACATCGTGTTATTAATCTTATGTATACATATCCTATTTCTAAGATTTTTTCTAGTATTCTATATCGCTAAAATCTATTAGTTTCTTCTCGTAAGATATCCTCTTAAACCAATAAGCACTCTTTTTAGCATATCTATTTTGAGTTTTAAAATCCACATAGAATAATCCATAACGCTTATTGTATCCATTACTCCAGGAAAGCACATCCATAAGTGACCATACAAAATATCCTTTTACAACTACACCTTCATTTTTCGCTTTAAGTATAGCCTCTAAATGCTTATTAATATAGTCTATACGCGGTGTATCGTCTATTTTTCCATCTTTGAAATCATCCTTGTAGCCCATTCCATTTTCCGTTACATATATTTTCTTGTAATTTGGGTACTCATTTTTTATTCTAACTAGCATATCATGAAGTCCCTTTGGGTAAATAGGCCAATCCCAATCTGTTGTCGGAACCTCTGGATTATTAACACGTTCACCTATTCCTTTAAGTGCAAAAATACTTGTTCCCTTTTCTCCTGTTCCATTATGGTGTATTCTGCTCTCTCCTTCATACGCCTTTAAAAAATGACTTGAATAATAATTCATTCCTAAGAAATCAATCTTTGAAGAAGCCTTTTTAAGTACTTCTAAATCCCCATCATATATCTTAAGCTCCCCACCATTCTTAGACATTATTTCATTAATAGTCTTTTCAGTTTCTTTAGGATATTCTCCTTTAAAGCATGCATCAAGCATAAATTTGTTTGAAATCATATAATCTAAATAAGCTGCTTCTTTATCTTCTTTAGAATCAGTTATTGGGTATTTACCCTCAAGTGTATGAACTATTCCTATTTCTCCATCCAAATTCATACTCTTATATAATTCAACTACCTTAGCATGTGCTACCATCATGTTATGCATAGATTGTGCTGCCTTTGGTATGTCATACTTTATACTTGGAGGGAAGTTTCCTATTATATAACCATTTTGAGCAACTGCCCAAGCTTCATTGAAAGTTATCCACTTCTTTACCCTATCTCCTAAAGCTTCAAAACAAACCTTTGCGAACCTAACAAAATAATCTATGTTATTCCTATTTAACCAATCGCCATCTTTGAACAAGGTTAAAGGTGTATCAAAATGATGAAGTGTTACAAAAGGTTCAACATTATTTTTTATACATTCGTCAATTAAATCACTATAGAATTTAAGTCCTTTAGGATTAACCTCACCTTTTCCATCTGGAATAACACGAGACCAAGCAATTGATATTCTTATTCCATTTACTCCAAACTTTCTTGAAAACTTAAGGTCCTCCTTATACTTGTGATAGAAATCGCTTGCTGTATCTCCAGTAAATCTGCCTTCTTTTTTTAGATATTCATCCCAAATACAAGGTCCTTTTCCATCTTCCTTTGTAGCTCCTTCTGCTTGATAAGCTGCTGTTGCTCCTCCAAATATAAAATCCTCTCCAAAGTTATTCATTACTTGCTTTCCCTTCTTTCTAATTTATATAATGTTGAAATTTTATTGCACTATAAATTATTCATTTATTATATCCAACGCAAATTTTAAAGCTCCAACAGGGTCTCTAGTTAATTTTACATATTCCTTACCTGTTGTTGTTGCTGATTTAGTTCCTTTAGATGCGCAATCTGCCTTTAATTCCTCATACATAGATGCCATCTGAGGTGCCAATATAATAAGATCATAATCCGCTATTACATCCTTATGCTGTCCATAAGCCATAGCTATTGATTCTACGTTAACGCCTTCTTGTTTTGCTCCCTTAGTTATTGCATTTGCAAGCATACTACTTGTAGCTCCACTAGCACAAAGTACTAATACAAGCTGTTTTTTATCCGTTTTACTTTCTATTTTAACCTTTGGTGTTGGTTTTTGTTCTACTTTTAAAGTTGCTTTTTCTTCTAATTCTCCATCAAATTCATGCTTAGCCCTTTCTGCTTCTTCCAAAACTAATTCTCTATCATAAACCTTGAAGAATGGATAGTACATTACAAAATCCACTACTAATAATAGAGGTGCTAATATAAAGGCTAATTTTGCAAATCCTGTTCCTAATATCAATCCTATTGGTGCAGGAGTTGTCCAAGGAATTATATAAATAAAGCCGTTCATTCCTAAGTTATCTATAAAAAATTTAAATATCCATACATTTAATATTGGTGTCAATATAAATGGTACGAAGAATATTGGATTCAGCACAATTGGTGCTCCAAACAAAATTGGTTCATTTACAGCGAAGCACACTGGAATTATTGAGGTTCTTCCAACTGCCTTTAACTGCTTTGATTTAGCTATGAACGCAAACATAACTGTTAACATTAAAGTAGCTCCGGTACCTCCAATTGTTGCTATAAAATAAGAAGTTCCGTGAGTTAGTACATATGTTGCATGATGTCCAGCTTGATGTAATTTTAAGTTAGCTTCAACATTTGCAATATATATAGCTGTTACTGCTGGTTCTACTATAGAAGGTCCATGAATTCCGACAAACCAGAACATTGCCATCGCTCCATATATTACCGCCAAGCCTACATACCCATCTGCTGCTGTAAATAACGGCTTTAAGACATCTAATATCCAAGAACTGAAAACCTCTCCTGTAACTTGTCTAAATACTAAATCAAATAACCAGAAGAATAATACAGACGCCGCTAAAGGTATCAAATCTTCAAAAGTTTGTGCTACATTGTGAGGTACTTCCTCAGGTAACTTAATTGTTACATTATTTTTTACAAATAACTTATATATATTTGGAACTATAAACGCAACTACAAACGCTGATAATAATCCTTTAGTGCCCATAAAATCGCTTGAGAATCCGCCTTTTATAGGTTGTACTCCTATTAAAATAAAGCATATGATAGATACAATCATTACTGACACATTATTTATTTGTCTTAGTTTAGGCAATTTACCATTAATACTATCTGTTAAGCTCTTGGCAATAGTTGCTACCATTAATAATGCTAATATTCCCATAGAGTAGTTGTAAGCCTTCATAAGTATATCATTAACATTGTTTGGCCAATAAAAACCCCAAGCATTTGGAACACATGCTATAAGTAAGAAGATACTTGAAAATAAAATAACAGGCATACAACTTAGAAATCCATCTCTGATTGCCCTAAGATATGGGTTATTAGATACTTTTTCAAAGAAAGGTTTCATTTTTTCAATTAGTGCGATTAGTTTTCTCATCAGAATTTCCTCCTATATTTTTATTATAAATTATAAAACAAACAAAAATATCCATCTGATAATTTATAGCCTTATCTAATTTACCTTCTTGTATAAATTTATTAAATTCTTTACAAGGTCTCTTAAAAGCATTACTGTCATTAAATGATCCTGCGCATGGACAACTAAGAATCCTACCTCTATCTTCTTACCTTGAGCTTCCATTTGAATCATTTTAGTTTGAACGTTATGTGCTTCAGTTATAAGATCATTTCCCTCTAAAACTAATTGCTGTGCCTTATCATAATCTCCGCCATTAGCTGCATTTAAAGCTTCCAAATATTTTGATCTTGCATCTCCTGCATAAGCCACTATCTCCATTGTAGTTAATTCTAATTCTTCCTTATTCATAATAATATGCCTCCATTTTAAATAATTTTTATTTTACTTATGACTATTTTAATTCGTCTTATATATTATTTATTACTCCACAGTATTTGGAATACTTATTCTTTAAGGTCTTGTCTAACTTTGAATCTGTAACTAAAGCAGTTATGTCTTCAAGCTTATATAGAGTGTAAAAGTCTTGTCTTTCTATTTTGCTTGAATCGCATACTAAATACCTTTCTAATGCATTGTCCATTATTATCCTTTGACATTGACCTTCTTCTTCGTTTGATGTCATTATGCTATTATTAGAAACACCATTAGCACCTATAAAGGCTGATCTAACTCTAATTTCTTTTAAAATCTCATCTGTAAAGCTTCCAATAAAAGTTCCCGTTTTATTTCTCAATCTACCTCCAATAAGTATTAGCTCAAATCTATCATCATGCTTAAATTTTTCAAATACATTTATACAGTTTGTTATTATTTTTACGGGAGAAACTTCAATGTAATCATATATATATTCATTTGTTGTACCTGGTCCAATATATACAATGTCATTTTCCTTTATAAGACCTGCTGCTAGCCTTGCAGCCTCCATTTTACCTTCGGCATTTATATTTCTTTTTTCACTTGGTGAAAGCTCCTCAAATTTTATTTCTCCTTTTGTTCTTGCTCCGCCATATATTCTAATTAACTTGCCCTGTTCTTCTAAATACTTGAGATCTCTTCTTATTGTCATCTGTGTTGCTTTAAACTCTCTAGTTAAATCAACCACTCGAATTATTCCAAATCTATTTAAATTATCTAGAATCATTTCATGTCTTTGTTCTTTTAACACATTCATCATCACCTCATATCGAAGTAAATTTAATTGTAATTTTCCACAGATTCACCATTTCATGGGTTAGTTATCGTTTTCTATAAGTGCGCTTTTTTATGAATTATTTTGTTCTTTTATGTACTTGTTTTCGTTTACATTTATATAATATATCTTTAAATAAGGTTTGTCAATAATATTGTTGTGATATTTTTATTTTATCTATGTTCTGTTTTTGTTTGTTAAAATACAAATTTTTTTGTTTTTTAAGCATAAAACAATAAAAATATTACATTATTCAAAATCAAACCGTTTACACTGCTCTTTTTTACTGTTACTATTTTGTTAAAGAATACTATGACAGTAATTTGATTTTTTCTAACACAAAATAACCGTTGATTACTTTTAATATTTAACATAATACTTTATAGAAAGCGATTTCTATTAGATAAAGTTTTAAGATTCACTAAAACTATAAAAACCTTTAGTATATGAAAATATCCCTAGAAACCACTTCTAGGGATACTCTTATTTCTCAACTTTACTTATTTCATCATTTCTATTTTCAACCTTCATACTATAAAAACTTTCACTTTGTGGCAATTCCATTCTAAAGCACAAACAATTTTGAATAAAAACCTCTGCATTTTTTACAGAAATATCACTTACGTGTCCACCAAATTTCTTATCATCACTCAAAAAATGGAAGTGATATCCTGGAACATTAAGACCTTCCACATAATCCGGACACCTAAACCCAACTATATGTCCCTTAACATTTTCATAATTAAACACAGGTTGATTCTTTACAACCTCAGCCATTGGCTTATAAGGCATGCTTTGCTTCACAACAGTTCTAGTTTTAACATAATTAAAGCTGCCTTTTATGTAAAAAGCATAAAATATATTCTTGCTATCAATAAATCCATCTAATGTTTCCTTTAAAGCCTCATATGAATTACAAGCTTCAATATTTTCTGTATTATAATTTTCAAGTTTAGTAATCACAGCAAAAGGAACTGAATCATTTTCAGAGCATACATAGATACTTCCGTCCGGTTTAGTTCTATAAAATATTCCATCTAAAAGTGTTAGCTCTCCATCCAAGTCCTTAAATGTACCTATACCAAAATCACCTTTTGTTAAAAGCTTCTTTAAAGATGCACACCCATCATACAAGCCAGAAACAAGAGCGTTTATTGTAGACATTTGATATATATGATTAGGGATCACTTCTTCAATCATTTTTCTTCACCTCAAACCAATTTATGATTAAATCATGTATAGGGCTATCAGGTGATTATTAAATCTCACATAAAATTCAAATATAACTCTCCCCCCATACTTAAAAACAATAACACTTAATTATTATTTTTGCAATTTATAATCCTTGGCGTTAATCACGTCTTTTATGGATAAAACAAAAAAAGTAGAAAATAATAGGATAATACCTCTTGTTTTCTACTTTATATCTGTTGTACTAATTCTTATAGATAATCTTCTATTTCCTTTTTATTTTTTAATTCCTCTACAAGATGTTTTAATTCTTGATCCCTATTCTTATCCATTATTAAAACTACGTTTCCTGCATCCACTACTATCAAATCTTTTACTCCAAAACATATTATTAAATTTTCACTTCCAAAAATCGAGCAGTTTTCTGTATCTTCCAAAAATACATTGTCACTTATAGTATTCCCTCCCTCATAGCTTTTAAGAAACCTTGCCAGAGACGAGAAATTGCCTAAATCATCCCATTCAAAATTTGCTTTTACAACATATGCCTTACGTGTTTTTTGCATTATTCCAAAATCTACAGATATGCCATCTATTATTTTATATTTTTCGTTTATTGTTTCTTCTTCTGTTTTTGTTCCAACATTCTCATATATCTCCATCATTGCTTTATACATTTTAGGCAAATATTTATTCATCTCTCTTAAATACGTATCTGCTCTCCAGACAAACATCCCACTATTCCAGAGATAATTTCCTTTACTTAGAAGATCTTTTGCAACCTCTATATTTGGTTTTTCAAGAAACCTTTCAACTTTATATATGGATTCATAATTAATGACCTTATCTCCCATTTGAATATATCCATATCCTGTTTCCGGTCTAGTTGGCGTTATGCCCATTGTAACAAGACATCTTTTTCTTTCTACAACCTCAACCCCCTGCCTTAGGGTATCTATAAACTCCTTCTCATTTTCAATATAATGATCTGAAGGTAAAACTATCATGGTCGCATCGCTATCTTTTTTTAAAAGTTTAACCGCCGAAAGACCTATACATGTGGCAGTCTCCTTGTTTTCAGGTTCCGTAAATATATTACTACGGTTTATTTCAGGAAGTTCTTCTTGTATTTTGTTTATATATCTTTCATTGGTCACAATATATATATTCTCCTTATCAACTAGAGTTTTAATTCTATCTACAGTATTTCTTAAAAAACTCTTATTGTGAATAAACTTAAGAAACTGCTTGGGACTTTCCTTCCTTGAAAGAGGATACAATCTCGTTCCCTTGCCTCCAGCAAGTACAAGTGCATATAACAAAAAAAACACCACATTTACTTATTGCTTATCATTTTATAATATGATATGCAATTGTATGTGGTGAATAACATTTTACCTATCCTTAATGTTTTAAAATCGAGACTCCCATCAATTTTAATCTTTCTTAAGCACCGAAACGCATTTGTTTCCCTTTATATAAAATCTCCACAAATAATCCTTAGCTTCCTCTGCATAATCTATTCCCACTCTTTTAGCTTCTACTATTTCAAAAGATTCATTTTTTCCCTCTTCAATATAAAGTTCATCTCCATTTAGATCCATTAAATTTTGTTCACGACGTATTTCCATCGCACTACATAGCTTTGAAGGACCATTTGTTAAATTCTTAAGTTGATATTTAGTAAGATCGTTAAATAGCTTTTTAAATCTTCTTTCACTCATAACTTCAATTCCTTCTATTGGTTCTATAGCCCTTATCAAAACTCCTTCTGGAATACCCTCCTGCATTGCAACTACATTCATGCAGTAGTATAATCCATATATAAAATATACATAAGCATGCCCTGCTGGACCATATAATGCTTCTGTTCTAGGTGTCCTTCTTCCTCCATAAGCATGAGCTCCTTTATCATTAATTCCCCTATACGCTTCTACCTCAACAATCTTGCCAGAAGTCCTTATTCCGTTCACCTCATGTACTAACACCTTTCCTAGAAGCTCTTTTGCTACAACTATTGTATCTCTACTATAAAATTCACGAATAAGCTTCAAGTTTATCACCCTGTATAACGATAATTTTCATTATACTTTTTCCTTTCTAGATATTATTGTTCATCGATAATATTATAACTTATTTAGTAAAACAAACTACAATTCTATTAATCCAATAAACTCTTTAATTATACGCATTAACATAGGAACATGTAGAAACTTTTGATAGCTCAAAAATTTTGTGTTTTCTTTTGATTTTTAAATTATTATCTTCTTTTTAGTGCAGTATTAATTCTATCTAAGGCTTCCTTTAAGGTGCTTCTACTACACGCTATATTTACTCTTTCAAAGCCATTTCCCTCTTCTCCAAAAATATATCCTTCATCAAGCCACACCTTCGCCTCTTCAAGCATGAAGCTTTTAAGTTCAGAAACAGACATGTTAAGTTCTCTAAAATCAAGCCATAGGAGATATGTTCCCTCAGGCTCTATCAATTTTATTTTAGGCATATTTTTATTTATATATTCCTTCACGAATTGGATGTTATCCTTTAAATAATCTATGAGTTCACTTAGCCATACTTCACTTTTATTATAAGCTGCTATAGATGCCTCCATTCCAAAAGCATTAGGCCACAGTGGTACACTTCTTTTCATAACCTTTAGTACTCTTGCTCTTAAACTACTATCTGGAATTATAAGACTCGATACCTGAAGTCCTGCAAGATTGAAGGTTTTACTTGGAGAAATGCAAACTATTGAATTATGTTTTGCTTCTTCATTTACTGCTGCAAAGGGAATATGTTTGTTAGGCTCATATATAAGATCTGAGTGAATTTCGTCGGATATAACTATAACATTATTTTGGGAGCATAGTTCTTCTACAGTATTTAGTTCCTTCTTTGTCCATACTCTCCCAGTAGGATTATGTGGACTGCATAAAACCATAACCTTAACTCTTTCATCCTTAAGCTTTTCTTTTAGGTCTTCAAAATCCATCTCATATCTTCCATTTTGAAGTTTAAGAGGGTTCTTTAAGATAGTACAACCATTGTTTGTAATTGCGCTATAAAATGGATAGTATACAGGTGTTTGCAGTATAACCTTATCACCTGGCTTCGTTAAGGCATTTATCATCAAATTAACCCCCGGAACAATACCTGGTGAAAAAACTATCCACTCTTTTTTTATATCAAATTTATGTCTTTTTTTAACCCAATTTATTATAGAAGCATAATATTCATCACTTGTTTTTACATATCCATATACTCCATGCTCAGCTCTTTTTCTTATTGCTTCTGAAATTTCAGGTGCTACCTCAAAATCCATATCCGCAACCCAAAGAGGTAAAACATCCTCTCTTTCATCCCATTTTGCACAATCAGTATTTCTTCTTTCAACTACTTTATCAAAATTATACACAAAAATCCCCTCCCATTTAAAATAAGGATGATTCTCTCTTAAGAAAATCATCCATTAATTCCATGAATTTTTATCAATATATTTTAATCATTCTTTATTTGTATTACTTCCATTTTTTCTACTGCATCATTTATTAATTTTTCCTTATCAAGAACACTTTCAGCTTTTCTTATCTGTCCTAAAATTGGTTTTGTCTTAGGATGTTTAGGAACAAATATAGTACAGCAATCTTCGTATGGAAGAATTGATGTCTCATAGGTTCCAATTTTCCTTGATATATCCATTATATCAATCTTATCCATTGATATTAAAGGTCTAAATACAGGCCTGTCCGCACAATCATTACTTACAACTAATCCTTGCATAGTCTGACTTGCTACTTGTCCTATACTTTCTCCTGTTGCTACGGATTCCATTCCTTTATCTTCTGCTATTTTACAAGCTATACTCATCATAAATCTTCTCATTATTATAGTAAGCTCATCTTCTCTACATTTTTCAATTATCTGCATTTGAATGTCTGTAAAAGGAACTACATATAATGTCATTTCTCCTATATACTTTGTAAGTATTCTAGCTAAATCCTTAACCTTATCTTTTGCCCTTTCACTTGTATATGGAGCACTATGGAAGTACACTCCGCTAACCTCAACTCCACGTCTTGCCATCATATATCCTGCAACTGGAGAATCGATTCCACCTGAAAGCATTAAAAGAGTTTGTCCATTTGTTTTGTATGGCATTCCATTTACTCCCTTAATTCTCTTTGAATATATGTAGGTTTTCTTTCTTATCTCAATATTCACAAGACATTCTGGATTATGTATGTCAACTTTAACTTCATCGTTATTTTTAAGTATATATGCACCAACCTCGCGATTTATATCCATCGAATTTAATGGAAATCCCTTATTCGCTCTATTTGTTTCAACTTTAAAGGTGCCTTTACCACTCTCTTTAACTGCTAAAAGTGCTTGATTTTTTATAGTATCAAAATCATTTTCTATTTCTGTAACAATACAAACTTCAGCTACACCAAATACATTTCTTACTCTATCCACAACTTCCTCTAAATCTTCGCCTTTTATAAACCATCTTCCAGAATCAAATACAAAGTCAAATTTCACTCCGTTAAGTGCCGTAGCTATATTGTGCTTAAGTATTTTTTCAAATTTATTTTTATTTAAGCCTTTTAAAAATATTTCAGAAGCGTATTTTACCATTAATAGTTTATTCATAATTTTAATCTCCTTAAGAATTTAAGTATCTTCTCTATATTATATACTGTATAATCTACTTCTTCAAAGGTATTTTCAGGAGAAAAGCTAAACCTTATAGCTCCATCAATTTCACCATCATCAAGACCAAGAGCACAAAGTACATGACTCTTGTGATTTTTTTTCGATGAACAAGCAGAACCTGTTGATGCATATATTTCCTTTTCCTCTAAAGCATGTACGAAAACTTCTCCTCTAACACCCTTAAGTGATACATTTAACACATGTGGAAGATAGTCTTCTCCTACTTTACTGTTTATCCTTACACCATCTATATTATTTAGCTTATCTACAAAATACTCTTTTAGATCTGAAACTTTTTTATAATTGTCCTTCATCTTTTTTGATATATCATTGGCTGCATAAGCGAAAGCCGCAATAGCTGGCAAATTTTCAGTTCCTGATCTAAAGTTAAACTCTTGTCCACCTCCACATATAAGTGGATCTGGCATAAGTCCTTTTCTAACATACGCAAAACCTATTCCCCTTGGTCCATAAATTTTATGGGCACTTACTGACAGTAAATCTATTCCCATTTCCTTAGGATTTATTTTAAGCTTTCCGTAGCTTTGAACTGCGTCAACATGAAATTTTGCTCTTGTACTTCTTTCCTTAATAATTGAAGATATTTTTTTAACATCCTGAATTACACCTATCTCATTATTTACATGCATTATACTTACAAGAACAGTATTCTTTTTTATACTTTCCTTAAGCTCTTTTAGATTTAACTTTCCTTCATTGTCCACATTTAAATAAGTAACCTCAACTCCGAACCTTTCTAACTGTTGACAAGTATTTAATACACTAGGGTGCTCAATTTTTGATGTTATTATATGGTTTCCTGGCTTTGCAAAACCCTTTATCAAAAAATTATTGCTTTCACTCCCGCCTGAAGTAAATATAATCTCATTTGGCGAAACTCCAAGCGTAGCTGCTAATACTTTTCTACTCTCAATTAATCTATCTTCTGCCCTCTTACCAAATAAATGAAGAGAGGACGGATTTCCATAATACTCATAAAAAACTTCTTTCATTATATCCGCAACTTCCAAAAGAGGCTTTGTAGTTGCACTGTTATCAAAGTAAACCACCATAGTCACCGCTTTCTCTTAATGTTATAAAAATCTGCATTACTCACCAGCATAAATATAAATCATACTACATTAATTGTCAATATCCGCATTCAATGTGCATATAAATTAAGAGCTCAAATTTGTAATTATACTAAAAACAAATTTGAGCTCTACAACATACTATAACTATGCTCTAGCTTTATTAAGCTCTTCAACAAATTTAGCAGCTGTCTCTGTTACTGCATCGTAGTCACCAGTTTTAGCTCCCTTTGTTAGTTCTCCTCCAGTACTTACTGCTACTGCACCAGCCTTAATCCAATCTTTAACATTGCTTAAACTTACTCCGCCACTTGGCATGAAGTTAGCTTGTGGAAGAGGTCCTTTAAATGAACTTATTATAGATGGTCCGGATACATTCCCTGGGAACACTTTAATTATTTCCACTCCTAATTCTAAAGCTTCAATAGCTTCTTTAACGGTCATAATTCCCGGCATAGTAGGTATTCTGTATCTGTTACAAAGTATAACTGTTTCTCTATTTAAGTTTGGACTTACGATAAATTTTGCTCCTGCAAGTATACAAGCTCTAGCTGTCTCTGGATCAAGTACAGTACCCGCTCCTATTATTACATCCTGATCCTTATAAACCTCAGATAACTCTTTAATAATATCAAGAGCACCTGGAACTGTCATTGTAATCTCAATAGCCTTAATACCGCCTTTTATAACAGCATCAATAACCCTAGCTCCCTGCTCTTTAGATTCCGCTCTAATTACTGCAACCAATCCGTACTCTGACATTTTTCTTATAGTTTCTAGTCTTTTCATTTTTTATTCCTCCCTGGCTTTCATAAGTATGTCATCTTTTTTTAATTCCTCATCACATTTTATAGTGAAGATCATTTGTGCAGAAGGTGCACTATCTATAACTTTCCCTTGTTTGTTTCGCATATCCTTAATTGACATAACTATATTATCCCCCTTAGGAGATAATATTTCAACCTTATTTCCATTATAAACCTTGTTTTTTTGTTCTATTGTTGCAATTTTCGATTCCTTATCATATTTTTTAACAACTCCTACGATATCATAATCGCGAATATAAGCATAAGTCTTATGGTGTTGTTTTACTTCTTCACCAAAATAAAAACCTGTTGTATACGGTCTATGACTTGGTTTTTTTAAGTTCTCCATCCATTTGGGATTAAAAACATATTTATCTGGATTTTCTACATAAGAATCCACAGCTTGCCTATAGGCTTTCACTACAGATGCAACATAAAAGGCACTTTTCATTCTGCCTTCTATTTTAAGAGAATTAATTCCTGAACTAATAAGCTCTGGAATATGCTCTATCATGCATAAGTCCTTTGAGTTCATTATGTAAGTTCCTTTACCATTTTCAGTAATATCTTTTTGTTCTCCTTTTTCTTGTTCAAATAAATGGTATTTATATCTACATGGCTGTGAACATTCTCCTCTATTAGCATCTCTACCTGTCATATAATTTGACAAAGCACATCTGCCTGAATATGCCATACACATTGATCCATGTACAAATGCCTCTATTTCACAGCTTTTAGGAAGTTCTTCTCTTAGCTTCTTAAAATCGTTAAGGCTTAATTCTCTAGCCATTACTACTCTCTTCACTCCAAGCTTATGCCAAAATAAAGCAGATTTATAATTTGTACAATTTGCTTGTGTACTTAAGTGAATTTCTAAATTAGGCACCACTTCTTTTGCCACCGCTATAATTCCTGGATCTGCTGCTAATATTGCATCTGCATCAATCTCATCTAGTTCCTTAAGATATTCTTCTAATCCAACTAAATCTTTATCATGAGGAAATATATTTACTGTTATATATACCTTTTTTCCTCTATCATGAGCAAACTTAATTCCCTCTTTTAATTGTTCAATTGTAAAATTATCTGCATAAGCCCTTAAATTAAGTTTATTACCACCTAAATATACAGCATCTGCACCAAAATTTATGGCCGTTTTTAATTTTTCTAGATTTCCTGCCGGAGCTAAAATCTCTGGTTTATCCACAATCATTCCTCCATATGGCTGTCAATATATTAAATAATCTTTTAGCTAATTTTATCATTTCATGCCTTATTAGTCTATATATCTTAATTAAGTTGAAAATTATAAAGCATTAATTAATATTTAGCTTATATCTCAACAAAAATAAGGCACCGAAAACTAATTAATGCTTCAGTACCTTATCTATGTGTCCTCTACTCTTTTACCCTGCATTTATTTAACGCCTAACTTCTGTATAATCAACATCAATTATAGTATCTTTATCAGAGCTAAAAGTTGTATCTTCTTTATTAAAATCATCAATTGGATCTTTCTTTTTTACTTTTTTCATTTTTGAAATTTTTGATACTCCCCATATAGCTAGTCCACCTATTATTATAACAGGAATTAATTTTATAAATAACAGTGCTGCTAAAATTACTATACCTAAAATCGCAATATTTCTAAATATATCTTTATTTAAAAAGCTCATTTGCATCACTCTCTTTCTCTAACTTTATAAAAGTATTATATCACAATTAGTGTAAGCAGTATACAATATCACTTAAAAAAGTATTAATAATCTGTTAACTATATTTACTTCAATTTTGGGCAAACTTATATTGTAGCAAAAATAAATCATATAGGAGGCCTTTCAAATGGCAAAAAGAGACAATAAAAATAACAGAAATGATGAAAAAAGAAGAAATGATTTAGGTAAATTAAACGTTGAAGCTTCTGATGAAATAAGTGCTGATAATAAAGATAGAAATAATAGAGACAGAAAAGATAATAGAAAAGATGGCAGAAGATAATTTATTAATATAAGATAAAAAGGGCTGTGTACTCACAGTCCTTTTCCTTATTATTCACTTAATACTTTTTCAAGAAGTTCCTTTACCATAGGTGGATTTGCTTTTCCTTTGCTTTGTTTCATTACTTGACCTACTAGATATCCAATAGCCTGTTTTTTACCTGCCTTGTAATCTAAAACTGACTTTTCATTGTTATTTATAACATCTTCAACCATCTTTTGAAGAGCACTCTCATCACTAATTTGGGAAAGTCCTTTTTCTTTAACTACAACTTTAGGCTCCTTTGAAGTTTTAAACATCTCTTCAAAGACTTCTTTCGCAGCAGTATTACTTATTTCTTTTGTTTTTATCATTTCTATAAGCTGATTCATATGCTCAACTGGTACAGGTATTGCCTTTGAGTCTGTTTCCGTTTCTCTCATAAGTCTAAGCATATCTCCAAGTATCCAATTTGAAGCCGTTTTACTTTCACAACCTGCCTCTACTAGCTTTTCAAAGTAATCTGCTAATGCTTTATCTTCAATAAGTATTTCTATTTCCTTACTTCCAAGCTTATACTGATCTTCAAATCTAGCCTTTCTCTCTACAGGAAGCTCCGGCATTTCTTCCTTTACCTTTTCTAAAAGCTCATCCTTTACTACTATCGGAATTATATCTGGTTCAGGAAAATATCTGTAGTCATTAGCATCTTCCTTTGTTCTCATAGTAACAGTTTTACCCTTACCTGAATCCCATCTTCTAGTTTCCTGCTTTATTCTAAAACCTTCATTAAAGTCATAAAGCTCCTTTTGACGTTTTTCTTCTTTTTCAAGCGCTTTTTGAAGCTCTCTAAAAGAGTTTATATTTTTTATTTCAACCTTTGTATTGTACTCTGTACTTCCAACTTCTCTTAAAGATATATTAGCATCACATCTCATAGAACCTTGATCCATGCGGCAGTCCGATATATTTGCATATTGAAGCATAGCTCTTAAAGTTTTCATAAACTCAACCGCTTCCTCTGGAGAACGCATATCAGGTTCTGAAACTATCTCTACAAGTGGCACTCCAACACGGTTATAATCTATAAGAGAATGAGGCTCATATTCCAAATGAACAAGCTTACCAGCATCTTCTTCTATATGAATTCTATTAAGCCTAACTTTTTTAACTCCATCTTTAGTTGGTATTTCAACATATCCGCCGCTGCAGATTGGAATATCAAACTGAGATATCTGATAAGCTTTAGGAAGATCAGGATAAAAATAGTTTTTTCTATCCATTTTATTTAACTTATTTATTTTGCAATGAAGTGCCTCTCCAGCCTTTACTGCAAGGTGAACAACTTCTTCATTTAAAACAGGAAGAGTTCCTGGAAGTCCCATACATATTGGACATGTGTTTTCATTTGGTTTAGCACCGAATTTAGTTGAACAGTTACAAAATATTTTAGTTTTTGTGCTTAACTCAGCATGTACTTCAAGACCAATTACGGTTTCATAACTCATTTTTTATCTCTCCTTTTCAAGTGCTCTTGCCGCTCTAAATATTTTCTTCTCTCCAAAATGAGGTCCTAACAGTTGAAGACCTATAGGAAGCCCCTCTTTACTAACTGAACATGGTAGCGATATTGCAGGTATTCCAGCAAGGTTTATGTTAACTGTGTATATATCTGCCAGATACATTTGTAAAGGGTCTGCTTTTTTCTCCCCTATTTTAAATGGTAGTACAGGTGAAACTGGGCTTAAAATTAAATCATAGTTTTCAAAGGCTTCTTTAAATTCATTTTTTATCTTCTTTTTAAGCTTGAGTGCTCTTTTATAATAGGCATCATAATATCCCGATGAAAGTGCGTAAGTTCCAAGCATTATTCTCCTTTTTACCTCATCCCCAAAGGCTTCTGATCTTGATGTTTCCATAAGATCATATACATCTTCGAAATCATCTGGCCTATATCCGTACCTTATTCCATCAAATCTAGCTAAGTTTGAACTAGCCTCTGCTGACGAAATAATATAGTAAGCCGAAAGTCCCTCTTCAGTTATTGGAAGGCTCATTTCGCAAACCTCAGCCCCAAGACTTTTAAGCTTCTCTATTGTATCATCTATACATTTTCTTATCTCTGGATCTAAACCATCATTTAAGAATTCCTTTGGCATCCCTATTTTCATACCTTTAATACCATCATCTATTCCTTCAAGATAATCTTCTTTTTCATGTTTTTTAGAACTTGTGTTATCTAATTCATCTTCTCCCGAGATTACTTCTAATAATTCCGCACAATCTTTTACTGTTTTTCCCAAAGGTCCTATTTGATCAAGTGAAGAAGCAAAGGCAATTAATCCAAATCTTGATACTAATCCATAAGTTGGCTTAAGTCCTACAACTCCGCAAAAAGCTGCTGGCTGTCTTATTGAACCTCCTGTGTCCGAACCTAATGAAATAGGAGCCATTTTAGCTGCAACAACGGCAGCGGAGCCACCAGATGAACCTCCTGGAACCCTAGTTATATCTCTTGGATTTTTAGTAATTTTAAAAGCTGAGTTTTCAGTTGAAGATCCCATGGCGAACTCATCCATATTTACTTTTCCTATTATTATTGCGTCCTCAGCTTTTAATTTTTTTATTACCGTAGCATCATATGGAGGAACAAAATCATATAGCATCTTTGATGCACATGTAGTTTTTATCCCATCTGTGCATATATTATCCTTTATTGCAATAGGTATTCCTGCAAGTCTTCCAACCTTATCCCCATTTGCAATCTTTTTATCCACATCTTTAGCTTCTTTAAGTGCATAATCCTCACATAGTGTTATGTATGCATTTATTTCTGGTTCATTTCTTTTTATATTATCAAAATAAGCCTTTACTATATCTTCTGATTTTAAATGTTTATCTAAAATTGCATTTCTAAGCTGTTCTACTGTCATATCAAGTATTTCCATGATCAAAAGCCTCCCTACTCTATTATCTTAGGCACCTCTATCGCACCATCTCTTAAACTCTTAACATTTTGCATAAGCTTCTTTTTATCTTCAAAAACCTTAGGAACATCTTTTCTAAATTCTGTGTTTACCTCATCAAATTCATTTACATTTATATCAGATAAATCAACCTTATCTATTGTTTCAAAATGCCCAAGTATTGCTTCAAATTCTCCTGCAAGTTTTTTAGCTTCATTGTCTGTAAACTTAAGCTTTGAAAGCTTTGAAATATACTTAACAGTATCTATATCAACATGTTTATCACTCATATCTATCACTCCTCTTATTATACTTTGCCCTATTCTATAAGCTTAAGGTGTAATTCTCTTCATATCTCTTGGTAGAAGAGATGCCTCTCTTATGTTTTCCAAACCTAAAATCTGCATTGTTAATCTTTCAAGTCCTATAGCAAAACCTCCATGAGGTGGCATTCCATATCTAAAGTTTTCTGTATAAAACTCAAACTCTTCAGCCTTAAACCCTTTATTTTTTATAGCTTCTACCAGCATATCGTGGTCATGAATTCTCTGTCCTCCAGTTGTTATTTCAAGTCCCTTGTATATTAAGTCAAAACTCTTTGAAGCTCCTTCAATTTCGTCATCTGGCATTGTATACATAGGTCTCTTGGATAGTGGATATTTAGTAAGATATACAAAATCACTATCATACTTCTCCTTTACATACTTGGAAAACAATCTTTCTCCTTCAGCGTTTAGATCTCCCTTAGGTGACCTTTTACCATACTTGTCAAAAACTATTTGCTGAGCTTCTGAGAGAGGAATTCTAGGTATGCTAACCTTTTCTGGTAATGTTATATTATACATTTTTAGCTCTCGTGCACAAGTTTCTCGTAAATTTTCAAATAAATAATTTATGAAACCCTCCTCAAGATCCATTATTTCATTTTCATCTTCTATAAAGCCCATTTCAGCATCAAGACTCACATACTCATTTAAATGTCTGTAGGTATTGTGGAGCTCTGCTCTATAAGCGTGACCAACTTCAAAAACTTTTTCAAAACCTACACCGACCATCATTTGTTTATAGAATTGTGGACTTTGAGCTAAAAATGCTCTGTGATCAAAATAATTTACTGTAAATAACTCGCTTCCTCCTTCTGTTCCTGAAGCTAATATTTTAGGAGTATGCACTTCAGTGAAATTATTCAATTTTAAAAATTTTCTAAAACATTCGCCTATTTCTTCCTGAATTTTAAATACCGCCATAACACTTGGCTTTTTAAGACTTACATTTCTATGATCAAGCTGTGTTTCTAGTGCAGCATTTATCTTCTTTCCATTGATATCAAATGGTAACTTATCATAATAAACCTTTCCTAGAACTTCTATTTCTTTAACTTGAACTTCCATTCCATCAATTGCTTTATCATTTTTACTTAAAACACCCTTTACTTTTATGCAAGTTTCATTTCTAAGTCCAGCTAATTGTTCCTTCTGTGCTACAAGTTGAACAATCCCTGTTTTGTCTCTTAATCTCACAAAATTCACATGACCTAAATCATAAATTTTATGAATCCATCCCTGAAGCGTTATTTCTTCCCCTTCACTCATATGAAACACATCTTTAACATAATTTTTTTTCATGATTATAGCCCTCCAATTTTTTTTAACATAAAAAAATCGCCCCTATACCAAATGGTATAGGGGCGATTATATAACGCGGTGCCACCCTATTTAGCAAAAAAATTGCTAACTTAATCAGTACGAATGCCATATTATAGACATCGATACCTATTCCCTTTAACGGTGGACATCCGTTTAAGCCTACTTTCAAAACGATTTTGGTTAACTACTCCGGAATGTTCTTCAACTTAATCTCGTTACCGGTTCACAGCTTGACGCCCGGCTCTCTGAAAACTTAATTAAATTTACTCTTTCCTTCACTGCAATTTTATAAAACTCATATTCAATAATGATTATATTATAAAACTAACTTTTTATAAAATCAATAGTTTTTATCAATTTTTCATAAATAATTCTATTTCGCTTTCAAACTCATTTATAATCTTATCAGTTTTTTCTTCATCGTTAGATTCAGCATATATCTTACATATGGGTTCATCTGAGTCAGGTATAATAAGAACCCAAGCGTCTTCATAATTTACCTTAATTCCCTCAATAAGTTCTATTGACTTTGATATATTTTCTTCTATTAAGCTTCTCATAATTTTGCCCTTATTATCCCAGGAACAAGCTATTTCTTTTTCTCTTAAAATATAATTTGGTATTCTTTCCATAAGCTCAGAGAGCTTTATTTTACCTCTAGCTAAGATGTTAATTATATTTATTACTATGTTTAAAGCATCTGTACTAGAAAGATATGAAAACAAAACCTCTTTTATATTTTTATCCTTTTCATTCAAGATATATTCATTTAAAATATATCTTTCTGAAATTTTTGACTTAACATATTTGCAATTATATCTCTTAGCTATATACTTTAAAGCTTTAGAAGAATTAACAGGTGCCACTATAGTTTTAAATTTATATACACTTATTAGTATCAGTGCTTTTATACTCTCATACATTTGAGTACTTATTATATTAGCGTTTTCATCAATAATTATTGCTTTATCACAATTCTCAGATATGCAAACACCAAAATCCATTTTTTTCTCTATAACTTCTTTTTTTAACCCTTCTAAATCCGCATAATTATCATATATACTATACTGAATTTTAAGATCTGAAAATATACTCTTTACTTCATTTTTTATAAGCTTATTTTCCATTGATACTGCAACCTTCAGCCCACTATTTCTTATTTCTTGTATGCACAAATTTTCTTTAATATAATCTTCATAATAACCCATACATTCTCCAAAGTCTCTTAATCTTTTAAAGTTATTTGCTCTAGTTCTTCTGAAATCTTCCCTTAAAAAGCTGTTTGCTATTTTTTTCTCCATAGACCTTGATATCATTATTCCATCCTTATCTATGAATAATATATTTACTTTTTCTTTATTACTACCTTTACAATATATATATACAGCAGCATCTGCTTTAAAATATGCTGTAGAAAACCTAAGCATTGGTATCGTCATCTCTTTTGCAGAATAAACCTCTATTCCCATTGAAATAAGACCTGAAACAAAAGAATACTTAAGCATTTCAGCTGCCAAATTGTAATCTGAACATACTACAACCTTTGAATTCATCCTTAAGTTTGATGCAAATGCAGATGCTAATTTCGATACAAATTCTGGCGTTAATTCTACATTTATTTCTCCACTTATACCTTCTTTACCGAAAAGCACCTTACACCTATTTTCTCCCCACACAACATTTGTCTTTATTATTGTTTTACTTCCTATAACTTTGTCCGGCCATATTTTAACTCCTGCTTTTACAACACTTTTCTCCCCTACCAAGCTTCCTGTTCCAATGGCAGATTCCTCAAAAGTTGATACTCCCCCGCCCACTTGAACATTATTTGACACTACGCTTCCCCTAAGTTCTGCACCACTTCCTATATAACAATTTTCAAATATTATACTTCTCTTTATAGTAGCCATTTCAGATATAATATTATTTCTACCTATAACGGCAAAAGGCCCTATCTCTGCACCATAACGTATTTCAGAATTATCTCCTATATAAACTGGTGGAATAACTTTTACATTATCACTTACTATTGTATTTTTTCCAATCCATACACCCTTCTGATGCTGACTAGCATCTATATCTACATCTACATCTACATATCCATTTAATATATCAAAATTACATTTCATAAATTGCTCTATATTTCCTATATCCCTCCAATAATCATTAACCACATAACCAAAAATCTCTTTGCCACTCTTTAAAAGTTCAGGAAATAATTCCTCACTAAAATCAAACTTTTTATCCTTATTATAGAATTCAAATATACCTGGCTCCATTACATATATCCCTGTATTTGCTTTGTCACTAAATATTTCTCCCCAACCAGGCTTCTCAATAAAATTACTTATTCTCCCCTCTGTGTCCGTAATTGCAACTCCATATTCAAGAGGTATAGTTACCTTCTTCAGCACAATCGTTACCATAGCGTTTTTTTCTTTGTGGTATTGTAAGATATTAGTTAAATTCACATCAGTTAAAGCATCTCCGCTTATAACCACAAAGGTTTCATCAAGAAAACTCTCAGCATTCCTAACACTGCCAGCAGTTCCCAAAGGACTTTGCTCTATAAAATAATGTATATTTACTCCAAGTTCTTTTCCATCTCCAAAGTAATCCATAACTTCATCTGGAAGGTAATGCAGTGTAATACCGATTTCATTTATCCCATGTTTTTTCAAAAGCTCTATAATATATTGTAAAACAGGCTTTTGCATAATTGGCATCATAGGTTTAGGTAAATTGCATGTAAGTGGTCTAAGTCTTTTACCCTGACCTCCTGCCATAATAATTGCTTTCATTATACCATCCCCTTATACACTTCACAGGTTTTAAATCCCAACACTTTGTAAATAAAATATATGTTAATTTAACTCTTCTTCATAAATTGATTATTTCTCTATGAAAATATATTAACGTTTACATTACTTGATTCATATACTATACTATATACCTTTTATTAATCTTCTATATAATTATTATATTTAATATACCACTTCAATTTTCCAATTACTTTATTTTATTCTTACACAAAATTCCTACAAATAGTTAAATATTTCATGCTTTTATGATAAAATTAAGGGCCAGCCTTTTGGCTAACCCTTAATTTCTATTTAATCACATCATTTAAAATTTCATCATACTCACTGCTGTTATATATGTACTCTTCTGCAGTACCATTTTCTAAATTTTCAACTAAATCCAAATCTATAGGCATTTCACATATTAGTGGAAGTCCAAGATATTCCGACTGCTCTTTAGCTGATTTTTTGCTAAAGACACGCATTTTATCTCCACACTTATTGCACACTATATAGGACATGTTCTCAACAACTCCAAGCATATTCACTTTCATCTTTTGAGCCATTGTAACTACCTTTTTTACTATCATTGATACCATATCCTGTGGTGTTGACACTATTATCATTCCACTTAAAGGAATATTCTGCATTACAGTAAGCGCAACATCGCCTGTACCTGGTGGCATATCTATAATAAGATAATCTAGTTCTCCCCATTCAGTATCAGTATACATTTGATTTAAAACATTATTTACTACTGGACCTCTCCATATAACTGGTTGATCTTCGCTTTCAATCATTAAATTAAGAGAAATTACCTTTATTCCTTGCTTAGTTTCAACAGGAACAAATTTAACATCCTCGCTTCCCTTTTTCTGCACTATTAAACTTCTTTTATCGCTTATTCCAAGTATTCTAGGCATAGATGGTCCTGTTATGTCTCCATCAAGAACTCCTACCTTATATCCTTTTTTTCTTAATTTCACAGCAAGTATTCCAGTAACAGTAGATTTTCCTACTCCACCTTTTCCGCTTATGACTCCTATTATATTCTTTATATTACCGTATTTACAATTTATACTTGAACAGCTGCTCTCACTGCTGCAGTTACTTTTACTAGGACAACTATCACATTTACTCATAATTTTCCTCCTAATTTTATAAATCTTCTATTTAAGATTCTCATCTCATATATTTAAAAATCACTAGGCTTATTTTCCTGTACTGATATATTCCAATAGTCTTTATTATATTTTCCTATCATGTAATACTTCTTTTGCTCCATAGTCTTTTTATTATAAAATGTAGCTACACACTTATATACCTTTTGATCATACCCTTCTGTATTAAGGTTTAAAGTAACATCCTTATTACTATCATCTTCAGTACTTTCTATAACTGAAACACCTGAAGGAAGTTCTTTTTTAAAATCCTCCAAATCAGTTGATGATATAAACTTCGCTGCCTCAACATCGTTATCAATTTCTACTCCTATATTACTGTTCTTACTATAAGTAATATATTTATTAATAGCATTCAAGGCCATTTTATAATACACTTGATCAAAATCCACAAGCGTTCTTGTCCCATCTATTTCCCAAAAGTTCTTAATTATATCACTATCAATTCTATTAGAAACTATATAGCTTTTATTGCCACTATAAAAGTTTCCTCCAGACTTTTTATCAATTCCCGCTACATAATTAAATACAGCATAAACCTTCTTATCATTTTTATATAATTGGAAGGTATAGTCTGGCCTCAAGGATGATTTGCTCTTTGCAGGCTTTCCAGTAGAAAGCATATCATATATTTCATTAATTACATTTGCATCTGTAACCACAAACCTAAAACCATTGTCTCTAGTACTTTGTATAACTATCTTGCTTATTTTCCCTTGTCTTATATATTCAAAATCCTTATTTTTAAAACCTAATTTAACCTTAACTTTACTAACACTATCACCTATACTTTGGCAACCAGTAAAAGTAATCATGCTAAAAATCATAATTGAAATTAAAAAAAAGCCTAAAAGCCTCCTATGCTTCAACTGAATTCCCCCTAATTGAAGTTACTTAATTTGTATATATATTTCGTTTATTGCTGTTTAAAATTCTAATAAATTACCTAAATAAAAAAGAAGAAGTTGTTTGACTTCTCCTATTATAATACTTAAACTGACTTTTATCAATTAAATTTACACTCTTTTCATATTTTAATGTCTCAACTATTGCTTTAAAAATCGGCTGCATACTGTTTTTATACTTATCTTGGTCTACATAAAAAGCAAATCGTACAAAGTTCTTTCCAGTTTTTATAAAATATTCATTTGCAACATAGCTTTTTTCATCTTTATCTTTAATTATATATTTAACAAAATAGCCATTTCCTATATTCGTATTTAAAGTCACTATGTTATAATTTTCAACCACATTCTGCTGCATACTAGCCTCTTTACTGTTATTCAAAAATGTTTTTAAATCCTTTTGTATCTTCCAAACCTCTACAAAACCATTTATTCCAGAAGCTTTATCACTAAAATTATTATGATATAATATTTCGCTACCATCAAATTTCTCTGTTTCAGTTACCCACTTTTCCGGGAGCATATAATTTAGATTTATATCATTTATTTTATATTCCTTTAGCTGTCCCAAATTACTCTGTATATAGGCAGTAGATCTTATCTTATCATTAAAATTATTTCCTATTCCAAATAATACGAGCATAAGTCCAACCACTATTATTATAGCCCCTAGTTTCTTACCGTCTACTAATATAAATTTCATACTATCACCTGCGAATTTCAAATATACTTTTGTTATAATTTACTCTTAGGCACGGCTATAATTGAGTTTTTGAAATCATAAAACATAAGCCAGTATCCAAGTGAACCCTCTTCTTCTTCACCATTTACAAGAGGAATCCATGAAACAAAGCCTGTTCTACCATCAAAAGGCTGTTCTCTTTTTCTGCGTGTTCCTGGAACAGCATATACTATATACTTCATATTGCCTTCTTTATCATATTTATATCCCATTAAATAGTGTCCATATTTTTGGATATATGGATAATACATGAGCATTGGATAATATATTACAGTATACCTATTGTAACTTTGACAATCAAGCATATTTTGTGGATATTCAGCTGAAACTTTATACCATTTACAGTTCTTCACATCTGGAAAAGCTTCTCCTAAATCTTCAAGTCCATCAGTAAGTCCCCTAAAGAAATGTCCTATCTTTCCTCTTGGAAATTCATCAAAATCTTCTTGTTTATCTTGATTATCTTCATTTTCGTCTCTTGTATCCTCTGTATTCTCGTATGAGTAATATCCTATTTCATTTTGATTATTATTATCTAATCTTTCTTCTTTATCTTCAGCCTCAACCTTTACCTCTTCTACATCTACTTCTTCAACCTTTACCTCTTCTAACTCCGGCTTTTCTTCTACTGGATCTTCTTCTGCTTTTACTTCTGCTTTTACTTCTGCTTTTACTTCTTCTTTTCTAGATTCCTCTTTAGTTTCTTCTTTTTTCTTTACTTCAATTTTTTCTTTCACTACCTCAGTCTCTTTTTTTTCTTCTACCCTAGGCTCTTTCTTATCCACATTAGTTTCTTCTTTTTCTAACTTCGGATCTTCTTTCTTTGTATTTACTTCTTTTTTTTCTTCTATCTCATGATTATTCTTTTCCTCTATATTCTTCTTTTCTTTTTCAATCTTCTCTTCATACTTATCAAATATATTTCTATTTAAATTCTCTTTCTTATCTGTTGTTGATTCTTCCTTAGTCTCGACTTTCTTATCCTGTTTTTTTACTGGTTTAACTTCTTCTCTTTTAACCTGAGGAGCTTCCTCCTTCATTTCAACTACAGGATATGATTTCCATGAATCTGACACATCAGAAGCATTGAATCCGCTCATTACAACAATAATGTTGTCCTCTATAAACTGAGAAATAGATGCACCTACAACTCTATCTACAGCTATACCGCTTCCTGCTACATCACTTTCCTCGAACTCTCTGCTTATTTCTGACCTTCCATATTCATCTATGTTAATTTTGCCTAGATTAATTATTTTTTTTGTATCCTTCTTATTACAAACCAAAAGCATATTATACGGTTTAGATACCTTTTTCAGATTCTGAACATAAAAGGATATTTTACATTTGCCATTTTTTATTTCTATTTTAGCATAACCTGTAGGAAGCTTATCAGAAGATAATCCATATCCCTTTTCATTCTCTTGAAGAATTATGAAACTTCTACTATAATTCCTTTTCTGGCTCAACTTAGTGTCCTCCCATTAAATTTATTTAATATAATATATGAGAGGATTTTTAAAAAAATGAATAATTATCTGTATATTTCGTCTGACAATTTTCCGAACTCTTCTATAGAAAGTGTTTCTCCACGCCTTTTAGAATCAATGCCAGCTGCCTCAAATGCCTTCTCTAAATCTTCACTGGATAGCTTGAGACCTTTCATTGCATTCCACAATGTTTTTCTTCTCATATTAAAAGCGCTTCTTATTACATTAAAAAATAATTTCTCATCCTTAACCTGAACTCTAGGCTTTTCAAGTTTATCTAATCTTATAACAAGAGAATCTACCTTAGGCTGTGGTATAAAACATGAAGGTTTAACAACTCTTACAACCTTAACATCACAATAATATTGGACAAGTAATGTTAGTGCACCATAATCTTTTGTACTAGGCTTTGCTGCAATTCTATCTCCAACTTCTTTTTGAATCATTATTGTAAGAGATTTAAAATTATATCCTTCATTGAGAAGCTTTGATATTATAGGTGTAGTTACATAATAAGGAAGATTAGCAACTAATTTTACAGATTGCTCCTCACCTATTATGTTATTAAAATCAACCTTTAACGCATCATTATGTATCAGTGTAAAATTATCATATTCTTTCATCTCGTTAGTTATTATAGGTATTAAACTTTCATCAAGCTCTATAGCACAAACCTTTTTGGCTTTTTCTAAAAGTCTTCGTGTAAGTGTTCCTACACCTGGTCCTATTTCTATAATAAAATCATCTTTTTGTATTTCTGCATTTTCAACTATATCATCCAATACAGTATTATCAGTTAAAAAGTTTTGACCTAATCTTTTAGAAAATCTAAAATTATATTTTTCAACTATTTGTCTTGTATTAAATTCCTTCATCATAATATCTCCTATTAACTGTATTAACGGCATTTATAAGTTCCTCTTTTGATATGCCAAAGTTATTTAATCTAGATAGAAATTGTGCACCATTTGAATAACCTATTCCAAGCTCATTTCCAACTAAATCCCTTCTTTTTTTAGCTTCCGAATTTCCGACTAATTTAAAGAATAACATATCTTCAATGGTAAACTCATATGTCTTTTTCTGAGTTTCACATTTAGCATTATTAAGTGCTCGTATTATAGATTCCGGAGAAGCATTTTCAACTCCTATATCTCCGTTCTTTGTACCTTCACTTTGAGATATGCGCGCATGTTTTATACCTTTAACCCTTTTACTTATTATACTTCTAATTTTCTCTCCAGCAAAATCTGGATCGGTTAAAACAATAACTCCCCTTCGCTTCTGCGCTTCTTTTATTTTACTTATAATTTTAGAATTTATACCAAAACCACCTACCGCAATCATTTCTGCATCTACAGCCCTTTTTACAGCAGTTATATCATCTCTTCCTTCAACAACAATTACTTCCTTAATCATATATGTACAAGAAAACCACTACCAAATATATACTATTTTAAAGTTTTCTCTTTCTCCTTTCTTTTTTAAAATATGTAAGATTGAACTTTCCTATAATTAATTATACTATAGTGTTTTAATGGCAACAATTAATTTATACATTAACTTAATAGCAAAAAAATTAGGAGCCTAAGCTCCTTATTTAAGTATATAAACTGTAACATTTTTTGCTCCCCAGTCGTAACATTCTCTTTCACTTGTAAAAAACAAGTCCAATCTGTTACCCTTTATAGCTCCACCTGTATCCTCTGCAACGCCATAACCATAACCGGGAACATACAATTTTGTGCCAAGCGGAATAACCGTGGGATCTACTGCAATTGAACTATAACCATCAGAATCTCTTTTAACTTTCGTACCTGATGCTGTTATACCAAAACTGAAATCATCAGTATATGCAGTTGCAAGCACCTGAAGGGACTTTTTATAAAGCACGCGTCCACCTCTGTCTGGCTTTAATACTCCCAAAGTTCCAACCTTAAAAACTTGTTTTGTTGGTTCTTTCTTTATAACTTCTCCTACTATCTCTTTTGATACAGCTTTTCCATCTTCATAAACTATCTTTGTGAAAACTTCTTTTTCACCAGCTTGCCCTTGCTGGATAACCTGTTTTTCATCATTTCCCATACTATCATCTGAGATAACCTCAGTAGGAAAATCAACCTGCTGATTCTCCTTTGTTATCTGGGAATTAACCCTGGTAATCGAAATTTTCATATTCTTTTTGATTGCTGCATTTCTTGAAATATTTACCTTATCCACTTTACTAAGTGGAATTTTTTCCGCTTTAAGCATTTTACTTACTGTTTCCTCCGAAGATTTAACTCTTCGTACTTTTCCATCTACCGCAACTTCAACGCTTATTGCTTTTTTTATATATATTTTGTCTCCATTTTTCAAGTTAGTGTCTAATGCTGGTTGAATCTTATCCTTTGGTCCTACCAGTATGTTATTCTTACTTAAAATACTTCCTTCATTACTCTTATAGGTAATAATTTTTGATGTTTTTCCATCAATATTAACTGTAATATTCTTCTTCATTGAACTAATTATAGTAAAAATCACTGCAACCATTAATATGACTGCCAATAAAGATGCGGCTAATACCTTAGGACCAGTTGAAAAGTAAGTTCTAAATTTTGATTTGAAGTTGCTCTTGTTTAAATCTAACTTAAGCTCAAACTTACTTTTCAGCGCTTCTAACATAATAATACCTCCCCCCAAAAGGCAAAAGTCTTTAACATTATAACAACAATTTTGTAATAATGTCAAATTTTCAAGCCCAAGTAACCTAAAATCAGTATATGCCATTTAAGCATTTATAAGAAAATTATATATATAATAGCGTTTGATTTACTGATTTTCGTTTGTGAGATAGTATTATATTATTAATATATGAAAAGTTATACTCTTTAGAAGTATAACTTATTCATTCTCATATAAAAGTTATAATTATTCATAAAATTCTTTATGTTCAACTCACTGTTACAAGTAATTTATGTTTTAATTGTACACCATAATTATACATTAAGCAACTTTCTGACATTAGAAGCAGTTTGTTCTTTTACATTTATTGGTAAAATGCTCTTTATATCTGCTATTTTCTCTACTATATACTCAATATACTCTGATCTATTCCTTTTTCCTCTATTAGGAACCGGTGCCATGTAAGGACAATCAGTCTCTACAAGTATTTTATCTAGTGGAATCTCTCTCACCACTTTAACTACTTTTTTTGCATTTTTAAAAGTAACTACTCCAGTAAAACCAAGGTAATATCCAAGTTTTAGGCATTCTTTAGCAAACTCCACGCTTCCAGAAAAGCAATGAATTTCACCTTTAACCTTTGGAAACTGCTTTATTATATCTAAAGTATCACCATGAGCATCCCTATCATGAATAATTACAGGTAAATTAAGTTTTTCTGCTAGTTCCATCTGTTTTATAAATACTTTCTTTTGAACCTCTCTAGGTGGATTTTCATCATAATAATAATCTAATCCTATCTCACCTATTGCTTTAACCTTGCTACTCTTAGTCAATGCTTCTATTTCTTTTAATGTATTTTCATCAAATTTATCTGCATATTCAGGATGTATACCAACTGCCGCATAAAAAAAATCATATTTTTCTGCTAGTTCAACAGACTTTAGTGTTCCTTCCATAGATGAACCACAGTTTAATACTCCTATTACTCCATTACTTTTAAGTTCATTTATAACTTTATCTCTATCCTCATTAAATTCATCATCATCATAATGTGCATGAGCATCAAATATCATTTTAAAACTCTCCTTTATTAATTATTTATAGTAAGTTAATATATTTCCTATATAGTCTTTTTAATTAAAAACCAAATTTATTCATTATAGTAAGTTAAATTTATGAGCATTTCATACATAAGTTCCGTGTATTTTGAAATACTATAAAATGTAGAAAACATAATACTTTAATATTATATCACCAGCTATATTTTTTTCTATAGTAACATTTAATGGTATAAACCAGTTATTATGGTCATGGGCATTCAATCCGTACCAAATATCATTATTTACCGGTAATTATGGTTATGATTTTGTATCCATTCATAATAATTCTATTTTTCTTTATTTTTCTGTGCATTTCGTTATTTTATAGTACTTAATAATAATTTGCACAAAAACGCTGAATATTAGTATTATTTAGTGATATACTATTAAGTGGGTGAAGTAAAGTATTTCATCTTATATTCAATTTACGGAGGTTTTTTTATGTTAGGAACAGTTAAATGGTTTAATTCTCAGAAAGGATATGGTTTCATAACTACCCAAGAAGGTAACGATGTATTCGTTCACTATTCAGGTATCAAAGATAATGGCTTTAAGACTTTAGAAGAAGGTCAGGAAGTTGAATTTGATTTAACTGAAGGTCAAAAGGGCGAGCAAGCAGTTAATGTTGTAAAACATTAAGCCTTTCACATAAATTAAATTAAAAAAATAATCCTCATATGAGGATTATTTTTTTATCTTACAATACTTCCAGTTGGTATATCTTCTGGTATATCTAAAGTATATAATTTACTGTCATCGTCAGTTGCAACAGCAAGTATCATTCCTTGTGAAAGCTGACCCATTAATTTTGCAGGTTTCAAATTAGCTACAAGAACAACTTTCTTTCCAATAAGATCTTCTGGTTTATAGAATTGAGAAATTCCAGATAGAACCTGTCTTTCTTCTCCACCTAGTTCAACCTTAAGCTTAAGAAGTTTTTTAGATTTTTTAACTGGCTCACATTCTAAAACCTTAACTACTCTTAAATCCAACTTATCAACATCATCTATGCTTATTTCAGGTTTTAAAGGCTGCATTTTTCTAGTAGCCTTAAGCTGCTCTTCTTTTAATTTATTAAGTTCTTCTATTTTTTTATCAACATCTATTCTAGGGAATATTACTTCTCCCTTTGAAACCTTAGTACCTGCACGAGTTCCATCAAAAGCAGAAAGACTTTCCCATGTATCAAGTTCTATATTAAGTTGTGTCTTTATTTTCTCTCCTGTTTCAGGTAAGAATGGAGTTAATGTTGTCGCAACAAATCTTAAACTCTCTACTAAATTATATAATACAGTACCAAGTCTTGCCTTCTTATTTTCATCCTTAGCAAGAACCCATGGAGTTGTTTCATCTATATACTTATTTGCTCTCTTTATGAGATCCCATATATGATCAAGTGCTTCTGGTATTTTCAGTTTCTTTATGTCTTCATCCAATTTTTCAGGAAGACTTATAGCCATATCAATAAGTTCATTATCAATTTCTTCCTTATCAACTGGAGGTTGAATTGAACCATCAAAATACTTTTCAATCATAGCAGCAGTTCTTGAAACCAAATTTCCAAGATCATTTGCAAGATCTGAATTTATTTTCTTTATAAATATCTCATTGTTAAACAAACCATCTGAACCAAATGGTATTTCATGAAGAAGATAATACCTAACAGGATCCGTTCCAAATTCATTTATTAGTACTACTGGATCTACAACATTTCCTTTGGATTTTGACATTTTTCCTCCATCAACCAATAACCAGCCGTGACCAAATACTTGCTTTGGAAGTGGCAAGTCTAAAGCCATTAACATAATTGGCCAATATATAGTATGGAATCTTATTATATCTTTTCCTACAAGGTGTAAATCAGCTGGCCAAAATTTATTATAAAGTTCATCATTATCACTTCCATAACCTAAAGCTGTTATGTAGTTTGAAAGTGCATCTATCCAAACATAAATTACATGCTTTTCATCAAAAGTTATTGGAATTCCCCAATCAAAAGAGGATCTTGATATACATAAATCTTGAAGACCTGGTTTTAAGAAATTATTGAGCATCTCATTTTTTCTAGATTCAGGCTGTATAAAATCAGGATGATCTTCTATATATTTTATAAGTCTATCAGCATATTTTGACATTTTGAAGAAATAAGCTTCTTCCTTTGTCTTTTCTACTGGTCTTCCACAATCAGGACACTTTCCATCCACAAGTTGAGTTTCTGTCCAGAAGGACTCACAAGGAGTACAGTACCAGCCTTCATAAGCTGATTTATATATGTCTCCATTATCATAGAATTTTTTAACTATTTTCTGAACTGCTTTTACATGCTCTTCGTCTGTAGTTCTTATAAACTTATCATAGCTTATGTTCATCATCTTCCATAAATCCTTTATTCCTGCAACTATTTCATCAACATAAGCTTTTGGAGTAATTCCCTTATCTTCTGCTATTCTCTGAATTTTTTGTCCATGCTCATCTGTTCCTGTAAGCATAAAGGCATCATAGCCTTGAAGCCTTTTGAATCTTACAAGCGCATCTGACGCAACTGTTGTATATGTATTACCTATATGAAGCTTTGCAGATGGATAATAAATAGGTGTTGTAATATAAAACTTTTTCTTCTCTGACATTTAATTCTCTCCTTTTTTAATATAAAAATAAAAGCCTCTAAACAAAGGGTTAATCCTTTATTTAGAGGCGTGATTTCGCTTTACCACTCTAATTCACTTTCATCTCACAATGAAAATCTCAACAAGTGACTCTAACTTACAGTTATTTATCACCCTGCAGTGTAACGCCTGCTTACGTAATATCCTACTATTCTTCAAATATTAAGCTCAGGGGCCATATTCATAAATCTTGGCAATGCTGAATCTCACCAAACATCAGCTCTCTTTAAAAACCTTAACTTACTACTCTTCCCATCAATGCTTTTGAATATTATGTTAGTACATAACCTAATAGTTGTCAAGTAAAATGTACTATTTAGTAAATTCATTATATTATTCTTTACCACTGATGTTATTTTTAATCATAAATTCTTCATGTAATTTCTTCTGACTTTTTCCTATTATTTTACCCATCATATTTCTCGGAAGGATTTTAGAAAAAAGTATCCCTACTTTATTAAAACATCCAGGAATTATTACTTTTTTTCCGTTCATAAATTCTTTGTAAGCAATTTCAGCTACACTTTTAGCACTCATAGCACCTTTAAGCTCAAGTTTTCCTGCCCTTTTAGAAAATTCAGTAGCCGTGGCGCCTGGACATAAAGCAGACACTTTGACATTGAATTTCTTTAATTCTTCTCCAATAGCTTCAGTAAAAGATAAAACATAAGCTTTTGTAGCATAATACACTGCAATAAATGGTCCCGGCATATATGAACCTGTAGATGCCACATTCAAAATCATACCACTTCTTTTTTTCACCATTTCAGCTGAAACAAGTCTAGTTAAAATAGTTAAACTTTTTATATTAAGTTCAAGCATTTCATTAATTTTATCAACACTTGATTTGTGAAATAATCCAGTATCTCCCATACCTGCATTGTTAACCAATATATCAACTTCAATATTATTTTCCTTAATCTCATTGAAAAGCTCATTAGCAGAATCTGGCCTTGAAAGATCCTTTTTTATCACTGTAACCTTTGTGTTAATATTTTTAGCTAATTCTATGAGTCTTTTTTCATCTCTAGCTGTAATTACGACATCATAACCATTTCTAGCAAATATCCTCGTAATTTCATATCCTATTCCTGTAGAAGCTCCTGTTATAAGTACCGTCATAAATACTCTCCTTACAATAACGTATAATAAAATATTATATCACTAAAAATTATAATTAGTGTACATTACTAAACTTCCAATTAAATACTCATAAACCATAAAATATATAGTTATATTCGTCCTAGAAGTTGTTTTTTTTGATATAATAATTAATAATGTGAATTTTATTTATCTTATTTTAGGAGGAGAATATAAAGTGTCAGAAAAAAACGAGTTTACATCATCAAGAACAGAAACTGATGCTTTTAAGGCTACTAAGGAATTTAAAGAAAAGTTTCATAATAAGGACTCTTTTTTTTATGAACCTTGGCAGTTTGCAGATTACGAGGTTTCTGCAGACACACTAAAAACCACATACGATGAAATTAATATATGGAGCAAGGAGGAAGCTATAATACGCCCTGGTTGGAAAGTAGATGGCAATAAGGTTCATGTGCCAAATATTTTTTCAAAAATAAGTGGTGTTTATAGTGATATTGTAAAATATCGTGATGAAATTAATTCTCTTATAGGGCAAAAAAATGTACTCTTTTTCAAACACTTTCCGATGTTCCACATTACTTCAGAAAGAAATATATCTAAAATTTATTCATCACTTCTAAATAATAAAGGGAAAATAGACAAAGAAAAACTACTTGGATCAGAATATTGGAAATACAGTAGTTTAAAAACAGGCATTCAAGAAAACATAGCAGAGCGAATCATTGAATTTTGTGAACTTCCTGATTTTTGGAAACTAAAATGTTTTTCCATAGATATTCACTTTTCTCTGCTTGATAAATTTGCTAACCTTTTAACATATAAAAATGATACAACAGCCAAAGAAAAACTTCTAATGAAGATGTCTATACTGAATATTATGCTTAAGCTTGATAAAAATCTTCTAAATTTACTTCAAAATTTTGATTACCCTCTAGGTGTTCCTAAAATAGTAATTTACAACAATAGTAAAAGTGGTAATTTTTCTTTCTCTGATGCTGTCCAAATAATGTTTATGAATTCTATGGGAGTGGATATCATAATATTTAATCCAGCGGGCACAAACGATATTGAAAATTTTATAAATGAATCCTATTTCGATTTACATAGACTTCAGTTTATAAATGAAAATCTTAAATACAGAAAAAATAATTTTTTTATACGTATTGTTAGAAAAATCAAAGAGCATTTTAATAAATCATAAACCTTAAATTCAAGAGGAGATGAACTTTATGAGATTTAACTTTGATACAGAAAATGAAAAAACACAAAATACTTATGTTGATGCTGCAAAACTTCCTGAAAATACAGATAAGGAAATTGAAGAGAAACTAAAAAAAATAGACGATGAATTAAAAAATTCACCTGAAGTAATTGAAATATCCAAAAATATTAATGTTACAGATATTAATTCAATAATGGAGTTTGGAAGCACCCCCGCCGAAAAAATTTCACAGTTTTCTGATAAGATTTTAAATACTATGAAATTAGAGAGTGTAGAAAATTCAAGTGTTCTTCTTAAAGAATTAACTGCAGTAATGAATAAATTTGATAAGCAAGAATTAGAGGAAAAGCCAGGAGGATTTTTTTCAAAAATATTTAACTCTAGTAAAAAAACAATCCAAGGTATTTTAAGTAAATATCAAACCTTTGGAACTGAAATAGACAGGATTTATTCCAGCATAAGTTCTTATAAATCAGAAATACTTAAAACTAATAAAATGCTGGAGGAAATGTTTCACGAAAACTTTAATTATTACATTAATCTAGAAAAATACTCCGCTGCCTGTGAATTAACCATAAGAGAAATAGAATGTGAAGATATACCTTACTTTAAAGAAAAAGCACAAACTGGTTCGCAAGAGGATATCCTTAAACTTCAAGAAGTGCAATATTCTCTTGAAATGTTAAAACAAAGGCATTATGATCTTGAAATGGCCAAAATGGTTGCACTTCAAACTGCTCCTCAAATCAGAACAATACAAAAAGGCAACTACAAATTAATTGGCAAAATTCATTCTGCGTTTATAATTACTATTCCTATATTTAAAAATGGTCTTATCCAAGCTGTAACATTGAAAAGACAAAAGTTAGTAGCAAAATCCATGGAAGCTTTGGATAACGCCACAAATGAGCTTCTCATAAAAAACGCTAATACTATAAAAGAGCAAAGTATAGATATATCTAAAATAACTGGTTCCCCCTCAATAAAAATAGACACTCTTGAAGAAACCTGGAAAATAATAATGGATGGAATAAATGAAACTGAAAAAATTGAAGAGGAAAACAAGAAATTGCGAACTGATGGAATCGATAAGCTAGGAAAACTAAAAATTGAATATATAAAAAGAATAAAATAATCCTGCATGCATGTTAATATTACATTGTATTAGCATGCATGTTTTATCTTTAGTTAAAAATCCACTAAATTGTAATTTCAAATAAAGTATCTTCTTTGGATATGTCATTCTTATAATTCTTTTTTATCTCCTTAACAACACTCATATTTGCAACCACAATGCAGAGAACTAATTCTCTATCTTTGAGTAAATTTTCATTTACAAGCAGCAATTTATCACCTACTGATACCTTATCCTCCTCTTTGACTATTGAATGAAATAGTTCATTTGGAAAATCTGCTTCATCCATATTTACATGAAGAAGTATATCTATACCCTCACTAGTTTCTATTCCAATACCATGCTTAGTTGGTAATATAAGTTTAACAGTTCCATCAACTGGTGCCACGATTTCACTTGTTTTAATTTTTACAGCTACTCCATCACCCACAAGCTTTTTTGAAAACACATAGTCATTCACATCTGAAATATCAATTATTTCTCCTTCTGCTGGAGACTTAACCAATATCTTTTTTTCATCACAATCCTCACAAATCAATTATATTCCTCCTTTTTAATACCATAGTATATTAATTTTATATAGTTGTAAGTTAAGTTTATGTTCTTCTCCCTATATTTTTTATACCCCTTAACCAAATATGTTTTTTATTTTTTGTTCATCTAAGTTTAATAGTACATTCTCTTCTGAGAACATTTTGTCACCTAATACATTATCGACCATTTTTTTCTTTTCTTGTTGTAATTTATATATTTTTTCTTCAATGGTACCACGAGTTATAAGCTTTATAATCTCAACATTTTTCTTTTGCCCTATTCTGTGAGCTCTATCTGAAGCTTGATTTTCTACTGCTGGATTCCACCATGGGTCAAAGTGCACAACAATATCCGCTCCTGTTAAATTAAGACCTGTTCCACCTGCCTTAAGCGATATTAAGAACACTTCTCCCTTACCCTTATTAAATTCATCCGCAAGCTGAAATCTATCCTTCATCTTAGTATTTCCATCAAGATACATAACATCTATATCTTTTTCAATTAACTTATCTTTTATACTTTTAAGAACACTAGTGAATTGAGAAAAAACCAAAATTCTATGCCTATTAGCTATGGATGTTTTTATGGTATCCATAAGAACATCCATTTTCGCATTTTTTCCATTATAGTTTTCCACTACAGTTCTTGGATTGCTGCATATCTGCCTAAGTCTTGTCAAAAGTGAAAATATTATAAACTTGCTATTATTAATTCCCTTTTCTTCTATACTTCTATATATCTTTTCTCTAGCATTTTTAAGATATGCATAATATACTTCTTTTTGTTTTTGAGACATTTCAATAAGTATCTTATGCTCAACCTTAGAGGGAAGTTCTTTTACTACACTTTCTTTAAGCCTTCTCAAGATAAAAGGTTCAATATGTCTATTTAACTCGTAAAGAGCCCTCTTATCCTTTTCCTTTATTATTGGATTTTCATATTTATTTACAAACTTTGAGTAGCTTAAAAGATATCCGGGCATTATAAAATCAAATATAGACCATAACTCTGAAAGACAATTTTCTATTGGTGTTCCTGTAAGTGCAAAGCAATTTTTAGCCCTTATTTTTTTTACTGCTTTTGTAATCAACGAATTTTTATTTTTTATATACTGAGCCTCATCCAAAATACAATATTTAAATTTTATTTTGGAGTACTCCTCTATATCCATTCTTATAAGTGAATAAGACGTTATTAGGACATCGTAATTATAATACTCTCCTATAGCTTCAGCTCTTTCTCTTTTAGTCCCTGATATTATTAATGTCTTGAGATTCTTAGAGAATTTTTCTATTTCCTCTTTCCAATTATAAACTATGGATGTAGGTACTATTATAATACTAGTTTCTTTATGCCCTGTACCTGATGAAATAAATGCAATTGTCTGAAGGGTTTTCCCAAGCCCCATCTCATCTGCTAATATTCCCCCTACACCAAAATGGTCTAATGACTTAAACCACCTAAATCCCCTTTTTTGATAATCTCTCATTATACTATTAAATTCATTAGGAATGCCAACTTTCATATTTTCCAAGCCTTTTGATAATTTAACCATTCTTTCAAATCTAGTGTCTTTATCAAAAAACATTAGATTTTCCTCATCAATATATCTATTAATATATGCAGCATTTTCTTTTGAAAGAATGGCTGGTTTTTGGTTAATCTTCGAATAGTCCAAATCCATATATTTAAACATATCAGCTATCTTTTTTATAACCTTATTGCTTAAATCTACAATTTCTCCTTCTTTTAGTTTGTAATATTTCTTTTTAAGTCTCAATGCCTCAAATATATTATATAGTTCACTGTTATCAATACCATCAATTTCAAATGATACTTCAATCATATTACCTTCATTAACCTTTAAACTCCCTTTGTACATATGAGGAGAATACACCTTGAATTTTTTAATATTTTCTGAGTAATAGATTTCATATCCCTTACTTTGGATTTTATCCAATCCTACAGACATGAACTCAACCATTTTATCTAAAGAATCATTTATATATATTATTTCACCATCCTTATAAAATCCAAAATCCTGCAATATCTTTATTATATATACTTCTCCATTTACATCCTTAAGCTTTTTATCATTATTCTCAAATTTGATGTTTATAAGCATGTTCTCATCAATTTTATCCATATAAACTTTAGGTTTTAAATAATCATAGTTAATTACATTTTTGCAAGCTGCTATGCCTAGTTCCTTCAAAACAGGATATACATATGACAATACATCTTGTCTATCTTCCTTATAATATTTTACTACTTTACTATTTGAAAATACTTTAATCAAAAGACTATAAATATTTATCTTATATTGGTCTAGCTTGTATACCTTTCCTTGATAAAATACATACTTATTACCGCGAACTAAAGATATCGGCTCTCCTCCAGATAATGTTAGTTTTACACTTTCCTCTTTTTCTTCTATAGTAAGATTTATCTTTGGAAATTCATCGACCACTATATAACAATCGGTTATTCCTTCATCATTAATTAAAATACTAAAATCTCTATCTTCTAAAATTATCATCAATCTACTTAAACCTGATTCTGTTAGATATATATTTTTACCTAAAATGCTCTTTTCCTTATCTTTTACCACATCTTCATTATCGTGATATATGGCAAACAATAACTCAAAAAGCTCTTCATCACGTTTTTTTATAGAATACTTATAAGGATAATATGTAAATTTTTCTCCTATTTTTATTTGTTTATTTTCAAGAATTGATTTTAAAAACGTAGAGACATCTTTAACTACATATAATCTATCTTCCCCAACTCTAATATTAATGTAGCTTTTTTTTGTGGTTTCTGTAAAATAGTGAAGTTTAACCTCTATATTAATTGGTTTGCCCTTTATTTCTCTCTTTATAATACTTTGCTTTAAACCATACAAAAGCCTTTTACTATAATCGCTTTTTACATTGTTTTTACCATCTATATATTTTATAAGCACAGCACCTACATGAGAGCAAATATCATTATTTTTTACATTACTGCAATTACACTTAATAATATTTATTCCTGTTTTGTTGTTAAATAATATCATGCAAGTATAATCATTTCCGCTTCCATCCATAACTTCTGCATTAATCTTCACAAAATTCGCATCATAAAAATCATTGTGGTTCTCATTTACAACTATATTAAAAACCTTATTACCATTATATAAATCCAAAGCTTCTTTATATGTTTTGGGCTTCATAAGCTTTCTAATATTATCTTTGGTTATGTTGAACATAAACTACCACCTCATCATAGATCAACGTATTTAGCCTTAATTAATTTCAAATCCTCCCAAAACGCTGTTTTTTTATTTTCATCTCTAAATAATGCAGCTGGATGAAAGGTTGCCATCATATAAATTCCCTTTACCTTAAGCCATTTTCCTCTATCTCTAGTAATTCTCATTTGTCCATTCTTCCATATTAGATTTTCCTCTTCTATAGTATTGTTCTGTTGTAGGATTTTATTAAGCGCTGGTTCCATAATAAACTTCATTGCTGTGGAACCTAGGCATACTAATATCTTAGGCTTTATAAGTGCGAATTGGTTTCTCAAGTATGGCATGCACGCTTCAGCTTCATCCTCATAAGGTGTTCTATTTTTTTCTGGCCTACATTTACACACATTTGCTATATAATAATCCCTATCTCTTGATAAATTGAGGGCTGTTAATCCTTTAGTCAAAAGCTGTCCTGCTCTTCCGACAAATGGCCTTCCGAGTCTATCCTCGTCTGCTCCCGGTGCTTCCCCAACAAACATCAATTTTGCTTCAGGGTTCCCTTCGCCAAAAACCATATTTGTTCTATTTTCTCCAAGTCTGCACTTTTGACATTCTATACACTCATTATACAATTCTCTCCATTGAAGCATTGTATCATCACCTCAATTTTAGTATATCATATAGACGTTCTATAGTTAAACTTAATTAAGTTACATTTACATAATCCACTCACTAACATTGTTGCCATATAGTATAGACTTTTATTTATTAATATTTAGCAACTTTTTAAATAATATTACACATACAAACATTTCTCGAGAAATACTATCAAAACATATATCTTTACCGATAATATAAATGATATAATTAACGTATAAAGGTTTACACTGGGGGGTATTTTTATGAGAAAAAATTATACAATATATGCGTCAATAATATTTTTGATTACAACTCTTATTTTGTCTGGCTGTTCCTCAAGAAGTGAGGGATTTTTAGAAAAGGCTAACAGTTCAATGGCAAATAAACAGTATACTAAAGCACTTAACTATTACTCTTCTGCAATTAATTCTGATAAATCCAATACCGATGCTATTACAGGAAAAGCCTACGCTTTTATTATGCTAAAAAGATATCCTGAAGCAGTTTCCTGTGCTGAAAGTGCAATAAAACAGAATAAAAATCTTGGAAAAGCCTACGCTTACAAAGGAATTGCGCTCTCAAGACAAGGCAATTATATTGATGCATTAAAATATTTAGATAAGGCTATAGAATTAAAATTTAAAGATTCTAAAACCTTAAACGAAAGAGGTTATGATTTAATAAAAATAGGTAGAAGTGATCTCGCAGTTGATCCTTTAACTGAAGCAATAAAAATCAATCCAAAATATTATGATGCCTACTTAAACAAAGCCTCGGCATTAGTTAACAACAAGAACTATACAGATGCAAAGAGCTGCTTAGATGAGGCTCTTAAGTTGAGCACCAATAAAACTGATTTTTACAATAAAGAAGGATTACTTTTTCAGTCAGCGGGTCTGTATGATGATGCAAAAGCTTGCTTAGATAAAGCTATTTCATTATCTCCTAAAAATGCTGTACTTTATTACAATAAAGGTCTTGTATTAACCGATAGTAATAATTATACAGAAGCCATTGATCTATTTAACAAAGCTATTTCATTAAATTCAAAATACTCAAATGCTTATGATGCAAAAGGTCTTGCACTTCGCTCACTTAATAAGCTAGAAGATGCTGTAAAAGAATTTGATAATGCAATAAAATACAATTCTTATAATAGTGCAGCGTATAATGATAAAGCTTGTGTTCTTGCAGATAAAGGCAATCTTGAAGATGCTCTAAAAAGTATTAATAAAGCAATTGAGATAAACCCTGAATCAAAAGATTTTTACACAAACAAGAGCTTTATTTTAAAAAGAATGGGAAAGACAAAAGAAGCTGAAGAATTTCAAAAGAAGGCAAATGCATTGTAGCATTTAGGAGAGTGAACATGTCACTCTCCTAAATTTTATATTTTTATTATGACTTTAGTCCCTTCTTTATCTTCAACATCTACAACTTTTAATCCCTTGTATTCTTTTAGTATATCAACACATCTATACAAAGCATCAAAATCAATCATCTCGATATACTTTCTATCCTTAAGAGGAATATTTCTAAGAATGAATGGCTTTTGAATAAATTTTAAGGAAAATCTTATAAAAAAATTGGGTATAGGTATTACAAATCTCATATTTTTATTTTTAATATATATTCTCAAAGAAACCACTTCCTACTCTATTACAACCTCTACGTTATCTCCTTTAGCACTTTTAACATCAATTATTTTTCCTATAAGACCATTATCTATGGCTTCAGAAATAACCTCTAAATCTATATTTTCCATTCCTGGGGTTGTTTCCTTTATTGGAAGTTTACCTAAAGTCTTAAGAAGAGTTTTTATAAGTTTTATAGGTAATTTTATATCTACATTATCTCCATCTGCTGAATTAACTTTTATCTTAAGCATTTTATCCATTATATCTTCATTATTTATTACTTGTATTTCACCTTTGCCATTACTTACATCAAGCGCCTCTATTAATTCCTGTGCCTTTTCAGAATTGATTTTACCATCTTCAACCATCTTTAATATTTTCAACATTTCTTCGCTCATTTTATTCTCCTCCATTATTTGTATTACCTTCCTTATTTAACATTTTTATAGCATCATCAGGACTTATTTCTCCTTTTTCAAGCATGTCTATTATTTTCTTTTTCCCAATATTAACTGAATTTTCAGAATCAGTATTATACCCAAGAGCTCTTATAACCTCATCTAACTTTGTTCTAACTGTTGGATATGATATATTTAATTCCTTTTCAACTTCCTTTATACTTCCCCTACATTTAAGAAATACCTCTACGAACATAAGTTGATCACTTGTTAAGTACTCAAACTTTGACATTTTGAAGTTATTTTCTATAGTTGTCTCACAATTACTGCACTTTAGCCTGGTAATAATAAGTTTTCTTCCACATACAGGACATCTATTTATAACTTTATATGACAAATTGTCACCTCATTTACATAAATATTAATCACTATCTATAATATAGCATATATATTTGATTTATTCAATTAGAAAATTAATTTTTTTAATTTTTTTAAAGTATACATTAATATTATTAATATATATATTAATTTTATTCAAAGCCTCATGTGATTAAATATATTTTTTGTAACATATTTCTCCGAGAGTTAATATACTATTTATGTATGTAATTCTTGGAGGTCTACAATGTATTATAACTGTCCTTTTAATTACACAAATGATTACGATGATTATAGCTATAATGATGATTATGATTATAATAACTATAATTATGATGACCTATACAGAACAGAAAACACACCTAGCACAGTCACCAATATATACTCTTATCCTCAAAATCTAGCAGGTGCAATTAGATTAATAGAGGAATCAGTAGGTGGTGAAAGAGAGGATGAACTGTTTTATAACTATTTACTTAGCGTGGCTCCAAACGCAGAAGCCAAACGTATAATAACAGGAATAAGAGATGATGAAAGAAAACACAATGTAATGCTCAGACGAATCTACACTCAACTTACAAGAAGAACATTGCCACAAGGTCAAGATGGAACTTTCCAAAAACCATCCTCTTATATTGATGGCATAAGGCAATCTATTATTGGAGAAACAGACGCTGTTAAGCGTTATAGAACTATTCTCTTTGCACTTCAAAATAGAGTTCACATAAACATGTTGACAGAAATACTTTCTGATGAATTAAGGCATGCATCTCTTTACAATATGCTTCTTAATCTAAACCCATCAAGATAACCTATCTTAAAAAGGACTGTTATAGATATAATATAGCAGTCCTTTTGTTCAGTTTTCATCTAATTTCTTAGAAAATTAATTTATAAATAATTTTATCGGCAAATTTTTAGTGCTCTAATTTAAGTTAAGCCTCTCATTTAGTTTCCTACATTTTAAACTTCATTTAATTCTTATATACATGTATAATTAAATAGATGAAAAACCAGTTCAACTTAATTTTAAATCTGGTTTACTTATGTGGAAAATAGGCATGTCTTATTTTCTTTAATCACACTTTTGGAGGAATAAATATGAGCAAAGCTGATGAAAAATATTTAGATATAATAGAAAACATTTTAGAAAATGGTTATTATGATAACAATAGAACAGGAATTGAAACCTATAAGCTTCCTCATCAAATTATGCAGTTTGACTTGTCCAAAGAGTTTCCAATACTCACAACAAAATTTGTTGCTTTTAAAACTTCTGTAAAGGAGCTTTTGTGGATATATAAAGATCAATCAAACGATGTGAGAAAACTTCAAAATGAGAATGTTACCATATGGGATGAATGGATGCTCGAAGACGGCACTATAGGAAAAGCTTACGGTTATCAAGTAGCTAAATTTAAACAAATTGACAATCTAATAGACACCTTAAAAACGGACCCTCAAAGTAGACGAATGCTTATATCCTTATGGAATATAGCCGACTTAAAGGATATGTCTCTTACACCTTGCTGCTATGAAACACTGTGGGATGTACAAAATGGCAAACTAAATTGTATGCTAGTTCAAAGAAGTGGTGACATGCCTTTAGGTGTACCTTTTAATATGTGCCAATATGCAGTTTTAGTACATTTAATAGCCCAGGTTACTGGCCTTAAACCAGGTCTCTTTACTCATGTGATAAATAATGCTCATATATATAAAAATCAAATTGAAGGTATGAAAATTCAACTTAAAAGAAGAGATAAGGCATACGAAGCACCAAAGCTGTGGATAAATCCTAACATTAAAAATTTTTATGATTTTACAGCTGATGACATTAAATTAATAGATTACAAACATCACGATAAAATAAAAATGGAGGTGGCCGTGTAATGCTTAGTATAATAGCTGCATTAAATGAAAATTATGTAATAGGAAATGAAAATAAGCTTATATGGCATATATCTGATGATTTAAAAAGGTTTAAAAAATTAACTACAGGAAAAACAATCATAATGGGAAGAAAGACCTTCGAATCTCTTCCTGGTGTTCTGCCTAATAGAAAACATATTGTAATAACCAAAAACCTTAATTACTCTAGAGAAAATGTATCAATAGTACACAGTATAGATGAAATAATAGAACTCAAAGATACTACCGAGGAAAATTTTATAATAGGTGGAGGGGAAATATACAGAGCACTTATCCCGTATTGCAGTATTCTCTATTTAACTAAAGTTCATTCTAATCAAACTGGAGATGCTTTTTTCCCAAAATTTGATGAAAATGACTATTCAATAATTGCAACTGAAAAACATGGAGACTATGACTTTGTAACATTTAAAAGGAGGTAAAGCATGAATATAAAAGAACAAATTATAAATTTACCTAAGGTTGAACTTCACTGTCACTTGGATGGAAGTTTAAGACCAGAAACTGTACTCGACTTGTGTTTAAAAGAAAACATAAATATACCATACGAAAATCCTGAAGATTTTAAGTCCTCTTTAAAAATTTCTAAGAACTGTAGCTCTTTAAAGGAATATTTAGAAAAATTCTATTTTCCAATTAGGGTAATGCAAAAAAAAGAAAATATATATAGAGTTACTATGGAACTTCTTGAGGATTCAAAAAAAGATGGTATTGAATATACCGAAATAAGATTTGCACCTTTTCAGCACACGGAACAAGATTTAAATGAAAATGATGTTGTAGAAGCAGCTCTAGAAGCATTACAAGATGGCGAAAGTAAACTGGGTATACACTCAAATCTAATTCTTTGCTCTCTTAGGCATGATCCTGTAGAACGTTCAATAGATCTTGTTAATCTTGCTAACAGCTATAATGAGGGTGTTTGTGCTGTGGATTTGGCTGGAAACGAAAGTGATTTTCCACCAGAACTACATAAGGAAGCTTTCGACTTAGCATATGATAACGGTATTAAAATAACTATACATGCTGGAGAAACCGGAATAGCTGAAAACATATTAAAATCTATAAAACTTCTCCATGCAGATAGAATAGGTCATGGAATTTTTGCCTATAAAAGTGAAGAAATTTTGCAATATGTTATCGAAAATCAAGTTCCACTGGAAATGTGTCCTAAAAGCAATGTAGATACTAAAGCAGTAAAAAATTATAAAAATCATCCTTTTAAAAAGTATTTTGATTTAGGAGTTAAAGTAACATTAAATACAGATAACAGAACCGTATCAAACGTTTCGCTAGTTGATGAATATTTAAATTTAGCAAATATTTTTGATTTCGGGATTGAAGAAATTAAAACCGTTATAAGAAATGGCATAAGTGCATCTTTTGCCACTGAAGAGTTTAAAGTTAACCTTTTAAAAAAATTAGATTAAATTCAGAATAAAAATAAGGAGCAAATGCTCCTTATTTTTATTCAAATACATTTATTAATCTTCCAAATATATCCTTGTTCTCTGTTATTTTAACATCATTTCCAAGGACGCATATATAATTTTGTTCCATAACATCCTTGAGAAGTTTAGAATATGATTTTATTTCTTCCTTTTTCGTGCTTAAAATCTCATCTCTTTCTTTTTGTAAATCCTCATATGTTAATTTATTAAAGTAGTAAGAATCTGATTTTTGCCCAATTTGCTTTGGTAAAAGAGGCTGATCAATTGAAGATATTGTTCCTAATATATACTTTGTCATTTCATAATCATCTGCATTGAAATTCTCAATGTATTTATAAACTTCATCATATATTTTAAGTGTTTCTGTTAAATTTGGATCTCTATAAGATGCAAAGAGTATACTTCCATTTCTTTGAATGTATGCAGAGCAGCCATATGCTCCTCCCATTACTCTTACATTATTCCACAAGTAACTTAAACTTATTATGCTTTTTAAAACTTTCATTTTTCCTGAGTAATCATACCCAAGCCTTCTAAAATTAAATCCTTTAGCCGCATATTGAACCTTACTAGAAGTAATTAATCCTTCATTATTGGACTGAGCTACTTTATTATATTCTTCTGATTTAGCTGGCACCTCAAAACTCTTTAACTTAATCTTTGGCAATTGTTCTTTAAACTTATTATAAACTTCATCATTACCTGTTACACTTATAATAACATTATCTTTATTAAATATAGTATCGCATATTCCCTTTAATTTGTTCTTTACCTCATCAAATTTTTCACTAAAATTCTCATCTAAGTTACATATAAACTTGTAGAAACTAATTCCATTAAGTCTTTCACTATATTCCCCAGATGGTGAAAAATATGATTTAAGTCTAATAGCTGCTATGGAATTTCCACTTTGGTTTATAATCATCTCAAGTCTAGATCTCATTTCCTGAATTATTTCCTTAATTCTTTTTTCATCATCAAATAAACTATGATATATTATCTCATCTATTAGCTGGAATGCATCTCCAACCTTATCCATTATAACTTTAGTTTTGCAAACAAACTTTGTGGTATAGTCCTTATCATCATCCTTTGATGTAAAAAGATTATTTTCAAAACTGATATCCCCAGTTTTTATATTTATCTCATTTGCCAAATCCTCATATTTATACTTTTCTGTATTTACTTTTCCAAGAATATTCTCAAGAAGTCCGAGATAAGGCAAGTCATCATATTTAACTACACCAGATTCAAAATACATCCTTAAATAAAGTATTTTATTTGTAAATACATTATGGTATAAAACCTTTATTTTATCTTCTTCTCTTTCTTCAAGTGGAAGTTTTTCTACTTCTTTGTTTACATCCTTTAAAGAAAGCATAGGTATCTTTCTCAAATCCTCTTCAGAGTCTTCACTAGTTTGCCTTTCTCTTAATTTCTTAGTATCTGAAATAATTTTATTTAATTCTTCATCGCTTAGAGAACTTTTCAAACTACTTAACTCTTCACTTTCTTTCTTACTTTTTTTAACCTCAACTGTTTTTGAAGGTTTTACAATTACTAAACTGCTGTGATTAGAGTTTATTAGGTAATCTTCAATTAGCTTTTCAAAATAGTTCTCTGTAAGAGACTTTTTAATATTTTTAAGAGCATCTTCAAATCTTAAATTATTAGTTGGATTGGCATCGTAAAGCCAGCTATCCATTGTCTTTATACTATATCCTAATCCTCTAGGATAACTTTTGAAATCTGCTTCTCTAAGTTCGAATTCTCTTATATTTATTGCTGCTTCTATTAATTTTTTGTCTATACCATTCTTAACTAAATCGTTCAAGGTATCAAAAACTAATTTCTTAAATTCTTCTTTTCTCTCTTCATTAGAATTTTTAACTATCACACTAAAATAAGTCTGCATTATTCCATTGTCATAGATTCCAAATACATCTTTTCCAAGCCCAGCTTTTATAATTGCCTTTTTAAGAGGTGCAGCCTCACTTTCAAGAAGAATGTACTCAAGCATATCGAAAGCTAAATACTTTTCATTGTCAGTAGGACTACTTACAACAAAATTAAGACTTAAATAAGTTTTATCTTTTTCTCCTTCATCTTGAAGTATTGGATATTCATGTGAAGACTCAACTAACTTTCCAATAGGCTTTTGTGGTTCTATTTTAGAATCCACTTCTATCCTATCATAATTCTTTAGATATTCTTCATCGATATATTTTAGTTTTTCATCTATATCCATATCTCCATATAAATATATATAACTATTGCTAGGGCTATAATATTTCTTATGAGAATCCAAAAAAGCATCGTATGTTAAATCTGGTATATCATCAGGGTCTCCACCAGATTCAAAACCATAAGTATTGTCAGGGAACAAAGAGTTTTGTATCTTTCTCATAAGAACTCCCTCTGGGGATGAAAAAGCACCTTTCATCTCATTGTAAACAACACCCTTATAACTTATGTTTTCATCTTTATTATTTAACTCATAATGCCAACCTTCTTGCTGAAATATCTCTTCATACTTATAAATATTTGGATGAAAAACAGCGTCGAGATATACATCCATAAGATTCAAGAAATCCTTATCGTTTTGGCTTGCAACCGGATACATTGTTTTGTCACTAAAAGTAAATGCATTTAGAAATGTATTTAAAGATCCCTTTAGTAATTCAACAAATGGTTCCTTAACAGGGTATTTATCTGATCCACATAAAACAGAATGTTCAAGTATATGAAAAACTCCTGTACTATCTTTAGGTGGTGTTCTAAAACTTATTGAAAAAACCTTATTTTTATCTTCATTTTGTAAATATAGTAGTCTAGCTCCGCTTTTTACATGCTCAAACATAAAAGCCTTTGAATTTATTTCATTTATATCTTCTTCACTTACAAACTTAAAACCATGATAAATGCTATCCTTTTTAAAACAATTCACTCAATATCACTCCTTAATTTAAATTCAACAACGTTGTGACAATATATACATATTATAAGGTACTTTGCCCAATCTTTACAAGAATATTTCCTATAATTAATAATTTATCCAAAAATCCTACTTAAATTCTTTTAGTTTTTCTAATATGAATTTATACTCTTTATCTAATTCTTCTAAGTTATCATTTTTAGATGGTACTGATATCCTCCCAATAATATTGGATAACCTATTTTGTAAAATCATTTTTTTCTCCTTAGTGTTTTTATCCTCTTCACCTTTGCCTAACTTTTTTACATACTCACTGTATGTTCCATCAAATTGTTCTATCCTGTTATTCTTTATTGTTATTATAAAATTAGCAATATTATTTACAAACCTTCTATCATGTGATACAAAAATTACCGTTCCTGCATAATCCTTAAGTACCTCTTCTAACGCATTCATAGAATACACATCAAGATAATTTGTAGGCTCATCTAATATAAGTACATTATTTCCACTTAATATTATCTTGGCAAATGACACCTTAACTCTTTCTCCTCCACTTAACTCAGAAACCTTTTTATCAACATCTTCACTTTTAAATAATAATCTAGCAAGTGTAAGTCTTGCAAAACTCTCATCGTAAATACACTTTTCCATAACATTTTCTAATATAGTTTTATTCTTCGAAATTACATCAAGTTCTTGACTAAAATATCCTATTTGAGCATTTTCAGCTGTAATTATACCTTTATTATGTGTCATTATCATTTTAAGTAACGTTGTTTTGCCTGCCCCATTTTCTCCAATAAGCGCAGCCTTTATTCCATTTGGTATACTAAACTCAGCATTTTCAAATATTATTTTTTCGCCAAACCTCTTATTTATATTATTTCCTTTTATAATTATTTTAGAATATATTTTTTTAGAATATATAAAATCTATTTTCGATTTTATAACCTCAGCTGGCTTTTCTTTTTCAGTCATATGCTTAATTCTGGACTCTACTGCCTTTCTTCTCTTATCTAAATTTGCTTTTCCTTTTTGACCTCCCATCCTATGAAGCCTAGCCTCAGAATTTCCCATTCTTTTGGGTGTTTTATTTATAGACTGCGTCTTATCGTGTATATTATTCATAACCTTCACAAGTCTTTTCTTTTCATTTACATAACTGATATATTCAAACTCTTTTCTCCTTACTTCAAGTTCTTTTTGCTTTAAGAACCCAGAAAAATTACTATTATACAAAGTTTCTTTTCCATTCTCAATTTCAATTATTTTATTACACACCTTATCAAGAAGCTCTCTATCATGAGATACCAAAATTAAAGCCCCATTAAAGTCAAGAAGCATCTTTTCTAATTTATTTGAAGCAGCTATATCAAGATTTGCTGTAGGTTCATCCGCCATTAATATTTCTGCATTTTCTTTAAATGAGTTTTTTATCTTTAATTTCGTTCTTTCTCCCCCGCTTAAATTTTTCTCACGCTGTGAATACATATCATCAAGCTGGCTTATATATGAATAAGAAGCTTGCAGCTTTACAACTCCTTCTTCAGCTTTAATTTTTCCTGATAGTATATTAAGAAGTGTAGTCTTACCTGCACCATTTACGCCTACCACTCCTATTTTATCTCCACTATATATTTTTAGGTTATTTATCTCTAATATTAATCTATCCTTAAAATATTTTTTTAAATTATTAATTTCTAAATACAACAAAAAAATCCCTCCTATTAGTAATAGCTCTTACATAACAGCTATCAAGAGAGAATTAGACTTTAATAGTTAATACTATAACAAAAAATTTAGGTATCAAAGCTAATTACATACTTTAACCTATCATCATTATATAAAAATTATTAAGTTTGTAATCCTCTCTAGAATTTTAAATACAACAAAAAAACATACTAAATTTATGCACTTTTTGTTTAATGATTCTAAAAAAGATTACTTTCGCACCTGTATATACCTTACCTTTCATTATTTTCTTTCTTATATTTTATCTTACATAGGTTTTAAATTCAACCCAATAGTATTATTAACAATTTATTAATTTAATTGCATATTTTTATTAATTTATCAATAAAAATATGGACTTTTTAAACAATGTATTATATAATAAGTATTGTAATAGTAATTAAGAGAAAAGAGGTTAATAAACATGAATATAGCGTTTTTTATAACACCAAAAAAACAAGTTGTATACGCAAAATTAACTTCTACTTTAAGACAGGCCTTTGAAAGAATGAAATATTATAAATGCCACGAACTTATAATTTTAAATGATAAAGGTGAATATGTTGGTTTTATTACCAAAGAAGATCTTGTTAAAAAGATAAAGAATTCGCCAAACCTTCACTTAAAAGATTTTAATAAGGTTGGCATTTTAGATATAATTAAACATGTAATAAATAATCCTATAAATATAAACTACAACGTTGAAGATATCTCCATACCAATGTGTAATACTAATTTCGTACCTGTTGCAGATGATAATAACAAATTTATAGGAATAGTTAAAAAAGATGATATTTTAAACTATTCAAAATCATATGCTGTTTAATTCATTTAAATATACAATAAATTCTTTGTGAATGCTGCACCTTTAATTGATAAATAAATTTTAGAATTCCTCAAAAATGAGTATCCTAAGTCTACCAGGATACTCATTTTGAATTATAAAGTAACTTATTTTTTTTTCATAGTTAAATCATCTAACGTTCCAATTTTATAGCCCTCTTTTTCCCAATGAGTTAAAAGTTCATCTAATACATCAGCATTGGTTTTTGAAACCGCATGTAAAAGAAGTACTGTTCCATTATGAGTTTTTTCTAATATCTTTTTCTTAGCTTCTGCTTTTCCCGGCTGATGATCAGGTTCCCAATCTCCATAAGCAAAGCTCCAAAATATAGTCTTATATCCTAACTTTTGAGTATAATATAGAGATAATTCACTATATTTGCCCATTGGAGGTCGAAAATATTTAGGCATCTCTTTCCCTGTAACTTTTTTATATTCCTCTTCGACACCATCCAGCTCACTCTTAAACTTTGCTTCATCATATATACTTGGCATAGATTTATGATGAACACTGTGATTACATACATAGTGCCCCTCTTTTTCCATTCTCTTTACTATCTCTGGACTTGAGGTTATATAAGGTTTAACTACAAAAAAAGCAGCCTTTGCCTTATGCTTCTTTAAAACATCTAAAATCTTTGGTGTATAGCCTCTCTCGTATCCTTCATCAAAGGTTAGATATATTACCTTCTTAGAAGAATCCCCAATGTAATAACAATTATATTTAGGAACATACTCAGAAGTTTCCTTTGGAGGTCCTTGTTCTGAAGCCTTTCCTTTATTCATATAATACCATTCATGTGGTTGAGTTTTAAATCCTCTATATTCTCTATTCAAAAATGTATTTTTTATTTTGTCTAAAAGCTTTTGTTCCTCTGCCCCATCAAATCTAGTGTTTTCTTGCATAACAGGTACATTAACAGCCGCAACTTTATTCGGTAATACTATAACGCTTACTAATATCACAACTAAAATTAAGATAAATCTTTTTTTCACCTGTAACACTTCCTTTTCATATTTATTATGTTCCCTTTTTTAAAATATATTTTAAGTAAAAAAAAACACTTTAGGGCTTTTTATCCTAAAGTGTTTTTTAAAATATTATTTAGATTTCTTTTTAGACTTTGCTACTTCTATATTTACTTTTCTTCCATTTAATTTCTTACCATCACAGGTTCTTATTATAACATCTCTTAGTCTCTCTGGAACATCAACAAATGTAAATTTATCAAGGATATCAATATCTCCTATCTCATTTCCTTCAACACCTGATGCATTATCTATAAACTCAAGAAGTTTTTTAACTGTTAGTTTATCTTTTCTTCCTGCACTAAAGAATAATCTAACACTTTCATCACTCTTAAGCTTATCGTCATCAGAATAATCAAAGCCCATTTCCTTATCAAAAATCATTTTTACTAAAGCTGCTGATACATCTACTAAATTAAATTCATCATCAAGCTTTTGTACAAATGGGATATACTTTTTAAAATCATCTTTTTCGATATTTTTTGTTATTTTATCTGTCAAAGTATTGTATTTAGTTTCAAAAATATCATCTATTGTAGGTATTTCTTTTCTTCTTATTTTGCTCTTTGTAAATTTTTCAATTTGTTTAATCATTACATACTCTCTTGGAGTTACTAATGAATAAGCTATACCTTCTGCATTTGCTCTTCCAGTTCTTCCTATTCTATGAACGTATGATTCCATATCTTGAGGTATATCATAGTTTATTACATGAGATACATTATGAACATCTATTCCTCTAGCTGCTACATCTGTCGCAACTAAAAAGTCAATATTATTTTCTTTAAACTTTTTAAGTGTATTTATTCTTTGATTTTGGCTCATATCTCCATGCATACCCTCAACATTGTATCCTCTAAATTGCATAGATTCAACTAGTTCATCTACACCTCTCTTAGTTCTACAGAATATAATGGTTGTTTCAGGTTCTTCTACATCTATTATCCTACATAGAGCTTCAAATTTATCTTTATTCTTTACTTCAAAATAAAATTGTTGTATTCTTTCTACTGTTAAAGAATTTTTTATTATCGCTATATGTTTAACTTCTTTTTTCATATAATTAGATGCTAACTTCTTTATAGGTGCTGGCATTGTAGCTGAGAAAAGCATTGTTTGCCTATCACCGCTTATATTCTTTATTATGCCTTCTATATCATCTATAAATCCCATATCAAGCATTTCGTCCGCTTCATCTAAAACCAAAAACTTAACTTTATCTAATTTTACTGTTTTTCTTTTTATATGATCCATTATTCTTCCAGGAGTTGCAACTATAACATCTACTCCTCTTTTAATGGCTCTCATTTGTCTTTCTATTGACTGTCCACCGTATATTGGTAGTACCCTTACTCTTGCATATTTAGACAATCTTGTTAATTCATCAGTTATTTGAATGGCAAGTTCTCTTGTAGGAGTTAATATAATTGCCTGTACGCCCTCTTTTTCATCAATGTCTTTTATTTTACTTATTATTGGTGCTCCGAATGCAACAGTCTTTCCCGTTCCTGTTTGAGCCTGACCTATCATATCATATCCATCTATAACAACTGGAATAGCTTCTGCTTGTATTTTCGATGGCTCCTCAAACCCCATGTCATCTATTGCTTTTAGAACACTACTGTTCAATTTTAAATCACTAAATTTTTTGTTTTCCATTAAATCTTTCCTTCCTGTACTTCATAACTTTCGCTCTAAAAAAAAGCTGTTGACGCATCAACAGCCACTAAAATCAAACTATAGTTTTAGTATTGCCCAAATTAAAAATTTTCATGCACCAGTAAAAAATATAAGTATTTTACCATAAACAATATTAACATACAGTAAAGCAATAAGCAACCTAAGTATACGTTTAAATGAAAATAAACCTATCAAGGTTTGGGCGAAGCCCATTATATTTATTATTAAACTCTTTGTTCTCCGTATTTTAAATAAGCTTCCTGTAGCCATGCTTACTCAAGACATGTTATAATCTATATAAAATAGCTAGCAGAATAAACTTCTCACTGAAATATCTGCTAAAACATCCTATATAATAAGAAAGGATTTCAATTATGAATTTAATAACTTTAGAAAATATATCAAAGAGTTATGGAGAAAAAACTCTTTTAAATAAAATTTCACTCAGCATAAGTGAAGGCGAAAAAATAGGTCTCATAGGTATCAATGGTACAGGTAAATCAACACTCCTCAAAATTTTATGTGGAATTCAGGAGTATGACAGTGGAAATATAATAACCTCAAATAGCTTGTCTATGAGTTATCTTTCTCAAAACGAAAACTTCTACGACAATGCCACAGTACTAGAACAAATTTTTCAAGGAAATTCTAAAGAAATGAATCTTCTTAGAGAATATGAGACTGCTCTTGAAAATTCCGCTATGCATCCTGATGACGAAAAAGTTCAAAAAACACTTCTTAATTTAACTGAGCAAATGGATGCACTAGATTTATGGAATATAGAGAGTAATGCTAAGACGATACTCACTAAATTAGGTATAAAAAATTTCAATGCTAAAATAAAAACCTTATCAGGTGGTCAAAAGAAACGTATTTGTCTTGCTCAAACTCTTATAACTCCTTCAAACCTTTTAGTTTTAGATGAGCCTACAAATCATCTAGATAATGAAACAATAGAATGGCTTGAACAGTACCTAACTTCAACAAAAAGTTCTGTATTTATGATAACTCATGATAGATACTTTCTTGACAGAATTTCAAATAAAATCTTTGAGCTGTATAACGGAAATCTTTATTCCTACGTTGGTAACTACAGCGTTTATCTTGAAAAAAAGCTAGAAAGAGAGCAACTTGAAATATCTTCAAAGCAAAAAAAGGATAATTTATTAAGAAGAGAGCTTGCTTGGATTAGGCGAGGTGCAAAAGCTAGATCAACAAAACAAAAAGCCAGAATTCAAAGATTTGATGAGTTAAATAGTCAAGATGACACTATAATTCAAGATAAAATTGAAATTTCAACTTCTGGTTCTAGATTAGGAAAAAAAGTAATTGAAATTAAAAATCTTAACAAATCCTTTAATGGCACCGAATTCATAAAAAATTTTAGTTTCATTTTCTCAAAAGGAGATAGAATTGGTATTGTAGGACATAATGGTATCGGGAAGTCTACCCTTTTAAACATTATATGCGGCAAAACATCACCTGATAGTGGAACAATTGATTTAGGTGCAACAGTTAAAATAGGTTATTTTTCTCAAGATTCTTCAAATATGAATGAAAATTTACGTGTTATTGACTATATAAAAGAAGGCGCTGAATTCATAAGAGATTCAAATAACGAGCTCATAAGCGCGTCAAAAATGCTTGAAAAATTTTTGTTTTCCTCAGAAATGCAGTGGACACCTATATTAAAGTTATCTGGAGGAGAAAGAAGAAGGTTATATCTTCTTAGAATTTTAATGGAAGCTCCAAATGTACTTATTTTAGATGAACCTACCAACGACTTAGATATACAAACACTAACTATACTAGAAGATTATCTCCAATATTTTGAAGGTACTATACTAACAGTATCACATGACAGATACTTCCTTGATAAGCTTGCGAACAAACTTTTAATATTTAAGGGAAACGGCGTTATTGATTATAATACTGGAAACTATTCTGACTACCTTGAGAAATCAAAATCTGAAGAAAAGTTAGAAATGGCTAATACACCTACTAAAAATAAAGTAAAATCAGAAAAACCCAAATCTACAAAGCTTAAGTTTTCTTTTAAAGAACAAATGGAATATGAAAAAATAGATTCCGTAATTGAAGCTGCTGAAAACGAATTAACTTCAATTGAAGCTAAAATTAATTCCGCTGGAAGCGATTATATGCTTCTAGAAGATCTTATGCCTCAAAAGAAAGAGCTAGAGGAAAAACTTCAAACTTTATATGATAGATGGGAATATTTAAATGAATTAGCTGAAAGGATTAAAAACAGCTAACAACTAAAAAGCTGAATTGATACGCATACCCTTAATCAATTCAGCTTTTTAGTATTTTAAAATGAATTCAATAGCCAAAATAAAAAATTTCATATATAAAATTCCTATTTTACCTCTATGTATTTTGGTTTATTTTTTCATAGTAATATTCAGCAATTTCTTTATAGGTTTCTAGAGCCTTGTAACCCATATCATTTAGTTTATATATTCCTCTACCAACCCTATCAAACCACCCATAATGATTGACATATAATATAGAAGATGTCTTTTTCTCATCTGTACCTAACTTTTTTAAAGAAGCTGGTGACATAGACCCAAACTCTTTAAGGCAGCACGCAATAAAAATAGCTTGCTCTCTATATGCCGTTATAAGCTTTTTATGTACGCTTCCGCCAACATTGAAATTTTTATGTCTATTTTTTATTTCATTTATTATTTTGTCCCTCTTTTTTTTGTTCATACTTACGATTTTCTTCCTATCAAAAGCTTCTGGCTCTATCGCTATTTCAAGAATTCCTTTATTGCCTACAAACGAAACCCATATTAAACCTAATTCAAGCCTTCTTATTAAATGATATATATCCCTTAAGCTAGAATTCATTTTCATCTTCTTAGGTTTCAGAACAGCAATATACACAAGATCTGCGGTCTTTTGCCTTTTTACAGCTTGCGAAAGTAACTTTACAGTTAAATTCTTTTTAAGTTCAATAACAATTAATATATCTTCCTTAATAGCAGTTACATCACAATCCTCAACTTCATTTCTAACCACATACCCATCGTTTGTAAAAAAATCTTCAATGGGTTTACTCATATCTGATTCTGTTCTATCTTTAGCAGCCATATTTTCCCCCTAAATTATCTTATAATATATAATAATACACGAGGTTTTAAAGTTAGTCTAATTATATAAATAAAAGGTACAAAAAAAGCTAATTTAACTTTTCTTGTACCTAACTTACTTAAAAATTAATCCTCTCTTAATATATTAACATCCTTACCTGCCATAACCTTATTCATATTTCTAACTGAACACATTTTACCACACATAGTGCAAGTATCAGGATCTTCAGGCGTAGACTCTTTTCTATATCTTATAGCCTTTTCAGGATCTATTGATAAATCAAACATAGCCTTCCAATCTAATTTTTGTCTAGCTTCTGCCATTTTATTATCCCAATCTCTAGCTCCCTTTACATTTTTAGCAATATCAGCAGCATGTGCAGCAATTTTTGACGCTACAATACCTTCCTTCATATCCTCAATATTAGGAAGCCTCAAATGTTCTGCTGGGGTTACATAGCACAAGAAATCTGCTCCACTAGCAGCAGCAACAGCTCCTCCTATAGCACTAGTTATATGGTCATATCCCGGTGCTATATCAGTAACAATAGGTCCTAACACATAAAATGGTGCTCCATGGCATAGCTTTTTTTCAATAATCATATTAGATTGTATTTCATTTAATGCCATATGTCCTGGACCTTCAACCATAACCTGCACATTTCTATCCCATGCTCTTTTTGTAAGTTCTCCTAATTTAATAAGTTCTGTTATTTGACTTGCATCTGTAGAATCATCTATACAGCCCGGTCTACATGCATCGCCAAGACTTATTGTTACATCATATTTTTCACATATATCAAGTATTTTATCATAGTATTCATAAAACGGATTCTCTTTATTATTTAACTCCATCCAAGCATATAAAAGAGAGCCTCCTCTTGAAACTATGTTCATAGCCCTTTTATTTCTTTTAAAAGTTTCAGCAGTTTCTCTATTTATTCCAGCGTGAATAGTCATAAAGTCAACGCCCTCTTTAGCTTGTTTTTCAACAACACCTATCATTTCTTCTGCTGTTATATCCTTTAATTCCTTATCATAAAATCCAATAGCATCATATATGGGCACAGTTCCAATCATAGCTTTTGACATATTAATTAATTTTTTTCTAAATTCCTCCGTCTTACCAAAAGAACTTAAATCCATAATTGCTTCTGCTTTCATAGCTATTGCTATTTCAACTTTTTTCATCTCCATATCTACATTTTGACAATCCTTAGATATACCTAAATTTACATTTATTTTTGTCTTAAGTCCTTGTCCAACACCTTCTGCACTTAATGACTTATGGTTTTTATTAGCTGGTATTACTATCTTACCTTCTGCCATTAGCATTTTTAATTCACTGATTTCCATTTGTTCTTTTTCTGCAACAACCTCCATTTCCTTAGTTGTCACATTTTTTTTCGCTGCATCCATTTGCGTTGTGTAATCCATAATATACTCTCCTTTAATTTTATATTAGGATTCAGTTGCATCATAAAAATAAAAAAAGCTCGCCAAAAGGGCAAGCTTACTAAACTTCTATAATATACAATGCACTGCTTCCCTACGGTAGTATTAACTACATCAAGTTCAAAGGGTTGGATTTCTCCTCTCAGCCTAAAGTCTTTTATTAGTTAAATATTTTTAATGATATCAACTATAAAAGCCTTAAAAGGCACCCCTAGCTAAAATATATTTAATTTTCCTTAATTATATCACTTTACACTCCTATGCATCAAGTACTTATTTATCACTCATTAAAATATGAATAACAAAAGAAATTATTAAGAAATTTTAAAGTGATTTTTAATGTTTATGGTATATAATAGAATTTGTATGGAAATAAATGATTAACAGTTGTATTTAATTATGCAATATTTCTATAAACCAATTAACTATTCAAAGGAGACTTATTTATGCATACAATCAACATGTTATCTTCAGCAGAAAAAGTTAAAGGTCAAGGTGTTATGTCAGCCTATCTTGAACAGGTTAATTTAGTTAAAACCGAACTTAATTCAAGTTTCCGAACTTATATAAATAAATTTAAGTTTTGCGATATAACCCACTATCACACTATAGACTTCAAATTTTTTCTTAGTATACCGCTTTTCAAACTTAAAGGTACTACAGTAGCATACGTTCACTTTGTACCTGAAACCATTGAAAATAGTCTTAAGCTTCCCTTTATAATCAAGAAAATTTTTTATAAATACATAATTTGGTTTTACAAAAGTGTTGATTATTTGGTAGTTGTAAACCCATATTTTATAGATGTCTTATCAAATTACGGTATAGATAAATCAAGGGTTACTTATATACCAAACTTCGTATCAGAAGATAATTTTTATAAATACGATGAAGAAAAAAGAGTCACCTTAAAAAAATCTTTTGGCGTTGAAACAAGTAAATTTATAGTTTTAGGTGTTGGCCAGGTACAAACTAGAAAAGGAGTTTTAGATTTTATAGAAACCGCAAAAAAGCTTCCTGATATTCAATTCATATGGGCAGGTGGTTTTTCCTTTGGTAGTATAACTGAAGGTTATGAAGAATTAAAAAAGATAGTAAAAAATCCTCCTGCTAATGTGAAATTTTTAGGAATTATAGATAGAGACAAAATGAATTCTCTTTATAATATTGCAGATTTAATGTTTTTACCTTCTTATAATGAATTATTTCCAATGTCAATATTAGAAGCACTTTCATTAAAATTACCAGTTCTTTTACGCGATATAGACATATATAACGCTATATTATTCGATTACTATTTAAAAGGAAATAGTGTCAATGATTTTGCTAATATAATAAGAAATCTTAAAAATGATAATACTATCTATAATAAGTGGTCTGAAAACTCAGCGCGCTGTCACAATTTTTATTCTAAAGAACATGTTTTAAAACAATGGGAATCATTTTACTATAAGATATCCTATAAAAAAATAAAATCCAGGAGTAATAATATTAATGGGAAACAAAATATTTAATTTAATCGTAGTAGTATTATGCGCTTGCATATTTTTATCTTTCTTTCTATTTAACAAAAATTCAGCATCCTTAGTTTCAATTATATCAAGCTTAAATATTTATTGGATAATCATAGCTTTGTTTTTTATGGTTATATTTTGGATACTTGAATCTATAATACTTCATATTATAACTATAATAATTCATAAATCTAAACACCTATTTACTAAATCCATAAAGTTCGCTATGATAGGTCAATTTTGGGGATCAATTACTCCTTTTGCATCTGGTAGTCAACCAGCTCAATTCTATGCTATGACAGAATACGGAATTCCTGGAGCTAGTGCAAGCTCAATACTAATGATAAAATTTATAGTTCACCAAACGGTATTCACAATATATTCTATACTGGTTGTACTATTTAAATTTAATTATTTTAAGAACAATATAAAATATTTCACATACTTTTGGGTTGCAGGTTTTACCTTTAATACTTTAATTATTGTAGTTGCATGCTCTTTCTTAATAAACCACAAGTTAACTGAAAAATTGCTTTATGTTATAACACACTTTTTAGGCAAAATTAGAATTCTAAAGAATCCAGAAAAAAGATTTGAAAAAATAAAAGCTGGCTTGGTTAATTTTCATAAAAATTCATCGATAATATGGAATAACAAAATAGTGTGTTTTAATGCTTGTATTTTAACCTTTATTCAATGGACAATATATTACTCAATTCCCTATTGTGTCTATAGAAGCTTTGGGTTCAGTTCAGCAAGTATTTTCACTATGATATCAGCTCAAGTTTTTTTAACAATAATTATGTCTTGTATACCTCTTCCTGGTGGTGAAGGTGGTGCTGAAGGAGGCTTTTTCTTAATATTTGGTTTATTTTTTCCTAGAAAAATTATTCTATCAGCCATACTAATTTGGAGAATACTTTCTTATTATTCTTGTATTCTTTCCGGGAGTTTGTTTTCAATGATATCCTCTAAAAAACCAATAAAAAAATAAAATACACTATTTATCTACAAAAAATATTCAAAGATTTAACAAAATACTATTCTAATATATATATATTATGAGTTATAATGTTTAAGGAAGAAGGTGAGTAACTGGTTAATCTACAATTATAATTTTTAACTCTGCAACTATGCACCTTGTAATTATTTTGTATGAATTAAAACAACTGTAAACTAATATATTAATATGTAGTTTTTATTAATGGTAATTATAATATTTTAGAGGGTGAATTTCTTGAATAATGAAAAACAAAAAAAGAGAAGAAAACTTTTGATTATGAGGTCTATAATAGTATTCTCAATTGTAATAATATGCTGGACATCTTTTTTTATCTTTGGGACATACTATCGTAAAAAAAACGTAGCAACGGCCCATACAGCTCATAAAAAGAGTATGCTGGCGAAATCAAAAAATCACGATAAGAAAAAAGACAAGCAAGCAAAACAAACTTCAACAATAGTACCAGGAGATTTTCAACCATGGCTAATTAAGAGAACAGACAATAAAAAAGTAGCCTACTTAACTTTTGACGACGGACCATCAAACAATACAAAAAAGATATTGAGTATATTAGATGCAAATCAAATTAAAGCTACATTTTTTCTAATTGGTCAAAATGCAGAAAGATATCCTGATTTGGTTAAAGATGAGGCTAATGATGGACATTCTATAGGTAATCATACATATTCTCATATGATATCTTATAGAGAGACTCCACAACAGTTTTTAGATGATATTAATCATTGCGATTCTGTCCTAAAATCAATTTTAGGTGATAGATATACGCCTAAATTAATTAGATTTCCTGGAGGTTCTTTTGGAAATAGGCTAAAACCTTTTAAAGATGCAGTAACCTCTGCCGGCTTTAGATTTGTAGATTGGAATGATATGAATGGTGATGCGGAACACCCTTATGTCTCAACTCAACAATTAATACAAAATATTAAGAGATACACTGGAAATCAACAAACGGTAGTAATTCTAATGCATGATGCTCCTGCAAAAACGACTACTGTTGAAGCATTGCCAACTATAATTGATTATTTGAAAAGCCTAGGCTATTCATTCGATAAAATAACATAAATTATTCATACACCATAAGTGTATGAATAATTTACTTTCTATACTACTTCAAGCTTATTTAAATTTTATCATACGGTGATAAAATATATATAATAAAAAGATAAAATATTTATAAAGTTTATCCGTATTATATTTTTTTTTCTACTTATACTATATATAGAATTTCAAGTCAAATAATGAAAGGAAGTATATTATTATGAGTGTTAAAAATGCAATGACAGCCGACTTTTTACGTTCAGCCTACGGTGGAGAGAGTATGGCACATATGAGGTACTTAATTTGGGGAGAAGAAGCTGAAAATTCTAATTATCCAAACATAGGTAGATTATTTAAGGCAATTGCCTACTCAGAACATATTCATGCAAAAAACCATTTTAATGTTTTAAAGGAAGACTTATATGATTCCTCTGTAGTTGCTGGTGCTGTATTCGGAAGTACAAATTTAATAGATAATCTTCAAGGTGCAATAAATGGAGAATTACATGAAATAAAACAAATGTATCCTGTATATTTAGAAACTGCTAGATATCAAGAAGAAAAAGAAGCTGAAAGAACCTTTCACTATGCTTTAGAAGCTGAAAAAATTCATGCAAAACTATTTCAAGATGCTCAAGATTCTGCTAAAGAGAATAAAGATATTAATATAGGAAAAGTTTATATTTGTCCTGTTTGTGGTTTTACAACTCTTGATGAGAATATAGAACAATGTCCTATTTGCGGCGTTAAAAAGGATAAATTTCAAGCTTTCTAGGGGGTACACTTTCTCCTTACCTAAAAAGGGTGTTGCAGTACTATTACAACACCCTTTAGTATATTCTCACTAAATTTTAAAATTTCTAAAAAAATCCATAACACTATTTGAATCAACTGGCTTGCTAAAAATAAATCCTTGTATTTTACTACAATTCATACTGTTCAAACACTTAAGTTGTTCTCTATACTCTACACCCTCTGCTATTATATCAATATCCAAATCTCTTGCAAGATTGATTATGTTCCTTGTAACAATAAGATTGCGGTTAGAACTATAAAGCTTATCAACAAAAGATTTATCAAGCTTTATGCCATCTAAAGGTATATTATATAAATAATTTAGTGATGAGTACATAGTCCCAAAGTCATCAATGTATATTCTTATACCTAACTCTCTTAATTGATTTAAGACACAAAGAACCTTTTCACTTAAGGCTGTTCTTTCAATTATTTCAAATATAATATTTCTAGAATTCACACCTTCATTTTCTACGGTTTCTTTAACAAAACTTACAAAAGACTCTTCACAAAGCTGACTTTCTGCTATATTAATAGACATACTCAACTTTTCATATCCCATATCATTAAATCTTCTAAGTTCCGCCAAAGCTTCTTTTATAACAAACTTTCCAATTGAATTTATCATGCCATTTCTTTCAACCATAGCTATAAAATAATTAGGCCCTAATATTCCCTTTTGTGGATGACGCCATCTTAAAAGAGCTTCTAAGCCATAAATATCCTTATTATTAGTATCTACCTGAGGCTGATAATATAGTTCAAACTCTTTATTTTGCAAAGCATGACTTATATCATGAAGTATTCTCTCATCTTTAAATAACTTTTCACAAGATTTATAGTCAAAAACTTCATAGCAACTTTTTTCAGAATTCTTAGCAATACTTAAAGCAACTTCTGCACAGCTTAAAACACTCTCTACATTATCGCCATTATATGGATATAATGAAACACCCATATTTATATCAACCCTAAAACTTGTATGATATTTAATTGCATATGAATGAAAAAACTCAACTATACTTTGTGCCATAATCTTGAATTCTCTTCTTTCCTTAAAAGGAAATAGAACAACAAATTTGTCTCCCCTTATCCTTGTTGCTTGACAACTATCTTCCAAGTTATTTTTTAAATTAATAGAAATCTCCCTTAGTAACCTATCTCCATTTTCATATCCATATTTGTAATTATAAACTCTAAACTTAGATATATCTATGAGATACAGTGCGAATTTATTGTCACTAAGTAGTAATTTATCTTTTTTACATTTTTCAGTAAAATTTATTATATCCCTCCACATAAAATCACTGCTTTCATACCCTTTATTATTATGTAGGAAAACCAAGAAAAATCTTAAGTTATGCACATTTCATAAAGCTAACTTTCAAAACATAATGCTATGTACTTCACTTAATATTTTCACTAATTTTCCTATGTTTAGCATAAATTTAAAATTTAAATATTACATTTTATTTACTAATTATATCATAGTATAACTTAAACCACAAATATTAATATATGTTTTTTATTTACATTATAATCCTTATTAAAATATGCCAAATTCGATATAATTATTTATATTAATACCTATTTTTCTTTCTGTGGATGGTTTTATCAAATTGTTTTTTTGATATTCCTTATTTTCTTTTAGTATAATAAGAATTTATTCTAATATAGTCTTCTGTAAAATCTGATCCCCAAACAGTTGCAGCAAAATCACCTACATTTAAATTAGCCTGTATTTTACATTCATTATTATCCCTAAGATATCTTTCGATACAATCAAAGTTTTCTTCATATATTTTTCCCTTATCATATATAACATTAGAATTGAAGGCTATTTCTATTTTCAAAGGATCTACATCATCCTCAAATGATTTTCCTATGGCCATAGCTATCCTTCCCCAATTTGGATCAGAGCCATAAATCGCAATTTTAACAAGCGGTGAGTTTATAATTGATTTAGCTATTACTTTAGCACTCTCAAAGCTACTACAGCCCATTACTGTAGCTTCTATAAGCTTAGAAACTCCCTCCCCATCTCTAACTATATCTTTAGCCATATCAATGCACATATCTGTAAAAGTTTTCTCAAAAACCTCCAAATTAACATTTCCAACATATCCATTTGCAAGGATTGCCGCTGTGTCACTTGTACTTGTATCATGGTCTATACTTATCATATTAAAAGATTTGTCCACTGCTCTTTTTAAAATCCCTTTAAGTTCTACAGCTTTAATAGAAGCATCCGTAAAAAAATATGCAAGCATAGTAGCCATATTAGGTTCAATCATCCCAGATCCCTTTGCAATTCCTAATACAGTTGCGTCTCCAATCTTACAACTTTTTATTTTAAGTTCTTTATCAGTTGTCATAATTGCCCTATTAAATTCTTCCCAATTATATTTACTTAAAGAAGACTTTATTCCATTTATCCCAGTAATAATACAATCTATAGGCAGTTGTTTACCTATTATTCCTGTAGATGAAGGAAGTATATTTTCACTTTTTATATTTAGTTCACAAGACAGCTTATTTAATATTCTATAGGTATTTTTAAGCCCTTCTTCTCCTGTTGCTACATTTGCAACACCACTGGTAACAACAATAGACTGAAGCTTATTATCCTTAATATTTTCTTTGCCAACAATAATTGGAATCCCACAGAACTTATTTTTTGTAAAAACTGCAGCTGCACTGCACAATTTTTCTGAATATACAACACCTAAATCTAATTTTCTTTTTTTTATTCCAACATGCTTACCGCAGCATAAAAACCCTTTTGGAATCATATAATTAATCATATATACTACATCTCCTTAAACACTATGTGCATGTAATATATTATATAGCCGTTTTTATAATTATTCAATATAATTTATATTTATGCATTTATAATAAAAAACAAAGCTCTTCCTACATAACACATATTTTAATAAAAACTATGTATTTACATAAGAAAAGCTTATACTATACTATTTCTTTCTTATCATGCATCGGGTCCTTTTCTGCATATTCTTCCGGAAGATGGCTGACATCATTAATTGTTACTATTTTAGGTATATTATTTTCATTAAATTCTATTTTGCATATAGATGTATTGCCTAATAAAATTCTATGATACATTGCCATATTCCAGTTAAAAAGAGCTATAAGCGCTGCTTTTATTATCCCTCCATGAGCAACTACTACAATGTTTTTACCTTTATTGTCATTTACAATTTTTAATACAGCATGTTCAACTCTTATTGAAGCTCTTTTTATACTTAAATCTCCTCCACACAAAGGTCCATCCTCAGTATCATTTCTCCAAATGTCAAATTCCTTCGGAAACTTACTTTTCATTTCCTTAATGGTTAAACCTTCCCAAAGTCCAAAATTTATTTCTCTTAAGTCGTCTTCTATTATTGGACTAATCCCTTTAGTCGAAGCAATTAATTTAGCAGTATTAAAGGCTCTCTTCAATGGACTTGCATAAACACAATCAAAACTTCCTTCTAATCGCTTTGCAACTCTCTTAGCTTGTTCAATTCCGTTATCTGTAAGGTTTATATCATGGCATCCCTGAAACCTTCCCTGAACATTCCATTCAGTCTCTCCATGTCTAACCAGCAAAACCGTTGTTTTCATAATCACCACATCCTTTTATGTGGCTATTATACAACCCCTTAAAGAAGCTGTCAAACCTAGAATTTCTTAAAAGAACTTTCACCGAAGCAAGTACAAAATATAACAGGTTTTAGGTTTATATTGTACTTGCTTCGGTGATTTAGTTCTTTTTAGAAATTCTATCTCTCTTCATCCTTCATGCACTCTTTTAACTACAAAATATAATTTCGCTCTCTTTCTATATAAATCAAGGATAGTCAGATACACTTCTTAAACCACTCTATAACTGCCTCTGCCTGCTCCTTTGTATGAAAATCATGTTCACTATCAACTGACACAGTTAGATCACTCTTGAATCTTTTTGCAAAAGTATCTATAACATAAGAGCTTTGCAAATTATCTTTTGTTCCATAAATAATTGCAGTTGGTACACACCATTTATCAATTGGGTGATCTTTCACATAACAGTAGTAATCCCATGAAAGAATTTCTACTGGCGTACTTATTTCCTTTTTTTCTCTAAGTAATTCTTCTGTTACATTGAACCATTTGAACATCTTTCCTATAAGATGTTCCATATCAACAATTGGTGACTGAAATAAGCATTTATTTATGGAAAAGTTTTTATATGCAAGCAAACTAAAATATGCACCGAGACTGCATCCAAATAAACTTATGCTTTTCCAGTTTCTTTTGGCATAGTCTCCAATCACTTTAAGGTCATGTACACCATTCCAAACATTGCATTTATAATCTTCATTTTTTCTCTCGCCATGTTCTGGAAGATCAAAACTAAGAACTTGATATCCTCTTTCTACTGCTATTGTCGCAAATTCATGTGCACTTTCCTTACTTGACATTTTTCCATGAACAAATATGTATACTTTATCCGAAGTTTCTCCCCACAAAATAGCCGGAATATTTTTTATTTTTATTTTATTCATAATAACCCTCTTACATAAAAAGTTTATATTGCCTTTTACTGTATAAGGCAGTATATTATATTATAATATCACTTTGGAGGGAAGATGTTAATAATGGGATTTTTAAAGAATAAGAAAGTTGTTATATCTTTAATTATTATTATATGTTTGCTATTTTTATCAATTATAAGCTATTTGAGCTTTAAATATGTAAAAGCAGCGAATAATAATCATACTAATTTAACTAATATAAAAAATATATCACAAGATATTGAAGGTATAATGTACACTGACAATACTTCTGGTAACACCTACAATGTAAAGTTTTATTATTTGGATGGCAGGGACATTAGAAATATAAAACCAAAATCATCAAAGTGTAGTATAAGAATTTTATCTAAAGTTAAAACAGGAGATTTAAACTTAAAATTGAAGAAAAATAATAATATTATTATTTTTGATAAGACTATTTCTAACAAAAGCGTAAATTCAAACATAACCTTAAATGTAACTGGAGTTGATAGTAATGGATTTAATATTGAAGTTACAGCTAAAAAAGCTCATAACGGCATTGTGTATATAGAATTTAACTAATATAAAAAATAGTGCTGCAAATAGTTCTTTATAAGACTTGCCTACAGCACTATTTTTATTTATGATTTTTTAAAACTTCTTCTATTCTTTGAGCTATTGCCTTATAGCCAGAGCTATTTGGATGGAAATTATCTATAGTAAGATACTTCTCTGTATCATATTCAAATAAATCATAGGTAGGAATAAAGACAGCATTTGAATCAACCGAAATTATATTTTGTGTTTGATAATTCCAGGAGTTAAGCAACTCTATTTTATCGGTCCCTATAGAACTTCCAAATGGATTATATAGACCTATAAATACAATGGTACACTTAGAATTATTATCTCTTATCAGCCTAAATATATCTCTAACATTATTCAAATATTTATTCTCTGTGTCTTTTAAATCAGCTGCCGAAACATTCCCTTCAAATTTAAATTTACTTACCTCATTACCTCCAATAGATATGAATATCATATTGGATTTTTTTATCAAATTTTCAGTATCTTTATTCTTAACTATTTGAAGAAGTCCGTTTGATACATCACCATTAACAGCTATATTATCCAACCTAACATTTCTATTATTTTTCACCCTAAAATAATCTGCAAAATATCCACTAAAGCCTTTACCTTTCTCATCACCTGTACCCTTTGCCAGTGAATCTCCCATTACAAGTATATTGTACGAATTGGAGACAGTATCATAATTATTCTTTTTACTAACTACCGTCTCTTTACTACTCTTACTTATATACTTGTCCACAGGAGATGATGTTAAACTTGCCGCTTCTTTAATTCCAAAAATAGATAATAGCAAAACTATACCTGCCGCAATAACAACAAACCCTATAGTCAATTTTTTTAGCATTTCTTCACCCCTCTAAACAAGTACATCCTTTTTATTAAATACATAAAAACTTATTACAATGGAAGCCATACTCCAAATTAATAAAACCATTATAGAAAAATCAAAATTCATTCCTGACACTATCCTCATTTTACCCGTAAGATACTGTGGTAAATTTAGATTCACTACAAAAAAGTACTTTGCAGCTTCTATATCATCTAAAAATACGCTTAAAATGTTTCCTCCTATTAATGCTGACATCATTATTCCTATTGATGCTCCAATACTTTTTACGAAAATGGATATCATAAAAGATATTGAACCCACAACTATTGATATAAAGAAACTTAAAGCAGACATAATTAATATATAATACCACTGGTATATCCCAACCACATTAGAAGCATCAACCTTTCCCGCTATTACCTTATATCCTGTTATAACTGGTTCTCCAAAGCCAGTACGCTTAAAAACAACTAAAGAAACTATTAGCGGTATTATTGTTGTCAAAAATACTACAAAGGCTGACATTATAATGAGAGCTATATATTTACTCAAGAGTATTTTCCACCTTGGAACGGCTCTTGTCAATAGAACTTTTATTGTTCTACTAGAAAATTCTGACGAAACAATATCTGAAGCTAATATTATTACGAGAAGTGGTAATAACAAAGTAACTGACTGCGCCATTATATTTGAGGTAAAATTTCCTGCTGTGGGTGTTATTGGGTTTATGTTATTTTTAAGATAATACCTGTACTGTTCCATTTGAATATTTATACTTTTTTCTTCTGATTTTTTTACAGTTCTATATTTTAACTTACTCTGTAGGTCTTGAATTTGCTGATTTATAAGAGGTCTCCAATTATAACTTGAACTATTGCTGTTAACATAGCTTCTCACTGTTCTTTGATACTTATTATTTTGTCCGTATGCAAAAGCACAGGCTTCTATTAAAATAATCGCCATAATCAAAATTACTTTCTTTTTAAACAGCATTTTTATTATTTCATTTTTAATTAACTTTATCACCTTTCCACCACCCTTCATTTATCTTCAGTAATATTTAAAAATAAATCCTCAAGATTTCTCTGCTTACTGCTGGCAAATTTTATTTTTATTCCATTACTTAAAAAAGAATCATTTATACTTATAAGCTTTTCTTCATCCACCGAAGCCTCAAGCTTACTGCCATTAATCCTACTATCAATCCTCCAACTATTTTTTAATACTTCTCTACCCTTCTCATTATCATTAAGCTCCCAAAACACTTCCTTAGTTTTTAAAAGTTCTGCAACTGAAGCATTTTTAAGAATTTCTCCATCCTTAATTATAGATACCTTATCGCATATAAGTTCAATTTCAGCAATTAAATGACTTGAAATAAGAACAGATATCTTTTCCTCCTTAGATAACCTTTGTATCAAATTTCTAAGATCATTTATACCTGCAGGATCAAGTCCATTTGTTGGCTCATCTAGAATAAGAAGTTTTGGTCTTTTCATAAGGGCCTGTGCAATGCCCATTCTTTGCTTCATCCCAAGAGAATATGTTGAAATCTTATCTTTAATACTCTTCTCCATATTAACTAAATTAACTGCATATTCTATATCTTCATTAGTAACATTTTTGTCCATAGCTGCAAGCATTTCTAGATTGTCTTCTCCACTCATATACTCGTATAAGTCTGGTCCTTCTACTATACAACCTACACTTTCCATAGCCTTCACATAATTATGTAAAATGGAATAACCACAAATCTCAATTTTACCCGAACTTGGTTTTGAAAGTCCAACAATCATTCTAAGTGTTGTGGATTTTCCTGATCCATTGGGTCCTAAAAACCCTAAAACCTCACCTTCATCTATAGAAAAATTTATACCCTTTATAATTTCCCTACCTCGTATTACTTTATGCACATCTTCAACAAGTAAAATTCTTTTATTCATAAAACACCTTCTCCCGTTTAATTCATAAAGTCAATTTTTATATTAACTATTTCTCCTTTTGTTCCAATTCTTATAGGCGGACCCCACGTACCATATCCTGATGTTACAATCAAATTAAAATCCTTCTTCTTTAAATATCCGTAATCATCTTCAAATACTAATTTTGTGGTGAAATTAAACGGAAAAATTTGTCCTTCATGAGTGTGTCCTGAAAGCTGTAAATCCACGCCGTTTTTTTCAGCCTCTTCTAATGCAACTGGCCTATGATTCAATGCTATAATAGGCAACCTTTTATCCGCATTTTTCATAATTTCATTTAAAGGTTTTACCTTTCCACCAGCTGCATCATTTCTTCCAATCACATAAAAACTATTATCAACCTTAACTGCCTTATCTTCTAAAACCTTAATGTCCGCCTTTTTCATATAGTTCATTGCCACTTCAGAATTTTGGGTTGCATACTCATGGTTTCCAGTAATAGCATACACTCCATACTTTGATATTATTTCCTTAAAAGCGCTGCTGTAATACTTTTCAAGAGAGGTTGGAGTACTTTCATCTACCATATCTCCACAGAAAAAAACCACATCAGGCTTAAGCTTATTGATTGAAGTAACAAGTTTGTCAATTCCACGTTCTCTAATCATTATACCCATATGTACATCAGAAACCATAACAACATTTAACTGCTTAAGTTTTCCCGCTTTCTTATTTATACTTATATTATAATTTGTTGTTGTTTGATGAATTGCATGCCAAAATCCGAATAAAATTATAATTATAACTGCAATAAAAATTGAAATTCCTCTACCATAAATTATACTCATATATTCTCTTAAAGAACCACTAAATCCAAGTTTATTTAAAATAAATCTTATTAAATCTGTTATGGGAAAGATAATTATTAGATAGCAAAATAAAGCTAATGAGATAGCCCCTAAATAGGTTAAAATTCCTGTAATTTTATTATTTATTGATATAGTACTCCTTGACGCAACACTTAGTATGAAAGAAAATGCTAAAAACCAAAATATCCCCCAATAAGCTACCGCTTTCAACCCTTCTTTTTTGCGAAGATTAACACCAAAAATTATTCCCTTTCCTTTTGCTCCTATATAATACCAAAGCATTGTATATATAAATAAAATTAATATAACCAATATGATATTTCCAATTACTATTAATGTTGATTTCACTTCCTATCATTCTCCTTCTCACCAAAGTAAAGCATAGCTAATTTATTACTAAATAGCCTAACATTAATTTTTTGAATTTTACCTTTTAACTATACATCTATATATCTTTCTTTCCAAACAATTTTTTTTAATGGTTTTCTAAACATATCAATCACTATAATAATTACAATCAAAACACTTGATATAAGTCTACCTTATGAATTTGTTTACCAGAAAAGCCAAGTATTAATGGGTAAGTGTTATCAAATCCATGAACTAAAATTGCTATTAATAAACTTCCTCCTGTTTTGTTATATAACCATGTCATTTCCAAGGATAAAATTACAGTTACTAAAATATATTCAACAATTGAGTTATATCCTGTATTCGGTAAAAAAAACATAGGTAAATGCCACAATGACCATATTACTCCTATTACTACTGCTGAAAAAACCGGGTGAAACCTACTTTGAAGCCTAGGAAGTAAAAAACCTCTCCAACCAAGTTTTTCTTCTAAAGGTCCCCAAAATAAAACTATTGCCAAGAATAAAGTCATAATACCTAAAATACTACTAGTTTTAAATCCACTAGCCTGCATATTCATTGCTACTTCAACTTTCATTCCTAATAATTTACAAGCAAACTCTACAATACGTATTTGTGCATTTAAAGAAAATACTGCCGCTATATAAAACAATATATTAACCTTCCATTTAGTTAAGCTTTGCAATAATTTCTTTATCTCCTTCTTTCCATAAAAGTATGCTGTAAGAAATATTCCTATAATACTCGGCATTGCAGCTCCTAATATCCTTAAAAATGTATAATATGTATTATTTAAATATATATATTTATTCAAAATACCTTTAGATGATGATAATAAAATTCCCCACAATATATACGTACCTAAGAAGGTCATAATTAAAAACAATTTTACTTGATGTGTTTTTAATTTGTTTTTTAATCTATACATTAATATCACTTCTCTCCAACTGAAATGTCTATTTCTTTAAATACAATTATACCAAAACATATATAATAAAAAAGTTATCTCTGCCATATTTAGACTGAGACAACTTTTTTTAATTTTACCTTTATTAAATTCTTACAGCATCCAAATGAAGTTCTAAAGCCTTTTTGATTCCTAACTTTTCAATAATACTAATTATATTTTCAGCAACAGCCTCTGTTAATCCTTCAACCTTATTTAAATCCATTTTCCATATAGCCTTGTACGCTAAAACTGACTCAAACAAATTCCTTATGCCTTCCCTACTACAATCACAGTTATCCCATGATTTTTTATAAAACTCTAAAACATGTTCATCCTCTGATAATTTTATTTCTTCACTGCCTCTTTTTCCTTTATAGAAATACATTAAAGCCGCCAATGAAAAAACTAGTCTATGAGGAAACTCCCCTTTAATTTTTATGTACTCTAACAATGAAGGTAAATTTCTAGTCTCAAACTTTGACATAGAATTTAAAGCTATACTAATTAAGTAATGATGTATAAAAGGATTTCTAAATCTCTCAACAATAGAATCTGCATAAAGTACTAATTCCTCTTCTGGAATATCATCATTGACTAAAGTAGGAATTATTTCTTCATATATTACTTCCTTTATAAAGGTTCCAACAACTTCATGATCAATAGCTTCTCTAACAGTTTCTAATCCATAAAGATAAGCTACTGGAACAAGTGCTGTATGTGCTCCATTTAGTATTCTTACTTTTCTTGTTCTGTACGGTGCAACATCATTAACCAACTTTACATTTAATTGAGCTTCTTCTACTGGAAGTTCATCCTGAAGAAAGCTCGGGCCCTCTAATTACCCATAAATAATATTGTTCGCTTACGACCACCATTTTGTCATCATAACCTATTTCTAGACTGTCTAAAACAAAAGTTATCGAGGATAAACATTATAACTCGATAACTTTATATAAATTTAAATTATATTTTCTCATGGAGTAATTTAAAGTAATCTAGGCTCCATTAATTTTTTTTGATATAAAATCCTTTAATGAATAGAATTTTTTCAAAGCCTTCCATCCACGTGATCTATAAATCTTCTTCAGCTCTTTTTTATAATACATATGCTTACTTTCTTCATCCTTAAGTCTAAAATTTATTCCCTTAATCTCTTTCTTGTAAGCTTCTAATTCATAGGTTAATTTACTTAAATTTATTTGTAGAATTCCATTTTGAAGATTTAACTGCGTTATTTCATCACTCTCGGTACACTCTTTACTCAGTATGTATGTACTATTGTTAGGCACAATTTGTTTTATATTTTCTACATGTTCTTCTAATATTTTTTTATCTTTAACAATCAAATTAGAGTAGTCCAAAGGATTATTTATTACTTTTTCTGTTAAACCTATTATTTCTTTTAAATTGCTAAACAAATATCCCTGAAGTCCTCTATCTTCTAGAAAAAATCTAGATTTTTCTTGTTCCATCAATATAAACGGTACATTATGTATGTATGAAAATATAGAACCGTGCAGCGAACAAGTTATAAGATAATCTAATTTCCCTATAAAAGTGAATATTTCAAGAGGTTTCATTATAGGAAGTACTCTAGAATTAGAAATTCTTTGACTCAATTTACTCATATAGATATAGTCGTAATTATAGTGCGTTATAGGAATAAAATATATTGTATATGGAAGCTTAGATGCCCACTTTACAAATAAGCCTTCTTCTTCCTTGGAAAAAATATTAGGAATAAGATGTACCCCTATAGCTGGTCTTTTTATATGAATAGGGAAATCTTGTAAATCATCTAAAAGCATTGTGGTACACGGAACTACACTACTTTTTTTATTAAGGTAGCCAGCTTTTTTTCTATCTCCTTCACTTCTAAAAGTTACATATTTGTATTCCTCAAGGTATTGAAGATCATTAGGATTTCCAACTACACCAACAGAATTCAATATATTGGGTCCTCTCAATTTAAACTTATCGTAAAAAAAGTCACTATTCTCTCTTAATAAATGTCCTCCTCCTATAATCACAGTATTGTACTTTAATACATCAATATTATTGAGAAGAATTTCATCAAAATCAACTTTTAGTTCCTTCATTATTTTTCTAAGACTTATACCAATTGCTACATCACCAGTATTCCCGCTTATGTTATCGTACATTATACCAACTTTATTCTTCAAAAAGTACACCCCTTAAAATACGCATAAAATATGTTTACACTGCTAATTTTATTTGTTAAATTCCAGTATACTCCTCAATAATTAATACGCTATAAACTAATTATAAATTTTCTATAAGTTTTAGTTATTAATAATTATACCTACTTTAAATAAAAAAATACACTTACCCTTTAGGTACAGTGTATTTTTTATTACTTTACGCAATGCACTCTTTAATTTTATCCATAAATTCGCTCATTTCCTTATCAGTTCCTATACTAACTCTTAAGAAATTATCAATCCTTGCAGTTTTAAAGTATCTTACTAATATGCCTCTTTTTCTAAGTTCGTTAAATATACTTTCAGCAGAAATTGTTGTATGGCTTATAAAAATAAAATTAGCCTTTGACTCTATAACCTTAAAACCAATCTGCTTTAATTCAGTTGACACTCTTTCCCTTGTTGCTATAATTTTTCGTCTCGCATCCTCAAAGTATTCTTTATCTTTAAAAGCAGCTTCTGCTCCAACAATAGCTAGCCTATCTAATGTATATGAATTTATAGAATTTTTTACTCTGGATAAGCCCTCTATAAGCTCAGGACTCCCCATAGCAAATCCAATTCTAAGTCCTGCAAGCGATCTTGACTTTGATAGAGTTTGAACAATTAAAAGATTTTTATAATCCTTTATAAACTTAACTGCTGATTCTCCACCAAAATCAATATAAGCCTCATCTATAATAACTACAGAATCTTTGTTCCAATCCAATATCTTTTTTATATCACTAAGTCCAATATACTTTGCTGTAGGTGCATTAGGATTAGGAATAATTACACCTCCATTACACCTACAAAAATTATCTAAATCTAAAGAAAAATCCTCTTTTAAAGGAATAAGCTCACAATTTAAATTAAGTAAATTGGCATATACCTTATAAAAACTATATGTTATATCTGCAAAAAATACAGTTTTCCTTGGACTAAAAAATGTCATAAAGGAAAACGCTAAAACCTCATCAGAACCATTACCAACAAATACCTCTTTATCTGATATACCATAGTATTCAGCAATAGTTCTTTTAAGTGAATCACAATTAGGATCCGGATAAAGTTTAAGCTTATAATCAGCCTCTTTTTTTATTGCTTCTATAACCATAGGTGACGGAGGATATGGATTTTCATTTGTATTTAATTTTATATATTTTTGATCCTTTGGCTGTTCTCCTGGAACATATGGCTCTAGTTTCTTTACACGTTCATTCCAAAACTTACTCATTTTTTCACCTCTACCCACTAAAATTTCATTAAAATAAAACTACATAAATTTTCAAATTATACATGCATCCTAACTTAACCTTCATTCTGATACATGTATAATTTGAACTTTGTTATATAAATATACTATATCACAAAACTTTAGCGTATTAAAGTGTTAAATTGTAAGTTTTCTATTCTCCAATAGTTATGGAGTATGTACATTCAAACTCTTTTCCTACCTCAAGTTTCAATCCATCCTCTTTTTCTCTAAAATCTCCATTGAAATCTTCATAATCTGCATGACCAAACCATGGTTCTATACAAACAAAAGGTGCTCCTTCTGGCTTAGACCATAATCCAACATAAGGAAAGCCCTCAAAGGATACAGTTACACTAGTGGTATTTTTATCATTTTTTAGAGATATGCTAGTAGAATCTAAATCCTTTAATATTAACGCTCCTTGTTTAAACAATTTTTCACTTAAATTCAAAATATTAGATGCATATAAAAACGGTGAGGTATTCCTGGATAGTAAGTTGCTGCTGTTTAGTTTAACTACTCCTGTAGTCTCTCTTTTCTCAAATTCAATATAATAGTCTTCAAATTGTAATTCGTCATTCTCCGATTGTTTCCCTATAACAGGACAATTAAAGCCTGGATGTGCCCCTATTGAAAAGAATATATCCTTGTCATCTACATTTTTAACATTGTATGTTACATCAACAGTACTATCTTTTAACACGTATATAACTCTTAGTTCAAATTTGTAAGGATACTTCTCCAAGGTTTCATCATTCCATACAAGTTTGAATACTGCTCTATCACTAGCATTGTCTTCCACTTCAAATTCCATATCTCTAGCAAAACCGTGCTGAGAAAGATTGTATACTTTATCTGCTATCCTATACTTATTATCCTTAACCTTTCCAACTATAGGAAATAGAATAGGAGCGTGCCTTCCCCAGTAACTTGAATTAGCAGTCCAAATATATTCATTATCAGTGTTTTTACTCTTTAAGCTTGTAAGTTCTGCCCCACTTTCTGATAACTCTGCCTTAAAATTTTCATTTTCTAACCTTACACACATTATTACCACTCCTTAATTATTATCATCTTAAGCATAAATAAAAAAACTCCTACACATATATTTTATCATTTAATTGTATTATATAACAGTTTTTTAATTATAATTTACTTCAGCTTCCAAAATCTTGCTCCAGATTTTACATAAATTGATTAATGTGTTATCATAAAGAAAGTTATATTTACACTGAGGGGGAAAGCAATTGAATAAGAGAGTTTTTTTATCTGTTATTACAATGCTGGCTATAATCATTACTTTCAACAATAATGTTGGTAATGCTTTAGCTGCACAACCATCTAATAACGACGATGCGTTAAAACAAACGCAGGAAGACAAAAAAAACATACAGAACAAAATTCAAGACTTAGACGGTAAGATTCAAGATGTACTTAAAAAAGTTGATAACAACAAAAAAGATATGAACAAGTTAAATACTGATATGGAATCTAACCAGAAGAAATTGGATGCTACTAAAAACACTTTGAATTCACAGCAAAATTTATTTAACAAAAGATTGAGAGCAATGTATATGAACGGAACAAATTCATATCTAAACATACTCTTTTCTTCAAAAAGTTTTAATGATTTTGCTTCAAAGGCGAATGCTATTGGGAAAGTAATTGAATTTGATAAAAATGTTATTGGTAATGTAAAAGGCGAAAAAGAAGACATAAGCAAAACACAACAATCGCTTAATGACGAGAACCAAAAACTGTTGGCACTAAAGAAAGATAATGAACAAATGCTTTTAAGTCTAAACAAAAATGTTGGACAGCAAAAGGATTTACTTGCTAAAACGACTCAAAAGGAACAAAACCTATTAGCTGAAAAAGCAGCCGAGGAACAACGTCAAAAAGAGTTACAGGCAGCTGCAGCAGCAGCCGCCGCGGCAAACGCTAACAAAGCTAACAAAGCTAACAGTGCTAACAACAGTAAGGCACTTCTTGCTAGCCCAAGCTCACAGCCACCAGCTGTAAGTGGTTCTGTAATTTCGTTAGAAGCCACTGGTTACTCTGATGATGGTCTTACATCTCTTGGAACTCCTACTGTAAGAAATCCTAATGGCTACAGCACGGTAGCTGTAGATCCTAGAGTTATTAGGCCAGGAGCAAGACTTTATGTAGATGGTTACGGATATGCTGTCGCAGATGATACTGGTGGAGACATAATCGGAAATAGAATAGATTTATTCTTCTCTTCTAAACAAGATGCACTTAATTGGGGACGAAGAACTGTAACAGTTCACATTTTAAATTAACATTTCAAGCAATAATTAATTAAAGATTGATTTTAACTTTCTTTAATTTATACTCATTTCTAAATTAAGCTAAGGATTGCTATTCCTTAGCTTTTTTCTTACTATAAAATTACTCTACATTTATTCCTATCATCTTCATTAAATACTTAGCATTTGTAGTATCTGAAGGTCCATCCTTAAGCTTATAGTCAAAGATTATTTTATCCTCTAAATATGTTTCTGAAAAATGATAATTTTTTATTCTACGCTTTTCATCTGATTCTAGTTCGCATAGCTCAAAGTCATGTGTAGAAATTAATCCAAAAATCCAATTTTCATTCAATATTTTAAGAACTTTTTTTGCACCGGCTATTCTATCATTAGAGTTAGTTCCATGAAATATTTCGTCAATAAGAAAAATCATAGGAGTTTTTTTCTTCACATTTTCTATCATTTTCTTTACTCTCATAAGTTCAACATAGAATGTAGACATACCATTATTTAAATCATCTGTTATTCTCATAGACGTATATATATCTACCACTGAACATTTCAAGTTTGATGCACAAACCGGTGCACCTGCGTAGGCTAAAACTAAATTTATTCCAACAGTCCTTAAAAAGGTAGTTTTACCTGCCATATTAGCTCCTGTTATTACAAATATTTTATTATTCATATCAACATCATTATTTACTCTTTTTTCTTCACCTATCAGTGGATGGCCAACTTCTTTTCCTGAGAATACAAGTCCACTCTCTGAGAGTTCTGGAAACACCATGTGGCTATTTAATCTAAAAATAACAGAAAGACTTGAAAGGCTCTCAAATTCCCCTATAGCATCAACCCATTTAGAAACAATCTTTCCATATCTATCTTTCCATCTTTCAAATTCGAAAACACATTGATAATCCCAAAGCATTATGATTCCAAAAATAACGTATCCAAAAATATTATTCTTAAATTCTAGCTTTTCAGTTATACTTATTAAACTCTTAAATATTCTATATGCTGGTTTATTTTCAAAATACAAAACTGATTTTAATTCCTTTAAATAATCGCTTTTAAAATCTTCATTCTCTATAATATCTAGTATTCTAAAATAAGATTTTAAATCTTTTCTTATTTTATATATTATTCTTAACTGCGGAGCTACCTTTAAGTATCCCATGATATTTATAAGCATATGAAGTACAAATAGTGCTGCTATAACCCAATAGTAAGCTTTAAGCTTCATATATATTATAACAATACTAACTACTATAGACACTACTGGCAAAATTCTTATAAATGCCTCAACAAGAAAATTCTTAAACAAATGCTCTGTATTTTCAAGATCATTAAATAGCTCGCTTGGATCAGTACCAAGTTCATTAGAATTGCCCTGAGACTCTACATTTTGACAAAAGTCAATTTTATCCTTAAGCTCCTCTACAGCTTTCTGCCTCATTCTTATCTTTTCAATATTTTTATCTGGCTTCTTTAGAGTTTCAGCTAATTTCTTTCTACCTAAAAAAGTCACACAAGTATTTATTAATTGAAATAAAGACTTTTTTCCGAATATATCTAAATCCCCAAGATACGGATACTCTTCATCTTGAAACTCTTCTCCAAAATCCTGAAATGATGTCCATGTACCATCTATTCTCTTTAAGTATTTTTCATTTACTTCCACTAAATTGTTTGCTACTTCAAGTCTATCCGATATCTTTTCATGTATTTTTAAAATATACACAAACAAAACAAATGACAAAATTGTACCTAAAAGTATGAATATTGATGGGTTTTTTACTAAAAAATATGTAAAGGAAATAGCCATAATAAAAACTATAAACCTAAGCAAACTCATCATATTATAATTTTGTTTTAATTTTGATTTTTCACTTTTAAAATTCTCTATTCTACGTAAAAACTCTTCATTTTTATCCATAATAAGTTTCCCTTCAATTTTTTTACTTCATAATTATATCATACATGTATATTATTTGAAAACAACATATTTAAAATTGTAATAATTTTCTCTACTAATAGCATTCACTGGCAATCCTGCAATTAATTCTATCCCTAATTATGTAAAATTTAATATCAACTTTCATAGAAAACCATCTATCTTAACAGTTTAATTGCCATCTTCCATTATAAATTTTTTTATAACCTTTGCTACACCATTATTATCATTTGTATCAGTTATATAATCAGCAAGCTTCTTTGCACTTTCACAACCATTTTCCATGACAACACCAAGTCCGCCATACTCTATCATTGATAAGTCATTTTCACTATCACCTATTGTTATTATTTCTTCTCTCTTTATACCGTAAAATTCAGCTAAACTCTTTATAGCATTACCCTTAGAGACATTTTTTGATGTAACCTCGATATTATGTCTTGATGAGCTTACAACCTCTATGTCATTCATTCTTTTTAACTCTTCTCTTATTGCTGATATCTTCTTTACATCCTTATCAATTATTTCGCATTTTATAATATCATTGCTTTCCTTAAGCCCGTTTATATATGCACTATAATTTTTAACGTATTTTATCTTTAGTGTATTTTCATTATTTTTTATGATAGATCCTATAAAAATAACCCACATTACAATATAAGCAAATTTGCTTGAACAAATAATACTATCGTGTGTATGAAGAGTTATATTTCCCTTTAGTCTACTGCATACATTAAAAATTCTTGAAAGGGTGTCTGAACTAAGGACATTTTTGTAAATAATATTATTATCTCTTCCTCTTATAATTGCTCCGTTTGATGCAATAACAGGTGATTTTACACCAATCAACTTTGAATAAAATGCAGCATTTGCGTATATTCTTCCCGTAGTTATAACTATATCCACACCTTTCGCATATGCTTTTCTTATTACTTCCTTAGTTTCTCCACTTACACAATGTTTGCTATTTAGAAGTGTTCCATCCATATCTATACATACTAGTTTATATTTCATAGCTTATCACCCACATTCAAATTATTGGTCAGGTTTAAAAATTTACATTTAGATTAATTTTATAATAGCCTGCTATATAACACAAGGATATATTATACTAATCTACAAAAAAATATAGGTTGACTACTAGGATAAAACTTGAATTGATATTCTTCAAATCCAAGTCTTACCTTTAGCCAACCTACTACCCTAAGTAATTATACTTTTTATACCCATATTTTCTAGCTTGCCACAGAGTGCATCCATTGTTAACTCTGGATTTCTATAAAACTCACTTCCCTTTAGCCTATAGAACTTCCATCCTACCCTTTCAAGTGCCATTTGCCTTTCTCTTTGCTTCTCCCAATTTTCAAGGTCATTATAATTTCCACTGTCACAAGCAATAGCAATTCTATTTGAAGCATCTTCTATTATAAAATCAACTTTATATTTTCTAAGATCATCAAAAGGCTTTACATTGTATCCTCTTTTTCTTATATTATTGAAGACATCCTTTTCAAACTCATCTGCAAGAACCATCTTCTCTTTATTAATTTTATTTTTATTTAAGGCAGGATCAAGACAGTACCTTAAAAATTTCGTTCTAACACAATTATCGCTCAGCTTGTCCTCATCTACTGAATAAAATACCCACATTTGATTTCTCGCTCTACTAGCAGCAACGTTAAATCTTCTTAAGTCCGCTTCACGTGTTAGTGCGGAGATTTTACTTCCATTTGAAACTACCAAAGATAAAAACATTATATCTCTTTCATCTCCTTGAAAAGAAAATGCATCTCCACATAAAATCTTTCTTTTAAGCATTTCCTTCTCTCCTAGTTTATGCCTAAGCATACTCTCAATGAGTTCAGATTGCTGTTCTCCAAGAAGAGATATAACTCCCATAGTCATGTTATCATATTTGGTGTCTGAACAACATTCTATTATACTATTTACAATTGCCTTTGCTTCATTTTCATTTGTTTGCCTTATATTATCCTTTAATCCGTCTTTTACCTTAACAACCTTCACAGGTTCACTAAAGGCCTCTTTTGCCTTCGGATATCTAAGCGGTATTATCTCATTTGAGTAGCTTACCATATTGCTAAACCCTATTATTTCAGGTACACATCTAAAATGTTCTCTTAAAAGAAGTCTGTCCGGAAATACTCTAAGTGCAGTATTGTAAAGGCTTGTCTGTAAATCAAACCATTGAGAATGTGGTATTCCCTTAAGATGTCTATTTATAAGTTCATCTACACTTCCTTCTTCAATTCCAACCGCTTGAGGACTTATTTGCTTATCGTCCCCTACTATAACAGCTCTCTTGCCTCTAAAAAGAGCACTTATACCAAATATATCACTTTGGTTACTCTCATCAAATATTACAACATCGAATAGATTGGAATTAAGTCCGATATTTTCTATAACCTTATTTAAAGGCATTATCCAAACAGGTATACAATCTTTACATTTTTCCATTTCCATTTGAGCCATTTTCCTATACTTCAATACAAATTTTCCTGTTCCCCTACCTATCCTTTTTACAGCTTGAAGCCATGCATAAAGACTTCTTTTTTGAATATCTGTTGTATTATTAATTTCATTTAGCCAAGCTTTTTTCGATACAATCCTTCTAATAAGTACTCTTTCCTTAATTTTTTCATTTTCAATTATTTCTTCAAGATTTTCCGTCTTTAACCTATGTGATTTTTCTAGTATATCATTCATTTGCTTCCACTTCCAAGCAGCATTTAAATTCTTATATTGACTTCTTTTTTCAGAATTCAAAAGCTTACTAGTAAATATAGGTGCTATTTTTTCGATTTTATTTTTAAGAGAATTTATCTCTTTTACCGTCTCTACCATGTTCTTTAGCCTTTGAACTTCAGAGTATGCCTTTTTAATTTTTTTGATATCTCTACTTTCAATGGCTTCTGCCATAGGTTCCATTCCATAGGTATTTCTCGATAACTTAACCAGCCCATTTAAAAATGCTTTTGCTTTTTCATATTCAGCAATACTTTTAATGCTAATTACACCTTTTTTTATCTTTGTATAAGTCTCCTTTTTATACCAATCCATTTTATTTAAAAACGTTATATTTTCCATATTAAGGAGTATCTTATTTTTATAATTGGCATTCCAATTAACTATATCTCCAATATCCTTTACCTGCTTTTCAAGCTTTATAAAAGTATTCGAATCAAACTTTTTAATTTCATCTCCTTTGAATTTTCTTACACTACTATTCCAAAGCTCCATTAACTTGTTTTGAATATCCACTTTTTCCAAAAAAAGCTTTAATATTTCAATCTTATCTCCAAATTGAAGATCCTCTCCATCAACAGCACACTCATTAAAAATATAATTTAAATTTCTATGTCTAATTTTAAAAAACTTATTGATTTTGCCTTTATTTTTAGCCCTAGCATATATGCTTTTGAAATCCTTTGAAAACTTTTGAAAATTCATGTCTTCTGGCATTGTGATTTTATGCGAAACAATTATAGTTTGTATATCTGAAAGACGGCGTATGTACTCACTGCTTCTAACAAACAAATTCTTTATTTCAGGTCTCTCAATATCGCTAAAATAGTAACATGTCATAACATTTTTAAGCCAGCTCTTCTCAATCTCCTCCATCTTACTTTCAGCTCTATCAATTAGCTGTATAACCTTATCATGATCTATATTAACCTCTTTTTTATAGTTTATAGCCCATCCTTTTAAATTTATCTTGTCCTTACTATGATCCTTAACTGTGTAATTTTGAAAATTTCTTAAAATCTCCTCATACTCAGGAACTTCACCTAAAACTTTTAGAGAAGAATTCACCTTCTGCAAATCATCTATCCCAACATTATTTAGTAGGTATATAAAGTGTCCAAACTGTTGATTAGTGAATGGACACTTTAAATCTATAGGAATTTCATCTTCTATCCAATTAAGCTGTTTTTCATTTTTATTAACCCATTTCGCTATCTCCATAAGGGTCATTGCCCTTCCACCTACGTTTAGCTTTTTATTCTCAATACACTCCAATTCTTTTATCTTGCTATATGTTTTTTCTTGATACTTTCTGCAAAACATAAGCTCATTCTCTAATGGCTTTATTTCCTTACTTACATCGCTTGGATTTAATGATAGATTTTCAGTTATTCTTCTTACTGAATCATCAAGATCCTTAAGTGATTTAGTATCATCCCCTAAAAGACTTATGCATAAAGGTTTTACTTCTTTAGGTATTTTATCCGAAAGCACACGAAGCGCCCTTCCTGTCTGGCTTGTTACCAAAACTCTCTTTCCGTTAGCTAGTAAATGACATATGAGATTTACTATAGTATGACTCTTTCCTGTACCAGGAGGTCCTTGAACAACGACTCCAAAATTATCAGAAAGCTTCTTTACAATTTCCTTTTGTTCCTCATTGTAATGAAGCGGAAATAATAAATTATCATTTATCTTTTTCCAAGCCTCAACTTCTTCATTATTCTCTTCGATATTTTGAGTTTCAACAAGAGCCTTTATTGGCGCCGGAATTGGATACCCATCCTCTATACTATCTATAATACTCAAAAGCTCTTTGTTCCAAAGTCTATTGTCAGTTTTCCTCACAATTATAACCGCTTCATCATAAAACACAGGATACTTTGAGGGTTTTATTGAATTAATTGATGATACATGCTTTTGTATTTCACCTTTAGGATTTATTTCAGCACTAAGATAGTGTGTAACCTTATATAGAATATCCTTAACATTTTTCATTTCACGAATATCCAAGCAGCTTTTCTCAAATTCCTCTTTAACCTTTATTATCTCGTCCATATTAGGAATTGCTATTCCCGAAAACATATCCAATTCAAGAATAGTTTTGTTGTCATATGGTTTTAATATAAATTTCGCATTTTCCGCATCGAAACTCAATTCCATTTTTGTTGTAAATATAGGGTGGAATATCTTTCTATCATCCTTGCACCATGAAAGCATGTAATTTCCGCACACAATTTCAATATTTTCATTGTTCTTCTGTATTCGCAAATAAAGCTGAAAAAAAGAATCATACAATTCTTTATTTTCCTTTCTTATTTCCAACCATATTTCCTGTGAATTATCCAGATTAACAACTATATTTTTATTGCTTTTAAGCTGATTTTTCCAATATAATTTATCATATTTCCCTACATCTCTTATTACGTCTTCATTCATGTTTTTTATACTTAACAAGTAAGAAAATAATTCCTTTACTTTAATTTTAGTATCCATTCAAACTCCCCCATATTAATAAAGTTTTATTGTAAAATAATCTATAGTATATGGTTATATTTTCCATTTCTTATAACATTATACCACATATTTACAATTATTCAAATTTAATTTCATTAGGAGCAAAATATTGATACTAAATTATATTAGACATAATTTTATGAGAATTTAATGCAAAATAAAACCCCCACACTTATAACTTTTGCGTGAGGGTTTTACAAGAAAACCAATGTAAAACTTAATTTAACCGTTTTTCCTATAAATTATATTTTATTTACATGAATCTCTCTCAATTATATTGTAATCAAGTACATAATGAAGACATTCTGGTTCTGCTTTATTTATTATTTTTATAAGCATTCTCATTCCAACAGATCCCATATCGTAAGTAGGTTGCTCTATTGTAGTAAGCTTTGGATAAAATATTGATGATGTATAAATATTGTCAAAGCCTACAACATCTACATCCTTTGGAACATCTATACCATTTTCTCTAAGTGCATTTATAGCTCCCATAGCTATCTCATCACATGCACAAAAAACAGCATCAATCTTTTCCTTTTTAATTATAACATTTATTCCGTCTGTTCCATCTATAGCCTTCAAACCACCAAATTGTATTAAATTTTCATTAAGCGGAATATTGTTATCTAAAAGAGCCTTCTTGTATCCTTCATAGATTATAGCTCTAGCATTATTTTTTAATTTAGGGTTTACACCTACATAAGCAATTTTATTGTTACCCTTTTTAATTAAATAATTTACTGCATCATAGGCAGCTTTAGCATTATCTATTGTTACACTTGGAAAGGCATTCTCGTCTTCACTTTCCCTTGTCTCAACAAGCACTGTAGGAATCTTAAGATCTCTTAATAATTGAAGTATTTCAGGTGCTAAGGAATTACTCATGTAAATAACTCCATCAACCATCTTCTCCTTAAGAACTCTAATGTAATCTTTTTCTTTCGATATATCTAAATCTGTATTACATAAAATTACATTATAATTATATATATTAGACACATCTTCCGCTCCCCTTACTATCTCTGGGTAAAACTGGCTTGATATATCAGGTATAACGATTCCAATTGTTCTTGTTCTTTGCGTTTTTAAACTTCTTGCTACGATATTAGGTCTATAATCTAACTTTTTAATTGCTTCCATTACTTTTTTCTTAGTCTCTTCATTTACAACGTCTACATTGTTTAGAACTCTTGAAACTGTTGCAATAGATACTCTCGCTTCTCTAGCGACATCTTTAATAGAGGCAGCCATAAAAATCACTCCTATAATTCTATATTTAAGCTATTATAATTGTATCTCACCTGAACTAATAGTTATAATCTTTTTATAACATATTTCCTGGTAAAACGCAAATTTTCTATTGTTATATAACATATACTTAAAATTTCAATTAATATCATTAGAATAATAAATGATAAGCAGTAGGTCTAAAATTTATTTATGATCCTACCACTTATCACTTATACTTTTAACATTTGTCACCAATACTTAGGGATTAACAATTCTTTTTAACAAATACGTTAAGTTCTTCCCCATTTATATTGTAAATAGCAGCTTCCTTATTTTCACTATATATTATATCGGTTGCTAATGTTTCCTTTTTAATAGTATCTTCAAATTTTCTAATTACATTCTCAAGTTTCTCATTTCCTGAAACGTAAATCTCTATTTTATCAGCAACTTCAAAACCACTTTCTTTTCTCATGTTTTGAACCTTACTTAATACTTCTCTTAAATAGCCCTCTTCTCTAAGTTCATCAGTTATTGTTGTCTCAAGAACTATTCCTATTTCTCCAATACCTGCAAATGCAAAGCCCTCAAGTCCCTGCATTGTAACAAGAAGATTTTCGCTGTTAAGTTCTATTTCAGTACCATCTACATCAATCTTTACAGCCTCTCCACTTCTTACTCTTTCAGCAAGCTTCATCTGATCCATTGAAGAAATTTCTTTTCTTATCTTAGGAATAAGTTTTCCATAAGACTTACCAAGCACAGGTAAATTAGGCTTTATTTCAAAGTTAACATATTTAGAAAGATCTGCGCCAAACTCTACCTTTTTAACATTAAGTTCATCTCTTATTATATCTCCATAATAATCTGGAAGAGCTTTTGTACTTACACGCATTTCATAAAGTGGCTGTCTGTTTTTAATATTAGCTCCATTTCTAGCACTTCTTCCAAGCTTAACTATTGATATAGCAAGCTTCATTTCCTCTTCAAGACTGCTATCTATGAGACTTTCATCGTATTCAGGCCATTTACAAAGATGTACGCTTTCCTCTGCACCTTCATTTATACTAGTAACTAAACTCTGATATATCTGCTCTGTCATGAATGGTATGAATGGTGCTGCAACCTTTGACAAAGTCACAAGAACTCTATATAAAGTTACATATGCTCCTACCTTATCATCAGTAAGCTCTTGAGTCCAATATCTTGATCTATTTCTTCTTACATACCAATTTGAAAGATCATCTACAAAATCCTGTATTTCAAGCGCTGCTTGAGTTATTCCATATGAATCAAGGTAATTTCCAACATCCTTTGTAAGTGTATTTAACCTAGATACAATCCACTTATCCATAACATTTCCAGAAACAAAATCCTTATAGTCATTTGGATTGAATTTATCTATTTCCGCATACAGTACATAGAATGAATATACATTCCACAAAGTACTTAAAAATTTTCTTTGAGTTTCTGCTACATCTTCCTGTGAAAATCTAGTTGGAAGCCATGGTGCACTTGATGTGTAGAAATGCCATCTACAAGCATCTGCTCCCTGATTATCTAAAACATCAAATGGATCTACAACATTTCCCTTATGCTTTGACATTTTTAGTCCATGTTTATCTAGAACGTGACCTAATACTATACAATTTTCAAAAGAGCTCTTATCAAATATTGATGTAGAAATTGCAAGCAATGTATAGAACCATCCTCTTGTTTGGTCAACAGCTTCTGATATAAACTGTGCTGGGAAGGTATTTTCAAACACTTCCTTGTTTTCAAAAGGATAATGAAGCTGTGCAAAAGGCATTGAACCTGAATCAAACCAGCAGTCTATAACCTCTTCGGTTCTTGTCATAGGCTTACCACACTTAGGACATGTAAGTTTTACTTCGTCAATGTATGGTTTATGAAGCTCTATGTTTTCTGGAACATTGATTCCCTTCTCTTTAAGCTCTTCAATACTTCCAACGCAATCTCTATGACCGCATTCACATTGCCAAATTGGGAGTGGTGTACCCCAATATCTGTCTCTGCTTATACCCCAGTCTATAACATTTTCAACGAACTTACCAAATCTTCCTGTCCTTATGTTATCTGGATACCAGTGAATTTTATTATTATTTTCAACTAGTTTATCCCTTAAAGAAGTCATTCTTACAAACCAGCTATCTCTTGGATAATATAAAAGTGGTGTATCACATCTCCAGCAGTGAGGATATGAGTGAGTAAACTTCTCTGACTTATATAAAGTTCCATTTTCCTTCATGTATTCAAGAATCTTAGGATCTGCTTTCTTTACAAACAATCCCTTCCATGGTTCAACTTCATCCACAAATTTACCTTCACCATTAACTAAATTTATAAGTGGCAAATCGTATTTTTTACCAAGCATGTTATCATCTTCACCATAAGCAGGCGCTATATGAACTATTCCAGTACCATCTGATAAAGTTACAAAATCACCGTGTACAACATAAAATGCTTTTTTATCAGGATTTGCAAATTTAAATAGCTGTTCATATTCCATTCCCAAAAGTTTTTCACCTTTGAACTCAGAAACTACTTCATATTCTCCTTCAAGTACAGTTAAAAGTGCTTTTGCAAGTATTAAATGCTCTCCATTGTTTATAACCTCTACGTAATCGTAAGCCTTATTAATAGCAAGTGCTACGTTACTTGGAAGTGTCCATGGTGTTGTTGTCCATGCTAATATATATTTATTTTCTTCACCTTTTACTTTAAATTTAACAAAAGCTGTTGCTTCTTTTACATCTTTGTATCCTTGAGCAACTTCGTGAGAAGAAAGCGCAGTTCCACACCTAGGGCAATACGGAACTATTTTATGACCTTTATATAAAAGATCCTTATCCCACATTTGTTTTAAAGCCCACCATACGGATTCTATATAATCATTGTGATAAGTTACATAAGGATTTTCCATGTCAACCCAATAACCTAGCTTTTCGGACATATCCTTCCACAAGCTAACATATGAGAAAACACTCTCCTTACATTCTTTAACAAACTTTTCTATTCCGTATTCCTCTATTTGAGGTTTTCCTGAAATTCCAAGTTTCTTCTCTATCTCAAGCTCTACAGGAAGTCCGTGAGTATCCCATCCAGCTTTCCTTGGAACCTTGTAGCCCTTCATTACTTTATATCTTGGAATTAAATCCTTCATTACTCTTGTAATAATATGACCTACATGGGGTCTTCCATTTGCAGTTGGTGGACCATCATAAAAACTAAAATATTCACCATCCTGATTTGAGTTAAAGCTTTTTTTCACTATTTCCTTTTCATGCCATAATTTTAGTACGTCTCTTTCAATGTCAACAAACGATTTGCTAGAATCAACTTTCTTATACATTATGAAACTCCTTTCCAAAACGTTAGTCATAGAAAAACTAGTAGAGAATTCGCTTACATACATAAGTTTCACAACTACTAACTTTCCTATTTTTTCATTCACATATAATAAAAAACTCCGCCCTAAAATAGGACGAAGTTACATTCGCTTATATACCACCTATGGTTTAATCTTCAGGCACTTTTTAATACCCTATTCTTTAACGCAGAATTACGAAAAAACTTACTATAATTTCAGTCTCCAGCTCCAGGGTGATTTTCCTTAAACTTAAGCTGCAAAGTTTCCACCATTTCCTTGCTCTCTATAAGCTTTCCTAAAAGTACTTTTCCCTTTCTACACTATTTTCCTTAATATTAATATATTATAGCTTATATCGTATTATATTACAAGATATTATTTATGTCAAATGAATCAATTATAGTCACTATGCCCCTTATCTTTTCTAACTATATTTCTAATCAATAAATCACTAATATAAGTATATTTATTAATCATAATAAAATTAAAACCTCTGATAGATATGTATTCTATTTCTTTTTAGTGTTTTACTTATCATAATATTGGTTAAACTTTATATAGTATATAACTATTAACTAAATTTATCAAAAATGGGGTGCTAGTTATGAAAAAAATTGTCTTAATAGTTACTCTTGTAATATTTTTTTTAGCTACTGGTTGCAAAAATACCACTATTAGTAAAGCCTCAAACAATACACCTAAACCTAACAAAAATAAAATTTTTTATGAAAAGTATGAAAAAGATTGTTATGGTAATGGAAATTCCGTTGGAAATATTAGCAACTATGGTACTGCCTGCGAAGACACGAATTACATATACTACTCTATAACCTATGGTGCTACAGGAATATACAAAATGAATTATGATGGCTCAAATAAAACAAAGCTAACCTCTGACAAAGCCTACTATTTAAATTCAGATAAGGATTTTCTCTACTATAGAAATGTGTCCGATGAAGGGAGACTTTATAAAATCAATAAGTCAAGCTTAAAAACTTCAAAATTAACCAATGATAAAGTGTTTTATCTTAATCTTTCAAAGGGCTATCTTTATTATCAGAATGAAAATGACGGAAATAAATTATATAAGATAAAAACTGATGGTTCAGACAGACAAAAACTAAACGATTCATACTCCTCCTATATCACAGTTGTTGACAACTATATATACTATCAAAATGAAACTCTTGGAAATTCTTTGTATAGAATAAAGAATACCGGAGAAGATGATACTAAACTAAACGATGACACTTCAATTTACATAAATGTTTTTAATGACTTTATATACTATACAAATGATTCAGATAACGGAACGGTTTATAAAATCAAAAATGATGGGAGTGAGAAACAACAGGTAGACAGTACTTCATCTCATTACTTAAATTTTAGTGGAAATTTGCTATATTCAAGTGATAATAAACGAAATCTATTCTTTAGAATTAATAACAATAACTTAAATAAAGTAGTATTTAATTCTAATAGAATTTCAAAAATATCAAATATAAATGTTATAAATAGTTTTGTTTTCTTCGACGGAACGACTAATGATGGAAACTCAAATTACATTATGAAAACTGATGGAACAGAACTTAGAAAGCTTCAGTAAAAAAGCTATAGTAGCTCTAAGCTAAAACTACTACAGCTTTTTTGTAAAAGTTTATTTTTTATCTGTTCTATTACAGGAATACTTGCTTTATGATAAAAAATCCATTAAATTTTTATTTTTTCTACTTAAACAGTTTCCTTTTTCTTTTACGCCTCTTTCCCCTTTTACCTTCGTTGCCATAATAACTGTAATAACCTCTACTACCTACTTTTACCTTGTTAAGAACTGTTCCAAGTATGTTGGCATTTACATTTTCTAAAAGTTCTTTAGCTCTTTTAGCTGCTTCTATTTCAGCCACCCCAGAACTTACAACTAAAATCACACCATCTACCATAGTAGAAAGAATTTGAGGGTCCGTTACTGCTATTATAGGAGGAGTATCAAGTATTATATATTTAAATACTCCTTTTGATTCATTTAAGAATTCTTTCATTTTATGTGATGCAAGCATTTCTGCAGGATTAGGTGGTATTTTACCAGAGGTTAAAACACAAAGTTTCTTATTAAAATAATGAGCCGAATCTTCAAACTTAGCTTGTCCCGCTATTATGTTTGATAAACCAGAACTATTAGATAATTTAAATTTTTTGTGTATGCTTGGTTTTCTTAAATCGCAGTCAACAATTAAAACTTGATTTCCTGTTTCAGCCATGGCAAGTGCTAAATTAGCTGCCGTAGTTGATTTTCCTTCACCTGGCCCTGAACTTGTAACCAGTATAACTCTAATTTCTTCATCGAAACTTGAAAACTGAATGTTACTTCTTAAGGTTCTATAAGATTCTGCTACTGGAGATTTAGGATTATCCTTAACAATCAACATTGATTTTTCACCACCTCTTATTTTTACATAAAAGTAATATTATTACATTAGTATTTAACTCTATAGCATCAAACTTTTATGCATTATATGCATTTTAAGCTTGATTATACTAGATTTATTTATTATACAACATATACGTAATAATTGTGTGAACTTTAAAATATATATTTTTAATAATGTGTAAATTTAAAAAGGATGATTTTGTTTATTTGAAAACACTTGTACAAATGAACAAAACCATCTAACCTATGCTAATTGTTTACTTATTATTTTTTTTAAGAAAAGTAAGACCTTATTTGCGCCCAAAGCCAAAATTACTGGTATAAGTACTCCTACTATAGAATAAGCAATCCACCAAAAATTATTCATATTTATTATTCTATGACTTAAATAAGAGTAACTTAAGTTATATATATATATTTGCGCTAAATTAATAGCTTTGAAGCAAATTATATGAAGCGCTAAAATAGTTAAACTATTTTTTCCTATGATTTCAATAATCTTATATGCATTTTTCTCAACTAATATTTTGGATAAATACAAATTTAAATATATTCCTAGCACGGAATTTACCAAAAATACCGCCGGATATATAAAAAAGTTGCCCATATTAGTGCCCACAAATTGGCAGCTTATAATTATTCCTATTAAGCTTATTATTGCAAAATATATATTTAACGAAACATGTGCTTTATACTTTTTATATATATTTCCCGCCCAAAATGCTAATAAACTAACAGGAACAAGACTAGCTGTAGGAACTGTAAATGCAGTTTTATTATTACCTATATGTTGTGTTGCAACTACATCAATGACAAATAATACTAAAAACAATATACCTTGTAAAATTTCCTTTTTAAAACCTTTAATTTTGCAAAAAACAAAATCAATAAGAAAAAATATTATATTAGTAATAAATAATACCTTTATAAACCAAAATTGACCAAGTACTTCCGATTGTATTTCATGAAATGTTAAAATTTTAGCTGCGGAGCTTATAAAATCCCCCATGGAATAATACTTAAAATGATAAACATTGAACTTTATAAAGAAATTATGCAGCACTAAAAAAATAAGTTCATAAGCTATAAAAGGTATATACAAGGTCTTTATTCTCTTTTTAATCAGTGTTATTGGTTTATGAGTATATTTATCCTTGTAAAAATATCCCGATATAAAGAAAAATAATACAACGTGATAAGAATATACAAATCTAAGCAAAGGAGACTCAGTATGTCCTATTACTATTGCAATAATACCTAGTCCCTTTATGACATCCATCTCAAGCGAACGTTTATCCTTCATAGTTTTCCCCTTTTGTACTTACTTTCCTACTCCCCGTCATAAAAGGTAAATACTTCTTTATAGCTGAAATAACTGGTTTTAATACAGCTATACATATTAATATATCTATTAAAGTTATAAAACTTCTTAAAAAGAAATTACTTTGAGGTATACTAAGTAATTTTTGTATAGGATCTAAAATTACTATAAACACAATAAAGTGCAGTCCCATAATAAACAAACTATTTTTTCCAAGCCATTCTAGAAGCTTTGATTCTCTTATCAAATTTGAAAATATAATAACGGTCATAGAACCAGCAATTGCCGCTAAAATAAACATTGGATAAATACCATATCTGCCAACTATCATCTGAACTATAGAATTATTTGCAACTGAAAGTACTAATGTTAAAGCAAGCATTATAAATAGTACCGGAACTGTGTTTATTTTTATATTTATTTTTACGCCTTTAATGAAATTGCCTAGTGCATAAAACACAAGACCTGTAAATGCTATGTCTAATTTTAAAGGCAAATAAACTTTAAATACTGATGTGCTCCATCCCAAAGCTAGGAATATCAATATAAAAGGTACCATAATCCATTTATTACGTGAAAGCTTACTAATAGGATAGTATAGGACACATACTACAAATAAACACATTAAAAACCATAAGGGCCCATTCCAAAATCCGCTTGGGGTTAAATAAAAGAATTCACTTACTGCTTGTCTAAAGCTAAGCTTATCCAGTATATTAAAATTCATAGCTATAACTTCTACTATTAGTGAAATAATCCAAAATGATATATAAGGTATAATTATAGTTCTAAACTTATGTTTAATATATGAAGTATATTCTGTATATTTGTCAGCATTATATAAATATCCAGATATAACAAAAAACAAAGGCATATGAAATGAATAAATAAACTTCACCATAATATTAGGTATAGATCTATGCCCTAATAAAACCAGTAATATTCCAATTCCTTTAGCTATATCTATACTTTTTGTCCTTTGCATTTTTTGTTTTCCCTCCAAAAGGATTTATTATTTAATCAGTTTTCCTCTTCATGTCCATAGTAATAATAGCTGCCATAATAGCCTTTTCTACTTTCAGTATCAACTCTATTTAAAACTGAACCTATTATATTAGCATTTACATTTTCTAAAAGTTCCTTCGCCCTTTTAGCTGCTTCTATATCTGCAACACCTGAAGTCACAACTAAAATCACTCCATCAACCATAGTAGATAAAATCTGTGGATCTGTTACTGCTATTACTGGTGGTGCATCAAGTATTATATACTTAAAAACTCCTCTTGCCTCAGCTAAAAAAGCTTTCATTCTCTTTGAAGCCAACATCTCTGCAGGGTTTGGAGGAATTTTTCCAGCCGTTAGTATACATAAATTTTTGCTATACCAGTTGCTTGCATTCTCAAATTTAGTATGTCCCGCTAATACATTGGATAATCCATCATTATTAGATATCTTAAACTTTTTATGCACACTTGGCTTTCTCAAATCACAGTCCATAAGAAGTACTGAATTTCCTGCTTCTGCCATAGCTAACGCCAGGTTACACGAAGTAGTTGATTTTCCCTCGCCTGGTCCCGAACTAGTTACAAGTATTAGCTGCATATCTTTATCAAAACTTGAAAATTGTATATTACTTCTAAGTGTTCTGTAAGCCTCTGCTATAGGTGATTTAGGCTTATCTTTAACTACTAACATGTCTCTCTCCCCTTATTCCTCTTCATAATTAGGTATTACACCAAGTACAGGTAAATCCAAATGCTTTTTTATATCTTCCTGCGTCTTTATAGTCTTGTCCATATATTCTTTAATGAAGGCTATACCTACAGATATAAAAAGCCCTAAAATAAAAGCTATAGCAATATTTATCATTTTTTTAGGCTTTATTGGTGATTTAGGTGCTGTCGCTCTATCGATTATTCTAGCATCGCCTGCTGTGTAAACTGCCTTTGACACTTCTACAAAACTATCTGAAAAATCATTTGCCAAATCTGCTGCCTTATCAGGTGATTTTCCATTAGCTGTTATATCTATTATTTGAGTACCTGTTTGAGGCGTAACACTCACTAGTCCTAAAACCTGATCTGCTGTAGTTCCATCAGCTAATTTACTTACAGTTTTATCCGCAACTTGTTTAGATTGTGCAATTTGAGCATATGTTTTAGTAAGATTTTGTGACATCATAACATCATTATACTGCTCATTTGTACTGGACTTTGAATCATTTTTTCCTATTATAACTGTAACGTGTCCTTGGTAAGTTGGTTTTATTATAAAAAAACTTAAGATAGCTGAAAATAATACAAAAAATATGGTTACTGCCGCAATCATCGCTTTTTCTTTATTTAAAACCTCAAAAATCCCAGTAAAATCTATATCATTTTCCTGTTCCATCGATTAACCTCCCATGTATTTTAAATCTGTATCATTATTTTCATTATAACTATTACATTATAAACTAAAAGCTCTATGTTATAAATAGTTTTAGTCTTTTTATTTTAAAAAAGAGAAAAAAGTCTTTTTCTTTTTCAATTTTCGTACTTTATTTTCAATTTTTTCATTTTCAAGAAGCAAATTCGAATTTTTTATAAACTTTTCGGCTAATGTTTTATCAATTTTTGTCAAATCATGAAGTGCTTTTTCATAACCAGGGCATCTTTTTCCAGCTGAATGTGCATCTGAAGCAATAAAACTAATTACACCCTCCTCTACTAACTTTAATGCTGTTTTTTGTACAGTCTTTCCAAAAAGTCCTTCGATGCTTCCTGCATTTACTTGAAAATAAATATTTTCATCCATTAATTCATTTATTTTATAAATATCTTTTTGAATATAAGTGTATCTTTCAGGATGAGCTATAATTGGCTTAATTCCTTTTATTTGAAGCTCATATAAAGTATCTATTGCATTCTCGCCAAGTGACATCATATCAAATTCAACAAGCATATAGTCTGTATTATTTATAGTCCCTATTATCCCCTCTTTATAGTCTTTAAGAGTATAATTGTCTATAAACACTTCTTGTCCTGGTATAACATCAATGTCTACACCCTTTTCCTTTAATGTATAGTTCAACTCATTTGCTTTTTTCTCAATAACTGAAATACTGTTTTCAAATTTTCCTCTATAATAGTGGGAAGTAGCAACCATTTTAGTTACTCCTGCTTCTTTTGCTATACTCATCATATTTAATGTTGTTTCAAGAGAATTTGAACCATCATCAATTCCTGGAATTATATGTGAATGAATATCTACCATTTAACCACCCCTTACTTTTCTGGTATATTTACAAGTGAAGCTTTAGGCGAAGGCTTTACATCTTCAAATATATATTTTCTCATTTGATCAGAAGTTACATTTAAATCAGTTTTAAGATACCAAACATTGTCAACAGTAACACCGCTACAATACCCATCTAATGGAAATCTTTCTTGGTCTATATTACTTATATCAGATGAAATAAATTTTGTTCCATACTTTGCAATATCAATGCTTCCCATATTTGTTTCAGTATAAGGTAAAATTTCGTCAAACATACTTACCATATTGCTTTTTCCTTGAGCTTGTAATTTATTAAAAACTGCCATAAGCACAGTTCTCTGTCTCTCAGTTCTCACAAAATCTCCACCAGCTGTGTATCTAATTCTTGAATAAGCTACAGCTTGTCTTCCATCCAAAAGCTGTTTACCAGATGAAGTAACATGATTAGGAGTGACCTTCTCATATTTTGAAACCTCGTCTATATATCCATTAAGATATCCTACTTCATCAGATTGAACATTTATTTCCACACCATTAAGCTTATCTATAATTTTTTCAAGTGCATAAAAATCCACAGTTACATAGTCCTTTATGTTTAATTTAAAATTTTCATTTATAGTTTTTATTGCAAGTTGCGGTCCACCATAGGCATAAGCATGAGTTATTTTTGTCATACCATGTCCATCCACATTTACATATGTATCTCTCATTATTGAGGATAACTTAAGCTTTTTATGTGCTGGGTCCATTGTTAATATCATTATAGAATCAGAACGAGAAACATCTGTTTTTAATCGCCTATCTACACCAAATAATGCAATATTTACAGTATCACTGTACTTGCTTAAATCGTCTTGTGTTTTATTAGATATTCCAAGCTCAGATGGCTTCTTTGATATTTCTGTTTTTTTCATTTTACTGGTTTTGGAATAAAAGTAAGCTGTTCCAGAAGCTCCTATTCCAAAGATTAAAATGAAAAAGACAATAAAAAACTTTTTCCAGAATCCAAATTTCTTTTTATCTTTAGTTTTCATAATTTTCTCCTCTTAACCTCTTTTAATTTTTTTATATAAAAATGCTGATACCATATTTATTTCCTCTACCTTCATTAAGTATAAAATCAGCATGTATATTAATAGCGCTATTAGAGTAATTCCACCAAATCCAATAATCTCAATTATTATTGCTTTCTTAAGCAAAGCTTGTCCTACTATCTGATAGAGTACCTTTAAGAATATTCCCATGCCTATTGACGCAAAAATAACCTTTATGGTGACACCTATTGTTTTTCTATAATTAATATTTTTAAGCTTTGAGTTTAGCTTTATAAAAAGTAAAATACTAGATACATAAGCAGCTATTGATGATGCTAAAGCAATACCTCCAAGTCTTAAAACATCTTTTAAATAGTATGCCAAAACTACATTTACAAGCACAGTAATTGCGGAGTTTATCATTGGCGTTCTAGTATCCTTTAGTGCATAAAACATCCTACATAAAACTTCTCTAAGTCCAGCTGCAATGATACCTATAATATAATAAAATAAGGCTGTTGAAGTCATCAACGTTGATTTATTTCCAAATGCATCTCTCTGAAACAATATTTTTACTATGGGCACACTTTCAATTAATATTATTGTTATTATAGGAAACAAAATTATAGTTATTGATCTTATAGAAATATTAAAGCTTTCAATTAATTCTCCTATTTTGTTTTCTGAGGATAGCTTTGTCATTTTTGGATATATAACTGTAACTATTGATATAACAAATATGTCCATAACTAACGAATTAAGTCTAGATGCATAACTTAAAGCTGCAACGCTCCCGGTTTCAAGTGATGATGAAAATCTCCCATTAAAAAGAGATGTAATCTGCTGAACGCTTGTCCCTAGTAATATTGGAATTAGTAAGACAACCATACTTTTTAAATATCCATCGGAAATATTAAACTCAGGTTTGTATCTATATTTCATACGTGCTAAAGAAGGCACATGAATTAAAAATTGAACAAACATAGCAAATACAATAACTTCAGTTAATCCCAAAACACCATATTTAGAACTAAAAAATAGCAAATACACAATTACTAATAAATTATATGGAATTCCTATTAAAGAGGGTATTAAAAAATGTTCCTTTGCCTGCAATATAGCAGTAGATAAAAATACCCAAGTATTTACTATGATTATCAATAAAAATATTCTTGTTAACTTTATTGTCAATAAGTACTTATAGCCATGAAAATCCGGTGCTATCAATTTAACAAATTGCGGACAAAATATCTCTCCCAGCAAAGTTAAAATTATTGACAATAAAGTCAATACAGTTATAACATTATTAGAAAACTTAAAAGCCCTTTTTTCTCCCTTATTTACAATAACATCATTAAATATAGGTACAAAAGTATTTACGATAGCTGCTCCAAGTATAGCAAATATTATATTCGGAACAACAGAAGACATTGAAAAAGCATCAGCAGATACACTCGTACCAAACTTAGACGCTGTAATAAAATCTCTAATAAACCCTGTTATCTTAGATAATAAGTTTATTATAATAACCATTGAAGTAACCTTTAACAGGGATATCCTCTTATCTTTAGCCATTTTTTCCCCTCTCATACAAGCAAATATCTAATCAAACTTGTCACAATATACTATGAACAATATCATTGGAATGGTAAAATGTATTGAACCAGTTGTTATTGAACTTATTATAAAAACTAAAATTTTAGTTATATCTGTAATTTTCTTTTCGTTAAAGGCTCTTCTAAGATTTTTTATCATAAATATAAAAATACAAGCTATAAGAGGCACTCCAAATCTAGAGGCTATTTCTAAAAATAAGTTATCTGAGAATTCTACACTTGTTATAGCTGAATTAACATAGGCGTACATCTGTACTTTTATGTTAAATGGAGCTCCAATTGCCCAGTATTTCTTTATATATTCTATTGCTACCTGCCATTTGATCCATCTGTTATCTGCTTTTATGTAGCTTGCAGAAAAGAAATAAACATTGTATTTACTTATAGCAATCCATAGAGTAATACCTATTAACACAACCATTAAAGAAATTATACCAAACCTTACAACACTTTTAGCATTTTTGCTGCGTATTATTTTTATAATAATATATAACAAGAGTATTCCAATAGCTGTTCTAGAAAGCGTTAGCATTATGCATACTATTAGCAAGAACTTATATAATTTGAATAGCATCGCTAGATTCTTTTGACCTCTAAAATCAACTATTAAATAAACCATAACAAAATACAATCCTGCATGATTTGGTGATGCAAAAATTGACAGCATTCTAGTTTTATTTAGAAACCCCATACTATAAGCCTGTATTATATCTGGAGCTGCTAAACCATAATAATTATTTTTTATAAAGAATATAAATGAAATTACCATTACAACAGTTGATGATACAATTAGCGTGTTTATTACACTTTCCCTTTTTATATCAATGTTTAAAATAATAATAAAGCATACAAAACTAAATATATAATTTAAATTATTATTATCACTTAGCCATCCTGTAATATCAGACATTTGATTTATGCTTAGAATTTTAAGGCCTAACACTATAAAAAACACTAAATAAATAAACATTATTCCCTTGATTTTAGTCGTCATTCCTTTGATTTTTCCCTTAAGTACAATCGCAAAAATCATAAAAAGTAATATACCAATTTTAATAGCATTCACACCTGAAGAGCTTTCCTGTTGCAGCGTTAAAACACCTTTTATAAAAACCTCAAATGTGCAAAACACTATAAATACGTTCAATAGTATATGTCCTAATTTATCATACTTCTTTGTTAATACCATACTTTGTCCCCCTATGCTCAACTACTTACACAATAGAGCATACTGTTTGCAATAAAATTGAGCTATGTTACTTATATCATATTTTTTACTTTCTTTCATGCTGTTTATTTTCATCATTTCTAAGTCAGTTTCTTCCTTCATTAAGTCCGTTATAGCATCTTTTAAATTTTCACTATTTCTTTCATTAATTATTACACCGGAGTAACCATTTTTTATTATTTCCATTGGTCCATCACAAGGTGTTGATATAACTGGACATCCTGCTGCAAATGCTTCTACAACTACCATTCCAAAGGATTCATTAATTGAAGGAACTATTAACGCATCCAAAAGAGCTAAAATATCGGGTACATCATTTCTCTCTCCAAGTATAAGAACATTTTTCTGAAGTTTATATTCCTTAATCATTTCTATTACTTCATTTTTATACATACTATCCTTGGGATTATTGAAAATACTATCTCCAACTAAAAGAAATTTATAATTTTTGTACCCCGCCTCTACAATATCCCTTGCTGCTTCAATAACTAACTTTTGCCCCTTAATTGGCTGAAATCTTGCTATAACTCCTAAAACTTTATCTTCCTTCTGTATATGCAATTCTTCTCTAAGTTTATCACCATTTCCTAGCCTAAACCTATCTAAATCAATACCAAGATTCTGCTTTAAAAGCTTTCTCTTATTGAGCTTATTTATTATCAAGTTGTTCTGAACACTTTCCGAAACAGAAATTATTCTATTAATTAGAGAATTGACCAATACTCTTTTTATAAGATTAAATTTATACCATTGTCCATGGCATATCCAAATAATCTTACAATTTTTACTTGAAACTTTGCTTATGATGCTAAATAATACCGCACTACTCCATTCATTGCACTGTATTACATCTATATTATTTGAATACAAAAATTCTTTAATAACTTTAATTGCTTTAGATATTTCCCTAAACTTAAAGCTTTTAAAGGCAGCTTTAAAATCAAAAACCTTACAGGGAACATTAATCCCCCTACACTTATCCACTAATTTACCTTCTGTTTTACACATAAGAAAATTATTTATATTATATTTTTTATTGTCACTAGCAAACTCATTTATCAAGTTAAATAAACTAGTTTCTCCTCCACCTAAACTTCCCAAATCTGAAACAAATAATATATTCATAATTCCTCCATTAGTGTCTTTGAACATTATAGGAAACAACTTCTAAAACATTACTGTGTCTTAAAAACCTTGCCAAAATCTCGTTGTTCAAGTCATTTTGTTTTACAATTCTTAGAACCTTACCTCTATTTTTAGCTGTGTTTTCATCACTCTTATATAACTTTTCTATATTTTTTAATAGTCTTTCACTACTAATATTACTGCCAATCCAATTGCCACCATTTCCAACATTCTCTGCTATATCTAAAATTTCAAATCGTCTTGCAACACTATAAACCTTAGGATGATAAATTAAAGGAATCACCTTTTTTCCTAGCACCAACGACATTATAACAGAATGATATCTCATTCCAACAATTATATTTTCATTATTCAGCTCTCCAATAGTATCATACATATCATGTGAATTTAAGATTTCAACATTACATTTCTGATTTATACTTTTTAAGAACCCTATATCCTCAGAATAATGAAAGGGCACCAGTTTTATTTTCCAGTTTTCTTTTTTTAATCTATTGATAGTCTTAATAATTTCTTCTTTATATTCTTTAAGCTCCTTTGTATTATCTTTAAAAAGCTTAGCCAAAACAAATGAAATTTTTTTTTCTGTTACGTCTTTCTCTGGATATTTATTTTGTATTATACTGCATATATTGAAAACAGAATCGCTAGTTAAGATAACATTCTTAAGACCTATACTCTTTAAAAGTTCATAAGATTCTTCATCCCTAACAGTTATAACTTCTAATTTTTTCAACTTATTGTAAAACCTTTTTTTTGATTTCTCATGAAGTATTGGACCAGCTCCTACACCCATCATACATATTGGCCTATTCATAAAATAAAACAAATCTATAAGGAAAAATATTGTTTTAGTAGAACTAGGATTCCAATCAGAAAGTGCTCCACCACTGGCTATTATAAGCTTATTTGAACATAATATATTTAAAATAGCCTTAAATATATTATGCTTTAAGATTGCTCTTAAAATAGATTTTAAAGTCCAATTTATGTAAGTTGAAATTCTATTTAGCCCCAAATGGTTATGAATTTTATTTATAACTTTAGGTTTAGTTCCCATGACATTTACCTTAAGTCTGTCATCTATTTTTTCTATCATTCTTACGATACTTTTCAGAATAAGCTCGTCTCCAATATTCTCCTCTCCTACCCAACTGTATATAAGTACTTCATCTTTCAAAAAAAATGCCTCCTTATCTACTGAATAATTTCATATAAGCCTTTTCCCAACTATAATAAGATTTAACTATATTTCTTCCATTTGCTCCAATATCTTTTCTTACAGAATCATTTGATAAAAGCAATAATATTTTATCTATCCACTGCTTATCATCTTTTGCAATGAATATATTTACTCCATCTTTTAATTCATTTATTCCCTCAACACTAACCTCACTTGCTACTATTGCCTTGTTCATGCTCATAGCTTCTAGTACTTTATTCTTCATTCCCGTTCCATAATTTAGTGGAGAAACATATACTGAAGCCTTTGCGATATATTCTGCTATATCATCAACAAAACCTGTAACAACAACATTTTTTCCTTCTAAACTCTGTACGTCACTGTCTGGATTTTTTCCCACAATATAAAACTTTATATCAGGATATTTTTTTATTATTTCAGGTAAAATCTTGTTATAAAAATATAAAACAGCATCCTTATTAGGTGCATAATTCATGATTCCTGTAAATACAATGCTCTTTTCCTTTAGATCTAAATTATCATACTTGTCGCTGTCGAAATTTTCTATGTTAACTCCTAAATTTATGTGATCAATATTAGCTGCACTTTCCTTGAAATTGTCTTTTACATACAATGCATCACTCTCAGAAACAAAGAAAACTTTATTAAACTTTTTATAATAATTCTTTTCAATTTTTTTGTAGTATTTATATTGAAGGCCGTTATATACCTTACCTATAAGATTTTTTTGCCCCATCTTATACTTTCTATGGAAAAATAAGCTTACACAATCACACTCAAAAAATATTTTATTAGTGCAATTTATCATATCCTGAAAAAGCACACTTGAAAATTGATCAAAGAATACAACATCATAGTGATTTTTCTGAAGCTCATAACAATAGCTTTTTAGCAAAGAATGTTTGTATTGATATAGCCCATATGGAATTCCTTTTAAAATACTCAACATTCTATCAAGAGGACTTATTCTTACACGTAAATTTTTATTATATACACTATCAGCATACTTTCTTATTTCTTTTTCTGCCTCTTTATCGTATTCATCATAATATAACAAATCTATAGTATTACCTACACTTTTATTCTGCTTTAGTAAATTGTAAATTATCAAAGCTCCTCCTGATTTATGCGGAGGATAAGGACAACTTGGAGTAATTATTAAAATTTTCATAATCCCACCTCACCATACAACCTTTGAAGCTCATCAATGGTAATATCTAAATTAAAGCTATTTTCAACTAATTCTCTAGCCGCACTTATTAACTCTTTGTTTTTATCATAATCCGAAAGAATATCACTTATCTTAGTTATAAACTTTTCACTCTGGTAATCATCTATTACATAACCTGTTTTATCATTGATGACGCAATCTCTAATTCCACCGATATCAACGCTTATAACTATTGTTCCAACCGCCATTGCTTCTAATAAGGTCATAGGAAATATTTCACGAGTTGAAACCAAAAGCATTACATCTACACTAGACAAAAATTCGTAGGAATTCTCTATGTTACCAAGCATCTTAACTTTTTTCTTTAGATTACTTTTTTCTATCCTATTATTAATCTCTTCTCTAAGAGGACCGTCCCCTCCAATTAGAGCCCTAAAATCAGCTTTCTCAGCTATATCCAAAAAAAACTCGTGGTTCTTTTCTTTAGATAATCTAGATAACATTCCAACTTTAAAGTCTTTTCCAGCATCTCTTAAGTATTTAGAATTAAACTTAAAATGTTTTAAATCTATACTATTAGGAATAACTTTAACTTTTTCTTCACTAACACCTATAGAAATCATATTATCTCTATCCTTATTGCAAACCGCTAAAACTATGTCTACATTCTTATTAACAAATGCACTAAATAATTTTGTGTGTATTTTCTCTAGTATAGTTAAGTTATGCTTCGTATAAACTATTTTTAAATCCTTTTTGTACAGCTTTTTTACTATTGATGAAATAATAGCTAACCTTAAAGAATTAGCATGTATCACATTAATATTTTTTGATATAACAATTTTTTTGATAGTTTTTATCTTACTAAACAATCCTTTTTCGTATTCAAAATACATGTGTTTATTATTTAACTTATCAAAGCATCTTCCATTAACTGCTGCTGTATAAAAATTAATTTTTTTTAAATCTATTTTATTTTCTATCTTATAAAAATAAGTCTCAGCACCACCAACTCTAAGCTCTTCTGCTAAAAATAATACATTTGTTAAACTCATCCTATCATTCCTTTTTGGTTCATATGATTTCTGTAACAAAAGAATATAAGTTTTTTGTTATTCTCATATCAGTTTTAATATTTTTTACTTCCTCTTTGCCATACCCAGTCATAACTAAAAAAGACTTGATGTTATTATCAACAGCTGGAATTAAATCTGAAAGCTTATCCCCAACTGCATAAGATTTTTCCACATCTATGTTGAAATCTTTTATTGCTCTCTTATATAAACCATCCTCAGGCTTTCTACATTTACATTGAAGCTTGTACTTTCCAACCCCATGAATTGGATGGTGTGGACAATAATAAAAGGCATCAATATGAGCATCATACTTTTTAAGCTGCTTTTGAATATACTCGTGAAGTTTATCCACAGCTTCTTCTGTGTAATACCCTCTTGCCACTCCAGCCTGATTACTTATAACTATAACCTTATATTCATTCTGATTTAAAAGCTTTATAGCCTCTACGGCTCCTTCTGTAAATTCAAAATCTTCTATTTTATAAAGATAATTTTTCTCTACATTTATTGTCCCATCTCTATCAAGAAAAACTGCCTTATTCATCCACTTTCTCTCCAAACAATTCCTTTTCAACAATATCACATACAATATGTCCTATCATTATATGTGCCTCTTGAACTCTAGGAGTATCCTCTGACGGTACAATTAAAGGAAAATCACAGTAATTTTTATTTTCTCCTCCATCCTTACCTAAAAAACCAATAGTGGTTATTCCTATCTCCTTTGCTTTTTTAAAAGCTAGTGTTATATTTTCCGAATTACCACTAGTACTTATTCCTATTAGCACATCTCCCTCTTTTCCAAATGCCTCAACCTGTCTTTCAAATATATTTTTATAGGAATAATCATTTCCTATTGAGGTTAAAACAGATGTATTTACAGTTAGAGCTATTGCTGGGAGTGCCTTTCTATCAAGCCTAAACTTACTTACAAATTCAGCCGCTATATGTTGAGAATCTGCTGCACTTCCACCATTTCCACATAGCAAAACCTTCTTCCCCAATTTATAGGCTTGTATTACAATTTCCACAATACTTTGAATTTGTTCTATATACTGTCCGTCTTTTAAAATTTTCTCCTTAGCCTCTATACTTGACTTTATTTGAGCCTCTATAAAGTTCTTCATCCAATATCCTCCATAGTATTAATGCCAAATTTATATTTGCCCTCTGTTGTGGCAACTGCAATTTCGTTATAATTCCATCTAGAATCGTCTACCACCCAGCTCTGCATTCCACCTAAATCAAAGTTCCAATCTGTTAGTTGTCCTCCCATCTTCTCAAGACTTTCGGCAACAACATGCTTTTTATTATATGGACAATAAACTAAAAGGTATCCTCCTCCACCAGCTCCTAAAAGCTTTCCTCCAAGAGCTCCTTTTTTTAATGCTGCTTCATATAGTTCATCTATTTGTGGATTTGATATTCTGCTGCTCATTTTCTTCTTCATTTCCCAACCGTAATGAAGTAAACTTCCAAAGTTATTTAAATTATTTCTAAGTAGCTCCTTCTTCATTGCATATGCTAAAGCCTTTATCTCGTGCATAGCATTTACTACTTCTTCCTTTTTCTCTACATAATTATTAACCTGATCCTTTATGATATTAGCTGAAACGTGAACATTTCCCGTATAACATAAAAGTAGATTGTATTGAAGTTCATTAGTTATTCCCTTATTTATTTTTAAAGGGTTTACAACCACATCGCTTCCGTCTACCTCCATAAAATTAAAGCCACCAAATGCAGCGGCATACTGATCTTGATAGCCTCCGTCTATTTTCAAATCTTTTCTTTCAACCTCATAGGCAATGGATGCTAGAGCATATTGATCAAGTACAACACCCTTCCATTTTGCCATAGCACCTAAAAGCGCCACTACTACTGTAGAAGATGTACCGAGCCCTGAGCCTGCTGGAGCATCACACTGAAGGTAAACCTCACAGCCTTTATTTATATTCATTCTTTTTAATGCAGCTTTAACTAAATCAAGCTTACCATCATATACCAGATTTTCATTGCAGTTATACTTAACCGTCATATCAAAATCTAAAGAATTAACTACTATGCTATCAGTGTTATTGGGAACTATTGAACAGTAGGCATACTTATCTATTGTTGTGTTTAATACTACCCCACCATATTCATTGCAATAAGGCTCAACATCAGTTCCGCCTCCACCAAAGCTTATTCTTAGTGGTGCTTTAGCTCTTATAATCAATTTCCACTCTCCCCTTTTACCTTAGTACAAAATTTGATGTAATCCTCTGGCACTCCTATATCAATAAAATAATTGTTACATTTGTAGCCATATATAACTTCCTCACCTAAAACTTTTGGTATAATCTCAGTTTCCAATGAAACCTTTTTTTCTCTTTCAATTTCTTTAAAAATCTCTTTTTTCACTATATAAATTCCGCCATTTATATAGTTTGATTTTGATATGCCACCCTTTTCAATGAAACTTACAACTCTATTATCATCACTACATTCAACAGCTCCATATCTTGATGCATCTGATGTTTCTCTTAAAATCATGGTGAAATAGCTTTTATTATTCTTATGAAACTTATATGCAGATTCAAAATCAACATCAAAGTACGTATCACCATTTAAAACAAAAAATTCCTCTTTAAGGTATTCTTCAGCGTTTTTTATTGCACCAGCTGTACCAAGCTGAGTGGTTTCCTTTGAATATACAATATTAACACCAAATTCTCTACCATCTTTAAAGTAGTTTTCTATAAATTCACTCATATATCCAGTTGCAAGTATAATATCACTTATACCATTGCTCTTTAACTTTCTTATTAAATACTCCAAGAATGGTTTATTTTCTACCAAAGCCATTGGTTTAGGTCTATCCTTTACAACTGATCTCAATCTCGTCCCTAAACCACCAACTAAAATTAATGCCTGCATACTATCACCCTTTATTTATTAGGTTAAACACTTCATTCCATGATTTCATTTTAATATTCCAATCATAATTATTACGGACAAATTCCTTACCATTTGAACAAATCTTATTATATAATTCCTTATCACTTATAAGTCTAAGTACTGCTTCTGCAAATTTTTCTTCATCATCCTCAATTATCATATCCTTATAGTTCTCTGCATCCATACCTTCCGCTCCTATAGATGTCGTAACCACTGGAACCCCCATAGCCATTGCTTCAAGTATCTTTGTTTTTATTCCGCTTCCAAATCTAAGTGGAGCTATAAACACTCTACTTTCCTTTATATATCTTCTTACGTCCTCTACTCTTCCCTCTATATCAACAGCTTTATCATTTTTAAGTTTTTTAATTGAATCCGTGGCATTTCCACCAACTAATCTTAGTACTATATTGTGATTCTCTTTTTTTATAATTGGAAATATACTATTATAAAAATACAACACTGCATCTTCATTGTGTGGAGCAGAATAAACTCCTAAAAAGCTTATTAAATTTTCTTTAACCTTAACATCAACCTTAGAAAAATAATCACAATTAACTCCAGTAGAAACCGTCACAGCCTTTTGTTCCTTTAATTTAGCGTTTAAACGATCTCTTTCCCTATCAGACACTAAAACCACAGCATTATAACTTTTAGAAATCTTCATTTCATAATTACTTAAGGCATTACATTCATACTGAAGTATTTTTCTTTTAATAAAATTGTTATCCAGTATCTTAGAAACAAAGCTTGGCAACTTATTAGAATATGCTCCAAAAGGATTTATTATTCCTCCCTTTGATTCCAGTTGTCTTCCATACCTTACCGAAAGCATGTCATCCATATCAAATATTTTCTTTCCCTTAAAATCCTTTAAGTATTCACTGGTTCTAACCATATCTGCCATTACTATATCAGGATTTTCTCTGCTAACGATTTTCTCCACAGCTTCCTTGGTATCAGCCGAATAATACAAAGCAACCTGAAGTGGCATTCTCTTTACAAATACCATACTAAAAAAATTAGATAAAAGTGCCTTTTTTCCTGGGGCCTTTATTTTATAAAGTGTTCTTATATACTCATTTGGAGTGTCTACAACTTCAGTTTTCTCATCAAAAGTAACTACTATAATATCGTATCCATACATTTCATGTAGATATTTTATATAGTAATACAAGCTCATTTCTCTACCTGATAACGGATTCAGGGGCAATCTACTTGTGAAAAATAAAAGTTTTTTCGTCATTTTAAATACCTCTTTACATAAGTCCTAATTATTCTTTAACTTTTTTCTTAATCTCTTTTATTCTCTCAATATCTTCTTTCTTTCCAACAAATATTATGTCATCACTTTCAACCACAAATACCTCTGAAAGCCCAACCACAACTATCGGTTTTTTCTTACCAACTAGTATATTATTCTTGCTATCTATACTTTTTATATCTCCTACACAGACGTTGTTATCCTCGTCTTTATCTCTATATCTCTCAACAGCATGCCAAGTTCCTATGTCATCCCAACCAAAACTGCATGGAATTACGTATATGTTGTCCGCTTTCTCCATTATTCCATAATCAACGGATATAGCCTCAACATCTACATACTTTTTCTTTAAAGTTTCATTAAAGTTAGTATCATTTGCTTCAGCTATTTCATTCAAAATATTGTAGGTTTTATTTAAGTATTTTTCAGTTAGCTTAAGAATTGTAGAACACTTCCATATAAACATTCCACCGTTCCAAAGAAAGTTTCCAGCTTCAACATAGCTTTCAGCACTCTTTTTATCAGGTTTTTCCACAAAACTTTCAACCTTTTTAATTTGGAAGCCGCTTATTTCTTTTTCTAAGTTCCCTGATTTTATATATCCATAACCTGTTTCCGCTCTAGTAGGTTCCATTCCAAGTGTAACTATTGAAGCTTTATTTTGATCTATAAATTTCTCTGCTGCCGCTATAGTATCTAAAAGCTTACTATCGTCAACTATTAACTGGTCTGAAGGCAGAACCACTATATTTGCATCCTTATAGTGTTTATTTATCACAAAAGCTGACAGTGCTATACAAGGCGCAGTATTCTTTCCAACAGGTTCAACTATTATATTCTTTTCAGGAAGATTGGGAAGCTGTTCTTTTAAAAGATCAACATATCTCTCTCCTGTTACCACAAAAATTCTCTCGATATCAATTAGATCTTCAAGCCTTTCAACTGTCATTTGAATCATTGTTTTATCGCTTAATAACTGCAAAAATTGCTTTGGCTTTTCGTCTGTCGATAGAGGCCAAAATCTCTCTCCCTTTCCCCCAGCCATTATTAGTGCACAAAGCATATATTACGCTTCCCCCTTACATTGCTCCTTCTTTTTTTATAACTACTATAAAGGTCATAAACAATATTTTAATATCAAGCCACAAGCTTCTATTGTCTATGTACTGCATATCAAGCATAACTCTTTCGCTATACGAAATATCACTTCTTCCGCTAACTTGCCAAAGTCCTGTAAGACCAGGTTTAACGCTTAATAACTTCTTTCCGTATCTGCCATACTTATTTAATTCGGCCTCAACTATAGGTCTTGGACCAACTAAAGTCATGTTTCCCCTTAATATATTAAAAAATTGAGGAAGTTCATCGAGGCTTGTCTTCCTTAGAAATCTTCCCACCTTGGTTACTCTGGGATCATATTCAAGTTTAAAGTTTTCCTCAAACTCCTTTTTTTGTTCGGGTGTCATATTTTTTAAAACTGTTTCTGCATTTTGAACCATAGTTCTAAATTTGTATACCTTTATATGCTTACCCCTATATCCTAATCTTATATGTGAAAAAATTGCATTGCCTTTTGAACTTATTTTAATATAAATACATATTGCCAGCATAAGAGGGCTCAGCACAACTATACCAATTATAGAAAATACTATATCTATAACTCGTTTTGATATATAATATACATTACTCTTGTCATAATCCTTATAAGGCTCAACTGTAATTCTGTCATATTCTAGGTCCAAATCCTGCAATATATGTCCCTCCCTTTAAGTTTTAAACTGAACTTATTATTTTTTAGTATCATTTTATTTTTTAGTATCATTATACACTATTTTTTTTATTTTTTCATCAGCTTTCATACTATTTCAGCAGTTTATTTTAACCTTTTGTGTATTTACATCTAATTATTTACTATAATATCCTTTTTTTTATTATCGTATTATATATTTTTATACTTTAGAAATAAAAAAAGATGATTTTGTCATTTAAGGTGTATATACATACAACTTTTTAATGAACAAAATCATCTTTTTTAGTTTTTATTTATGTAGTTTTATCTATCTTTATGTTTTTTTACTTTTTCTCCCTCATCACCGTAGTAGTAATAATAACCTCCATAATATCCTCTTCTACTTTCTGTATCAACTCTATTTAAAACTGAACCAATTATATTGGCATTTACATTTTCTAAAAGTTCCTTCGCCCTTTTAGCTGCTTCTATATCCGCAACCCCTGAGCTCACGACTAAAACCACTCCATCTACCATAGTTGACAAGATTTGTGGGTCAGTTACCGCTATTACAGGCGGAGCATCAAGTATTATGTATTTAAAAACTCCTTTTGCCTCATTCAAAAATGCCTTCATTCTCTTTGAAGACAGCATTTCCGCAGGATTTGGAGGAATTTTACCTGCTGTAAGTATGCATAAATTTTGATTATACCAGTGACTTGCACTTTCAAATTTAGTTTGTCCAGCTAATACATTTGACAAACCGATATTATTTGATATCTTAAATTTCTTATGAACACTTGGTTTTCTGAGATCACAATCTAGTAAAAGCACTGAATTTCCAGCTTCCGCCATAGCCAAAGCTAAATTACAAGAGGTAGTTGACTTTCCCTCTCCTGGTCCTGAACTAGTTATAAGTATTAACTGCATATCCTTATCAAAGCTTGAAAACTGTATATTACTTCTAAGTGTTCTATAAGCTTCAGATATAGGTGATTTAGGCTTATCCTTAACTACTAACATTTCTCTCCCCCTTTATTCCTCTTCATAACTAGGTATTACCCCAAGTACTGGCAAATCTAAATGTCTCTTTATATCATCTTGAGTTTTTATAGTTTTATCCATATATTCCTTAATAAAGGCTATACCTATTGATACAAAAAGTCCCAAAACAAAAGCAACTACTATATTGATAAGCTTTTTAGGCTTTATAGGCGATTTAGGTGCTGTTGCTCTATCTATTATTCTTGCATCACCAGCTGTATAAACTTCCTTTGAAACTGCTACAAAACTGTCAGAAAAATCATTCGCTAAGTCCGCTGCTTCTTCAGGTGACTTTGCATTTGCTGTTATATCTATTATTTGAGTACCCGTCTCTGGTGTAACACTCACAACCTTTGATACCTGATCTATTGTAGTACCATTACTTAATTTACTTACAGTTTTACTTGCCACAGATCTAGATTCTGCAATTTGAGCATAAGTTTTTGTAAGATTTTGTGACATCATAACATCATTATACTGTTCATTTGTACTGGATTTTGAATCATTTCTTCCGATTATCACAGTAACATGACCTTGATACGTTGGTTTTATTATAAAAAAGCTTAAAATAGCTGAAAATAGTACAAAGAATATTGTCACTAAAGCTATCATAGCCTTTTCTTTATTAAGCACATCAATAAATCCAGTAAAATCTATATCATTTCCTTGTTCCATTAATTTTCCCCCTGTACATAAATCTTAAGTTTGTCTATTTAAAAAAAGTGAAAAAACCTTTTTTTCTTTTTAGTTTTTGACTCCTCGCCTTAATTTCCTGATTTTCTATAAGTAAGTCTGCATTTTTTACAAATTTCCCAGGCAATACACTATCAATTTTAGCCACCAGCTTAAGTGCTCCTTCATAACCTGGACATCTTTTTCCTGCAGAATGTGCATCGGAAGCAATAAAGCTAACCAAGCCTTCTTCTATTAACTTAATTGCCGTTTTTTGTACAGTCTTTCCAAAAAGCCCTTCTATACTTCCTGCATTTACCTGAAAATAAATATTTTCATCAATAAGGTCATTTATTTTGTACAAATCTCTTTGAATATAAGTATACCTTTCAGGATGAGCTATAATAGGCTTAATACCTCTTATTTGAATCTCGTACAATATATCTGCTGCATTTTCTAAAAGCGACATCATATCGAATTCCACAAGCATGTAATTTGTATCTCTAATGCAGCCAATTATTCCATTCTTATGAGCTTCAAGTGTGTGATTATCTATAAAAACTTCCTGTCCGGGTATAACTTCTATATCCACAGCTTTCTTTTTAAAGATACTATTCAGTTTTTCTGCTTCGCTTGTAATGGCAGAAATACTGTTTTCAAATCTTCCCCTGAAATAGTGAGAAGTAGCTACCATTTTAGTTAAACCTGCTTCATTTGCTATCTCCATCATTTTCAAAGTAGTTTCAAGTGAATTTGAACCGTCATCAATTCCTGGAATTATGTGCGAATGTATATCTACCATTTAATCACCTCTTTCTTTTGTAATATTTTTATTTAGCAGGTATATTTACAAGTGATGCTTTAGGTGTTGGCTTTACATCTTCAAATATATATTTTTTCATTTGATCTGAAGTTACACCTAAATCTGTTTTTAGATACCAAACATTATCAACTGTAATGCCACTACAGTATCCATCCACTGGGAATCTCTCTTGATCAATAGAATCTATATTCGATGAAAGAAACTTAGCTCCATACTTTGCAATATCAAGACTTCCTAAATCAGTTTCAGCATAAGGAAGAAGTTCATCCATCATACTTAGCATATTACTTTTTCCTTGTGCTTTCATCTTATTGAAAACTGCCATAAGCACAGTCCTTTGTCTTTCTGTCCTCTGAAAGTCTCCACCCGCTGTGTATCTAATTCTTGAATAGGCAACAGCTTGTCTACCATCTAAAAGTTGTTTCCCTGCTGAAGAAACATGGTTGGGAGTAACTTTCTCATACTTTGAAACTTCATCTATATAGCTGTTTAGATAATTAACCTCATCTGGCTGGACATCTACTTCCACTCCATTAAGCTTGTCTATAATTTTTTCAAGTCCATAAAAGTCAACAGTTACATAATCCTTAATATTTAAATTAAAATTTTCATTTATAGTTTTTATCGCCAGCTGAGGACCACCATAAGCGTAGGCATGAGTTATCTTAGTCATACCATGTCCATCAACATTTACATATGTATCCCTCATTATTGAGGATAACTTAAGCTTTTTATGTGTTGGATCCATTGTTAAAATCATAATGGAATCCGAACGTGATATATCAGTTTTTTGACGTCTATCAAGTCCAAAAAATGCTATGTTTATAGTATCATCATACTTCTGTAATTCATTTTGATTCTTCTGTGTTATTCCTAAATCAGAAGGTTTCTTTGATATAGTCGTTTTTTTCATTTTACTTGTCTTTGAGTAAAAGTAACCTCCAGCAGTTACACCTATCACTACTATTAAAATAAGAATTGTAATAAAAAACTTTGACAAAAAACCGAATTTCTTTTTAGATTTCATAATTACCTCCTTCTATGTATAAATAAACATATTTAATTAGTTTATAGTAAATAACACTTTAATCAGTTTTATATTGTTAATGATTTTTCACTAATGAATGAAAATAATCTAGCATATAATCTACTATTCTTTCTGATGCTCTTCCATCCCCATATGGATTTATAGCTCTACTCATCTTTTCGTATTCATCTTTGTTATTTATTATTCTGCAAGTCTCATCTACAATATTTTTAATGTCAGTTCCTACTAATTTAACTGTTCCAGCCTCAACTGCTTCTGGTCTTTCTGTTACATTTCTTAATACAAGTACAGGTTTTCCAAGATGAGGTGCTTCTTCCTGAAGCCCGCCTGAATCAGTCATAACCATAAAACACTTATTCATTAAATTATGAGTTTCCTTTGTATCAAGTGGTGGGAGCAAATGAACTCTATTTATATTATTTAAATTTCTGTACACAACATTTTTAACTATAGGATTTAAATGTACAAGATAGACCAATTCAACATCATTATTTTCTTCTACAATTCTCCTTAATGCCGTGCATATATTCTCTATACCCTTGCCCCAATTTTCACGTCTGTGTGCAGTTACCATAATAATCTTTTTATGTTTGTAGTCCAATTTATTTAATTGATCATTTTTAAATACATAATTACTATCCACTGTGTATTTCATAGCATCAATCACAGTATTTCCAGTTATAAATATATTTTTTTCTTTTACACCTTCTCTTAAAAGATTATTTTTAGATTTTACTGTCGGTGCAAAATGCATATCTGCAATTGCTCCAGTAAGTTTTCTATTTACTTCTTCAGGAAAAGGAAAATATTTATCATAAGTTCTAAGTCCAGCCTCAACATGCCCAATAGCTATCTTTTCATAAAAGGCTGCAAGTGATGCTGCAAACGTTGTAGTTGTATCTCCATGTACTAAAATAATATCTGGTCTTTCAGCAGAAAATATTTCGCTTAACCCATGTAAAACACTTGAAGTTATCGTTGTAAGAGATTGCTTATTTTTCATTATATTCAAATCAAAGTCTGGCTCTATATTGAACAAACTAAGAACTTGATCTAGCATCTCCCTGTGCTGTGCTGTAACACATACTTTTGCTTGAAAATTTTTATTTTCTTTCAGTTTTTTAACCAAAGGAGCCATCTTTATAGCTTCTGGCCTTGTCCCAAATATTGAAATAACTTTAATTTTGCTCATTCACTACATCTCCCTTGCAGCTATTGTCATTTGAAAGCTTACTTTTTATGAAGTAAATCATTGAAATAGTTAATGCTAATTCACCCACTACTGATCCTAATATTATAGAATTATATGAAATAAACTCAACAGTTCCTATATATAATATAAGTGTTATAATTGAAGCAATAGTAAATGCTCTACTATAATACTTACCATTTCCACTTCCTATAAGATACTGAATTCCAATAAAATTATTTAAAATACTTAAAAATATCCATACAGACATATAAGCTAATATATGTGAATACATTATATATCTATTGCCATACAATATATAAATTATTGTTTTGTTAAACAAAACAATTACTATACACATGATTGTTGTAAAAAACATTACATATTTGCTAAACTTAATAATTTCATTCTTTGCTTCTTTATGACTATATTTAAACAATTCACTTATATGTGGGAATATAGCTTGAGTTACAGGTGAAAACATACTCACAAGTGCCTTAACTATTTTATCAATAGCACCATAATATCCTACAACCTTTTCATTTACAAATAACCCCAAAATAAAAGTTCCTGTAGATGTTAATATATTAGTTAAAAAAGATGTAGTAAATATGTACCATCCTTCTTTTATATCCTTTTTAATTATACTAGTTTTGGGAATCCTAAACTTTATTTTAAATCTAATCTTTACAATTAATAGACTAATGATTCCTATTAATATATAACTGAATGAATTTAATAAAGCTACATTTAAGTAATCCTTAGAAGTTCTAACAAAAATAAATATAAAAATTGTAAACATTACCTTACCAATTACATTAACTATTGTTATATACTTCATTTTTTCAATCCCCTGAAAAAACCATACTGGAAATAAAAAATTACCAATGATCATTCCATAAGTATAAATATATACCTTATAGTCTGCTTGAAACCTTTTAAAACAAAAGACTATAACTAACATAACTATAAAACACAAAATAGTCAAAGCTAACTTAATTAACATAACAGAATTAAATATTTCTTCAATTTTTTTCTTGTATTTTTTGTTCATTGAAATTTTTCTTGTTGCAGATAAGTTAAAGCCATAGTCAGTTATAATTTGAAAATATGTAATAAATGCAGTTGCGAATACTGTAACACCATACTTTTCTGGTCCTAAAGTTCTTACTAGATACGGCACTGTAATTAATGGCAATATATAGTTTAATCCTTGTAATACAAAAAGTGATAAAAAATTATTTATTATTGTACTATATTTCTTTAAACCCTTTCTTTCCTTCACATCTACTTTCTCCCTATTCTTTTATATATCAATTCATTAAGCTTCTCTACCCTTGCTTGCCAACTATTGTCTCTTGCAAATTCAATTCTCTTGTCCACATAATTTCCATTGTCGTTTATAGCTAAGCTTAAAATATTCTCAAACTCTTCTTTTGATTCATAAGTATATATTAAATCTCCAAATTTTTCAGTTTCTTTATACCTCAATGCCACAACTGCCTTTCCCATAGCAAGGTATTCGTAAATTTTAACTGGGTTCACTGCTTCAATTAAATCATTTTTTTTAAACAGCATTACGGCAATATCTAACTTATTTAATATATTTGGAACACTATAATATGGTTGCGAACCTGTAAATATAACATTTTTAATTTCTTTAAAACCATCTATATTTATCCCTTCTTCGATTGGTCCAATAATATAAAAATCTAGCTCTTGGTGCTTTTCAGCCGTATTTTTTAACAATTCGAAATCAAACCAATTACTAATTGTACCTACATATCCAACTTTCTTCTTATTATTGTCTTTAAATATATTAATTTCGTTAATTTTTTTTAATTTGCTTACACTAAAATTATCTATATCAACACCATTATTTATCACCACAGTTTTACTTTTTAACTTATTATCATACTCTAAAATATTCTTATATAATTTTTCACTTGAAACAACAATAATATCACTTACTTCAATAATATATTTTTCACTTTTAACAATCTTATCCTTATCACATCCAGTCCAACACTTATAGTCATCCATACAATCATATACAATTTCCTTATTTATAAAAAAGTTGTTTGGTATGATATGCAATTGACTCGGATGTGTGATTATTATTACATCATAGTTATTTTCTTTATCCAATTTCAACAAATAATTTTTGAATAATTTTACATTGATTTTCTTAATAACTTTAAATTTTCTTTCTTTTGGTATACCTTTTTTCCTTATAATTTTCATATTTTCATTCTTTATAATAGTAGTTTTACCAATATCATCACTTCCCACTTTGTCTGTAATAACGAAGTTAGAATTTCTTTTCCATGGCATTCTACTAAAATAAGTTACATTATTACATCTACTTAAGATTTCTGCCATATGATGAGGTCTTTGTTTTATCCAAAACCAATCAACCAAAGATATGTATAGTATATTTTTCATTTATTCACCTCTTAATCTAACTTTTCTTTTTTAAATAGCATCACAACCAACATCCCGTATATAAACCAATTAAAAAACATAACCTGAAAATTTTCAAATATTTGATATGTAATATCATTAATAAATAAACAAAATACAGCCGAAAAAAGTGTAATTATAACTATTTTCTTTTCATAATTATCTTTTAATTTATTTAAACATCTAAAAACAGACACAAAAACTATACAAACAAATAAGTAATAAATCGCAGCTCCAAATATTCCCAATTCAACAAATCTTTTTAATACTCCACTTTCCGTTGGACCAATACTTACAGTATCCACAAGGGCACCCGTAGATGATATACCTATCCCATACAAGAAATTCCTTCTGAATAAGTTAATAAAGCTAATCCAATAATATTTTCTAAGAAGATTGCTTCCATCTGAATTCCAGTCAAAAATACTTTTAGCCCTATAAATTAAATAATTCAAAACCTGATTATTAACATTTCCTGTATAACTTGTTAAGTAACTCAATCCTAATAATATAAGTATAAGAACAAAAAAAGCTAAAATAATCACACAAATCTTTTTATATATAGTCTGCTTTCGTCCCATTATATATATGTAATAGATAATAAAAAATACAGAAATTGCAATCCCAGTTGCAACAAAAGGTCCTCTAGAATTTGTTGATACTATCCCTAAAATATCAACAAAGAAAGATATTACGAATACTATCTTTAACCTTTTATATTTATTACTAAGCAAAAAGTACAAATTAAGAATAGCTAGTTGGCCTATAAATCCTCCTAATGATAAATATGACCCATTAAATACTTTTGCTCTGACCATATTAACCCCAGTAATATATATTTCACCAATATCTTGATTTTGATTAATAATGTATTTTCCAGTGGAATACTCATAAGCTGCCAATACAGACGTAATAAAATTTATAATTAAAAGTATAGCAAAAATCTTTTCAATGCTTTTTAAATTCAGCTCCTTATATAATATAACTATCGGAACAAAAAATGATACTGAATATAATATATACTGATTAATTCCAATAGCCATTCTAGCTGGATTTCCAAACTCAATTCCATTTGTTATAACAAATATATAATATAGAATCATAATTAAAATTAAAACATACAAAATAGTACTATATCTATTTTTACTGAATATACTTTTCAAAAAATATGTAAATATAAATATCACATATACACCAAATATTATATATTGTATTTTGCTATAATCTTTACTAAGTATATTGTTCCATAATTGAAGTGACGCAAAATACAAAAAAAATACAACTAAATAAACTTTTTTTATGGCACCTTCCAATCTCATCACCTTTTCATTAACGATACTTATTAAAAAACACTATATCAACTTAATCTAATCTATACGTTCATCTCTTTATAGCTCTTCTCTAGTTTTCTAATAGTTTGTAAACTTTATAATGTTCATCAGCTATACTTTCCCATGAAAAATCATTTAAATTGTTTCCAACTGTTGAAAACTTATTTTGAAAAAGTAAGTCAATCAATCCATTATAAATTTCCTTGTAATTATTTACTCTGTCAACAAAATATACATATCTTTCATCCTTGTATTTATTATAAACATTATCTATTTGAGGTTTTGTTGTTATTATGCTTCTTTTTTCCTGTAATGCACATATAAAACTACCATTTTTAGATGATAAACCATCTAAAAATGGCAGAACCATAACATCACAAGCTTTAACATAATCTCCAACAACTTGTTTCCTTAAATATCCAGTTATTAAAACGTCTTTATTCAATCCCAAATCAATAATCATCTTAAGTATTTTATTATGATATGCATTACTTGCATCAAGTTCTGCCATAATATTAAATTGAACATCTTTATATCCGCTATCCTTTAAACACTTTACTGCTAACAGAATATTTTCTATCCCTTTTTTATTATTTACAAATCCAAAGTAACCAATAATTTTTTTCTTATCATGAAATAGCAATTTATTTTTCAGAGATAAGATTTCACCATAAGTTTTTTGGGATTTTGGAATATTACTTCCTATATTTATTTTTTCTATTCTTACCTTATTAAATAACTTCTTCTTCTCCAAATCCTTCTTGTATCTATCATCAACAACTATAACTAAATCAGAAGGTAATACTCCCACATTTGTTCTAATTTTTCCAAGTATACTGCTATCAGTATATTCATGTAGTGTAGTAATAACCTTATATTTCTTGTGCAAAAAATATGGCAATATATTTATCATCATTCCCTTTTTATATGATACAGTAGGATATTGAATATGTACTATATCAGGACTTATTCCCTTTATTAATTTCAACACTCTACCCAATTCAGTAATATTCCAACTCTTAATTTCATTGTAAATTTTATAATCATAACTCTTATTTGCATCATACGATGTTATTACACTTAAATCTATATTTGAATTTTTATTTAAATGACTGCATAATATATCACTATAGTCTCCTACTCCACATTTAATTGGTGGCAATGCACCAGATATCATACATACTTTCATACTCGAATTTCTCCCATGATGTTATTTTTTATACTGATTATGGTATACTCTATCAAATGTTTTCTTTTAACATCATTAATAGCGATTGCCTTAAATAATTTTGCATACAATCTTACTAAGATATATAACGTCACAGAGAGCTTACATACCCAATTAAAATTTTTAAAAACAAAATAGTATCTGTTTCTATCATAATAATAGCTCATAATCAAATCTGATTTACCTGTAGTTGAAGATACTTTATGGTATATTTTAGATAAAGGTGTATACATAATTTTGAATCCAGCATTTTTTATTCTAACATTCCAGTCTGTTTCTTCATAATACAAAAAGTATTTCTCATCCATAACCCCACATTTTTCAATTGCTCCTTTACTAATAAGCATCATGCAACCTGTTACATATCCTGTTATGGAGATATTATTATATTGCCCTTCATCAATTTCATTTACCCCTATATGCTTAGTTTTTCCAGTAAATTTATTTATTTTACCACCAGCATACCATATACGATTTTTATCGTAATAGTAATAGATTTTACCACCAACTATACCAACATTCCCATAATTTTCATGGACCTCAAGTAATTTATCTAAAAAATCATTTTCAACTACTGTATCATTATTGAGTAGTAGCACATAATCAGCATTATGTTTCATTGCATATTTTATCCCCAAATTATTTCCACCCGCAAACCCTAAATTCTTTTTTGATTCTATTAGTAAACAATCTTGTAAAAAAGATTTTATTTTACTAACTGAATCATTCTTAGAGTCATTATCAACTATAATAACTTTGTAATTATGATAATTTTTAATCTTCCTTAAACTTTTGACACATTCAATTGTATCTTGAAAATTGTTGTAATTTACCAAAATTATATATATAGATTTCATAAGTAACTCCCTTGTGCCATTTATAATTTTATATTACTGTATAATCTAATTACTTTCTTTTTTAACTTGATACTGGAATTAATACAATAGTCTAATATGTCTTCACAAAAATTCTTTATTTATTTCTTTGTAAATTTCTAATGTCTTACTACTAGTTTTATTCCAACTATATTTTTGAACAAAAGTTTCTTTTTCTTTATTACAAATATCTATACTACTATTTTCTAATATTTTTTTAATCTCTCTTGCCATTCCTTTTGAATCTAGAGGATTCACCTTAACTCCATAATCACTCATAATTTCACTCAATGACGATATATCAGAGATAATAACTTTACATCCACACACAGCAGCCTCTAATGGTGGTAGCCCAAATCCTTCATATAATGATGGAAACACAAAAACGCTAGCCAAATTATACAGTAGTGGTAATTCATCCTCATTAACATAACCTATAAATTTAACTTTCTCGAGCAAATTAAATTTGTCTAAAATCTCACTTATAGATTTATTTATTGTTCCGTTAATTACCAATTTAACTTTGCCGTCAATAAATCTCATAGCTTTTACTAATGTTTCAACATTTTTATGTGGCTTTAAGTTACCGATATATAAAATAAATCTATCTGGCAACTTATATTTTTCTTTTATTTTTTTTAATTTCTCTGCATCACTTATCACATGAAATTTAGGATCAATTCCATTATACGTGACTTTAATTTTATCCCTATCACACTTTATCCACTTAAAAATTTCCTCCTTAGAAAATTCAGAAACAGTTAATATTTTTTTACTTTTCAACGCACATTTCTTTACTATGTATTTGTAATAATACTTATGAAAAGGTGTATAATATTGAGGAAATTTTAGATGATTCAAATCATGTATTGTCATAATCATCTTACACTTTATAAACGGGCTTGCAACAAAAGAAGGCGAATGAAATATAGCCATATTTTTATACTTATTAACAATCATAGGCAATTCAATTTGTTCAAAAATAGATAAAAACTTAGATCTCATCCTTTTAAATTTTATGTTATTAAATTGACCAAAGATTTTACTTGCTTCTTCTAAATCATTCACGAGCAGTATCATCTCCACATTATCTTCATATGACATATGTTTTATTATTTCATAAGTATATCGAGCAATCCCATGTAGATGCTTATTAACCATACGCGCATCAATTATTACTCTTAAATTTTGTGTCATTATATTACCTTCCATTTTTTTAATTTTTTAAATTCATCATATGATCTACTTAAATATTCTCTAATCTTTTTCTTAAATATCTCCTCATCAAACTCTTCTGCATGTCTTCTTATGACACTCTTATCAAAATTAATTTTTTCAAATTCATTGACAGCACTTTTTAATGAGTCAACTGTCTGCTCTTTAAAAAATACTCCAGTAACTCCACTAACTACAGTTTCTAACGCTCCTCCCTTTCCATAAGCTATAACCGGCCTTCCACTTGCCTGAGCTTCAAGAGGTGTTATACCAAAATCCTCTTCTCCTGGAAATATAAAAGCCCTGCATTTAGAGTAGTACTCTTTAATAACCTCATCAGACTGTCTTCCTAAGAATTTTATATTATCCTTTGCCATATTCTTTAATCTATCTAAATCTTTTCCACCGCCTATTACAACTAATGGTAAACCTAATTCATTAAAAACCTCTACTGCTAAATCTATTCTTTTATATGGAACTAACCTAGACACTATTAAAAAATACTCTTCATTAACATCACTTATATCGAATAACTTGCACCTTACAGGAGGATGAATAACAACACTTTCTCGCTTATAATGTTTCCATATTCTTTTTGCTACATTTTGAGAATTAGCTATATAATAATCAACTCTCTTAGATGAAACACCATCCCATAGTCTTATATAATTCATTACATATTTAAGAAGTTTCCCTTTTAACTTATTTAGTCCCCACTCATCTGCATATTCATAGTAATATTCCCATGCATATCTCATTGGTGTATGGCAATAACAAACATGCATAGTATTAGGATTAGTAACTACTCCCTTAGCACAAGAAGAACAACTACTCAAAACAATATCATACTCATTTAAATCAAAACTCTCAAAAGCCATTGGCATAAAAGGAAGTAACTTCTGATGCCCTCTTTTAATATTTTTAGGCTTTTGAAGAAATGATGTTCTTACATCAATATTTCTTAACTCATCATCTAATTTATCTGGATTATATAAGGAAGTATATATAGGTGCTTCCTTATATATTTCTTTTAAATTTATAATTACTCTTTCTGCTCCACCCATATTGGTAAGCCAGTCATGTACTAGTGCAACCTTCATCAATGCGTACCTCAAATCTGATTATTTTATCACTTTTTTCTTAATCTCTTTTATTCTCTCAATATCATCCTTTTTACCAACAAAAATAATGTCATCACTTTCAACTACAAATACATCTGAAAGTCCAACAACAACTATTGGTTTTTTCTTTCCAACCAATATATTATTTTTGCTGTCTATACTTTTAATGTCACCTACACAAACATTATTGTCTTCATCCTTATCTCTGTATCTTTCAACAGCATGCCAAGTTCCTATATCATCCCAGCCAAAATCACAAGGAATTACGTATATGCTATCTGCTTTTTCCATTATTCCGTAATCAACTGATATGTTATCTACCTTTACATACTCTCTCTTAAGCAATACATTAAACTCATCGCCATTAGCTTCAGATATACTCCTTAATATGTTATAGGTTTTATTTAAATATTTTTCAGTCAACTTAAAAATTGTAGAGCACTTCCATATAAACATGCCTCCATTCCAAAGAAAGTTTCCGGCTTTAACATATTCTTCAGCTTTTTCTTTGTTCGGCTTTTCTACAAATTCATCAACCTTTTTTATCTTAAAACCACTTATCTCTTCTTTTACTTCTCCTGACTTTATGTATCCATATCCTGTTTCCGCTCTTGTAGGCTCCATTCCAAGGGTAACTATAGAATTATCATTTTTCTCTATGAACTCCTCAGCCGACCTTATAGCATCTAGAAGCTTGTCCTCGTTTACTATTAAATGATCAGATGGAAGCACAACAATAGAAGCATCCTTATAGTATTTGTTTATTACAAAAGCAGAAAGTGCTATACAAGGTGCTGTATTTCTACCAACGGGTTCAACTATTATATTTCTTTTAGGAAGCCTCGGAAGCTGTTCCCTTAAAATATCAACATATCTCTCACCTGTTACCACAAATATTTTTTCAATATCAATTAAACTTTCAAGCCTTTCAACAGTCATTTGAATCATGGTTTTATCACTCAAAAGCTTCAAAAACTGTTTTGGCTTTTCATCTGTAGATAGCGGCCAAAAACGTTCTCCTTTTCCACCCGCCATTATTAGTGCACAAAGCATGTGACTCCTCCTTACATTGCATTTTTGTCTCCGAAAAGTAAAAAAAACGTTCTGAATATAAGCTTCAAATCAACAAATGTACTTCTCTCTTTTATATATTTCAAATCAAGCTCAATCCATTCCTCAAAGCCTATAGAGCTTCTGCCCATAACCTGCCAATAACAAGTTAATCCCGGCTTCACCATAAACTTTCTCTTCTGAAACTCATTAAATTCCTTTACTTCATTAGGTAAGTTAGGTCTCGGTCCTACAAGCGACATATGCCCTCTTAAAACATTAAAGAGCTGAGGGAGTTCATCTAAACTAGTTTTTCTTATAAACCTTCCTACTTTTGTTATTCTTGGATCATCACTCATTTTAAACATGGGGCCTGACATTTCATTTTTATCCTGAAGTTTGCCTAAAAGCCTCTCTGCATTTTCAACCATAGAACGAAATTTATACATATTGAATATTCTTCCATTTTGCCCTACTCTTTTTTGGGAAAAAATAATAGGACCCTTTGAGTCCAACTTTATTGCAACAATTACTATGAGCATAACAGGACTTAAGAATATTATTCCTACAAGTGATCCAAATACATCTATAATTCTTTTTATTATAAAATACCCAATACCCTTATCAAGGCTTTCTTCTGGCATAAATACAACTTTTTTATCTTCTAATTCTAAATTCTGCAATATATGCCCCCCCTGTAATTAAAAAACATTTAATACTTTCTAAAACATATTATACACTAACTCTCTAAAAATTTCATTATTTTTCTGATAAATTCGTTAAAATTTGTATATATAACCTTTTAATTTCATGTATCAGATTGTTATATGATGAATTTATATGGTTATATACCACTAATTACCTAAGAATCAATTTTTATCGAAAATACTCTGCATAAATTGTCTTAACATAAATTTCATCACTTACAATATTGCTTTTATGGTATAATCTATAGAATATAGGGAGGCTTGAAAACATGAAAAAAATTTTTTTAATTTTACTTTGCATTCTTTGCTTTAGCTTTATATTTTATAACTCCTCTCAAAATGCCAATGTATCTAATGATAGAAGTTATAGGATAACAAATGATTTAAGGAACTTTTACAGAAAACTAAAGGGAGAAAATCAAAGAAGCTACACTAAGCTTCCAACAAACCCGAGAGATGAGAAAATAAACATCTTTATAAGAAAAAATGCCCATGCCTTTGAATACTTCTTACTTGCTTGTGTTGTCACAATAATTATATTCAGCTTAGGCCTTAAAGGACGGTATGCTGTTGTTTACATATGGTTTATATGTCTTTTTTATGCGGTGCTTGATGAATTTCATCAATTATATGTTCCAGGAAGAACATCGCTTGTTTCAGATGTTTTAGTGGATTTTCTTGGTGCAAATATTGGCATGTGGATTAGTTATTTTGTTTATTATGTTATATTAAAGAAATTTATCAGAAAAAAATAAAAAAAAAACAATACCCATGTTTATAGGGCAAAAGTTTTATAAACATGGGTACTGGTTATATTATATTATTTATGACTTTATTATTTGTATTCCTTAGCTTTTTCTTCTCCTCTTAAAACTCTAAGTCCACCTTCTGCAAGTGCAAGAAGTTCATCTTCTCCACCATATCTAACTACAGGTGCTATGAATTTTACTCTATCCTCTATGGCATTACATACATGCTCGTTGTACGCAATTCCGCCTGTTAAGATTATTGCATCTACATTTCCTTTTAAAACGGTTGAACATTTTCCTATCTCTTTTGCTACCTGGAATGTGAAAGCTTCATATATAAGTGCACATTTCTTATCTCCTTCAAGAGCTTTATCAACTACAGCCTTAAAATCGATAGTATTTAAGTAACTAACAACTCCGCCTTTGCCGTTTATCTTTTTCATTACTTCTTCATAAGTATATTTGTTGCTGAAGCACAATCTTACAAGATCTCCTATTGGAACTCCACCACTTCTTTCTGGTGAGAATGGACCTTCTCCATCAAGTGTATTATTAACTTCTATTACTCTACCATCTTTATGAGTACCTACTGAAGTACCTCCACCCATGTGGACTACGATTAAATTAAGATCTTCGTATTTTTTTCCAACTTCTTTTGCATATCTTCTAGCAACTGCTTTTTGATTTAATGCATGGAATATACTTTTTCTTGGAATGTCAGCCATTCCTGATATTCTTGAAACTTCATCAAGCTCATCCACAACAACTGGATCAACTATGTATGCTGGAACATTTATTTCTTTTGCTATTTCATTTGCAATAATTCCACCAAGATTTGACGCATGCTGACCTTGAACTCCTACTTTAAGGTCTTCAAGCATTTTTTGATTTACTGCATAAGTTCCACTTACTATTGGCTTTAAGAGTCCGCCTCTTCCAACTACAGCATTTAAAGAACTTACTTCTATGTTTGCTTCTTTTAACGCATCTAAAATTACATTCTTTCTGAATTGAAATTGATCAAATATAGTGTTATATTTTTCTATCTCTTCAGCTGAATGTCTTAAAGTCTTCTCAAATATCTCTTTTTCATCGTCATAAATACCAATTTTAGTTGAGGTCGAGCCAGGATTGATTATTAGTAATCTATACATGTTAACATTCCTCCACTTAACTTTAATTTATTTATTGCCTGCAACTAAAGCTGCAAGTGCTATAGAGTTCATTTTTGTTTCATGGCTGTCAGCTCTTGAAGTTAAAACAACTGGTGCAGAAGTTCCAACTAAGATTCCTCCATTTTTTGAATCAGTTGTATATGTTAAAGTCTTATACATTACATTTCCTGTTTCTATGTTTGGCATTAAGAAGATATCAGCTTTTCCAGCAACTTCTCCTGTTACTCCCTTATGATGTGCTGCTTCTTCTGATAAAGCTATATCAAGTGCTAAAGGTCCGTCAACTACACAACCTTTAATTTGTCCTCTGTCACTCATTTTTGAAAGCATTGCTGCATCAAGTGTTGATGGCATTTTAGGGTTTATAACCTCAACTGCACAAATTGGAGCAACCTTTGGATTTTCAATTCCTATTGCATGTGCAACCTTAACTGAATTGTTTACTATATCAATTTTTTCCTTTAATTCAGGATAAGTATTGAAAGCAACATCTGTTAAAAATAATAGTCTATCAAATTTCTCAGTTTCAAATACTGCAACGTGAGACATAGTTTTTCCTGTTCTAAGTCCAACTTCTTTGTTTAATACAGATCTTAAGAAAGTTGCTGTATTTACAAGTCCCTTCATTACCATATCAGCTTTTCCAGTTGATACAAGCTCTACTGCCTTTAAAGCAGCTTTCTTAACGTTAGGCTCGTTTACTATTTCAAAATCATTTACATCCATTCCTATTTTAAGCGCGATTGACACGATTTCGTCATGGTCTCCAACAAGAATAGCATCTGCAATACCATTTTTCTTAGCATCTCTTACTGCTTCAAGTACTGGCTCGTCTTGTGCTACAGCAACAGCAACTTTTTTCATTTCTTTGCTCTTTACCTTCATGATAATTTCATTAAAACTCTTAATCACTGGTCGTACACTCCCTTTTACTATTTAATTATCTATGTTAAATGATTAACGTGCTCATTTATATTTTAACAAACTTTTCACATGAAGTTAAGTTTTTTAGAAAATTATTTATATTTTATATTTTCTCATTATACTTTCTGCTGACTTAACTCCATCCACAGCCGCTGATATTATGCCTCCTGCAAATCCTGCCCCTTCACCTGATGGATATAGTCCTTTTAGTGAAATACTTTCAAGCGACTCATTTCTAGTTATCTTTAATGGAGCGGATGTTCTAGTCTCTATTCCAGTCATTACCGCGTCAGAGAGCATATATCCTGTTATTTTTTTATCAAAATTTACAAGCCCCTCTTTTAGTGCAGCTATTACATAAGGTGGCAAACACTCTGATAAGCTCGCAAATTTATATCCTGGAGTATAAGATGGTTTTACGCTTCCTAATTTACTGCTTACTGTATCCTTCATAAAATCCCCAACAAGCTGAATAGGTGCATTGTAGTTTCCCCCACCAGCTAAATATGCAAGATGTTCATAGTACCTTTGGAACTCCATGCCTATTAACGGACTATTATCGCTTATATCCTTATTATAGAGTTCCTTTGAAGCTTTAAAATCTTCACTATTAACCGTTACAACAAGAGCTGCATTTGCATTTTCAAGATCCCTTTTATAATAGCTCATACCATTGCATACAAGTCTTTCATCCTCTGAAGAAGACGCAACCACTTCACCACCCGGGCACATGCAGAAGCTGTATACCCCTCTTTTATCCTTTGTAGTATGAGTTAATTTATAATCTGCTGCTTTAAGTCTTGGATGATTTTTATACTTTCCATATTGGCTTTCATTTATAAAATCCTGTGGATGCTCTATTCTAACGCCTATTGCAAAAGGTTTTGGGTCCATAAATATACCTTTTTTGTGAAGCATCTCATAGGTATCCCTTGAACTATGCCCTATAGCAAGCACAAGACACTCACATGGAATCTCAGCTCCATTTACAACCACAGCCTCTATACTGTCATTTTTTATAATTATGTCCTCAAGCTTACTATTAAATTTCACTTCCCCACCTAGTGATATTATTCTTTCTCTTATGTTCTTAACAACTTTTTTTAATATATCTGTTCCTATGTGTGGCTTGCCTACATAACCTATCTCCTCAGGTGCACCACTTTTTATAAACTCTTCTAAAACATACGTGCATCTAGGATCCTTAATTCTAGTTGTAAGCTTACCATCTGAAAAAGTTCCTGCTCCTCCTTCTCCAAATTGAACATTAGATTCTGTATTAAGTACTCCAGTTTTCCAAAAGTTATCCACAGTCTCCGTTCTTTTTTCAACATTTTCTCCTCTTTCAATCACAAGTGGTGCATAACCATTTTCTGCAAGAGTAAGGGCAGCAAACATACCGCATGGTCCTGTACCAATAACTATTGGTCTATGCTTTAACTTCTCATTACCAAACTGGAACCTTTCCTCTTCTTTGTTCTTTTCCAAAATCGCATCTTTACCATGAATCTTGGATATTATTTTGCTCTCATTTTTGCATTTAACCTCAACAGAATAGTTGAATTTTATTACATCTTTTTTTCTTGCATCTATAGATTCCCTTAATATTTTAAAACTTTCAAATGATTCTTTGGACACCTTAAGTTTTTTAGCCGCTTTATTTTTTAAGTTTTCTAAATCCTCATCTATATCTAAAATTATATTATTAATTCTTATCACGTTATTTATTTCTCCTTACTTTGTTATAGTTACATTTACTTTATCAACATCCTGAGATACTTTAGTAAGTCCCGAAGGAAGAGTTACATTTACACTTTGGCTGTAATTACCTTCTGCTAAATTACTCAAATCTAAATTTGCTTTTATATCTCCATCTTTAACATTATTTATATCTGTTCCATAACCTGACGCAACAACATCTAATGTGGTATTAGAAAGCTGTGCCTTTAAATCTTGACCTAAATTTGATGTAGTTATATTCACCTTAAAGGTCTTTTGAACAGTATTGTCCGTATCTAATCTCACATTTATACTGTCATTAGAATTTGTAAGCCTAACTCCCTCTGGAACTATAAGCTTTACCTGAACTGTCTCTCCTACTGAAATCTTAGATAAATCTATTGGTTCAGTATCTATTGAGGAAAGATTATTTACATTATCACCTACACCTACTATTTGTATAGTATTAGTGCTTGGTGTGATAGATTTTATTTTTACACCGCTAGGTGATTGCCCAGTGGTCTTTACATTTATACCAACTGTTTTACTCTTCTTTCTTTTTGTAAGCGTCGCATCAATTTCCTTATTATCTATAGCAACATTTCCTATTACATTTCCCTTAGCATCTACAGCTTCAAGCTTAACCTTTGATACAAAACTATCCTCATCCTCATTTTTAATATCCACAATTCCCTCAACATGATCCACATTTAAAACTATCTCTGATGCACCTGAAACACTTACCTTTGATGGTGTTGGAAAAGCATCATATATTCCTGTTAAATAATTGCTTTTTGCCTGCTTTTTGATTACAACACTAACATTTTTTTTAATAATCTTATCAATTTTTACATTAACCCACATATTTTCTTCCTGAACTATGCTAACATTTCCTGGAGACTTAACAATCTCTACTGGAATCTTATTTTCACCTTTCTTTACAGCATAAGCGCTTATATCCGCTGCTATTTTAAACTCACTAGGCTTAACTCTATACACATCTGTCGCATTTCCCTTTATTGTTACAGTAATTTGAAATTTTTGATTTGGTGCCAGGGCGAGATTGTTATCTTTTAAAACATCTGTGTTATTTATAGTTACTGGAATATTTTTAATCTTATAAGTTTTAATAGGATTTTCGTAATTACTTATGTAAAGCCATAAACAAAATGCCGCTATAAAACACATTATTCTAATTACTATTTCTTGTTTAGTCTTTTTCTCCACCCTTTCACCTTCTCCCAAAAAGTAATTTTTTTAGTATATCTGTTTATTATTATATTCATCAATATATCCTTTAACTTTTGAGGAGTGTAATTTCTAGTCAATCTTCCATTTATCGCTAAAGATATATTTCCCGTCTCCTCTGATACTATTATAACTAAAGCATCTGAATTCTCAGATATGCCTATTCCTGCCCTATGCCTTGTTCCTAACTTTTTATTAATATCGTTATTTGCAGTAAGTGGCAAAAAACATCCTGCTGCTGCTATTCTGTCATTTCTTATAATTGTAGCTCCATCATGAAGCGGAGTATTCACAACAAATATATTTTCAAGTAAAGCTGCTGACACCTTAGCATCTACCCTCGTCCCGGTACCTATTATATCCTCTAATCCCGTAGACTGCTCTACTATAATAAGAGCTCCAGTTTTACTTTCAGCTAAATTTTTAACACTAGTAACAACTTCACTTAATATCTTTTCCACAGTATCCTTATCTTGAAGAATGTGACCTTCAACAAACGCACTTCTCCCTATTTTTTCAAGAGCTCTTCTTATTTCAGGTTGAAAAATTATTACCATAGAAAAAACTCCAATAGTTATGGTCCTTTGAAGAATCCAATTTAGCATAGTAAGATGAAAAATATCACTTAAAGGTATAAGTAAAATTATCAAAAGTACACCCTTTAATAGCTGCATAGCCCTCGTTTCTTTTATTATGCTGTAGGTTTTATAAAAAATATATGTAACAACTAGTATATCAACTATGGACCACATATTTAATCCCTTAAGTGAGTTCTCTATTATGTCTATTATATCCAAACTTTTCACCTCCGTATGTATTACAATCCCACACTTAATTATACACTAAGCAAATGAAATTATATATTTTAAATTTATAATTTTTTATTAATAAATGCCCAATCCACCCTTGTAAATAAAAGAATATATATATGGATTTTTACATAACTATATACATAAGGAGTGATATACATGAAGAAAAACTTTTTTAATAAAAAAACAGCGCTATTAATGGTTACGTCCATATTATCGTGCATTCTTGTATTCTTTATAACCTACAATGTATTTATCATAAATTATTACAGGGATTATGAAAATTCCTTAAATAAAATTGCAGTTTCAATTAACGGCGCAAACAACATCTCACCAACCTTTGACACAGAAAAAACAAAAACCCAAGCTTTAAAAAGCATCGCATTTCTTATTAAAACTCAGAAGAATTTAAGCAAATTACATCAAGTAAACAAGTATAAGTATGTAACTCAGGATTTAAAAATAGGTTTGAACGATAATATTTTAGCCTATAAACAGCTTATTTTATGTATAAATAATTCAGATGATCCCAATTTGACCTCTTCTATTAATGCCTTAGATAAGTATAGAACTTCTTGTCTTAAAAATTACGCCAGAATAAATTGTGTAAAAAAAGATTTTCTAAAAATAGATAAATTCATAACTCTTATATATAATTCAAAACACTATTTTTCTGAAAAAGAAGCCTTAAAAAAATACAATGCTGTTTCTACCTCTGAGTTAGATGAGTTTAATTCAAGTTTTCCTAATTTAGTATCTCAGTTTAATTCCATAGTAACTAATTTTAATTCTTATGCAGAAAATGCTAGGGATAAAAAGATATCATATACCTCTGCCTTAAGAAAAGTAGAAGAAAATGAATCTTCTCTTAATAACTTTGAACAGAGCCTAAATTGTCTATCAATTCCTCAGAGTAAAGTTGAAATTTTCTGTGCACTAAAAAAGACAGTAAATGATTATAAATCTTACATAAATTCTTTTGTACCTGCTTTAACATACGAAGAAAATTCATCTGATACCTACTTATCAACTTCTGAAATAAATAAATTATATAGTGATTCCGAATACAAATTTAGCAAAACAGAAGAGGATCTTAAGGAATTTAACAAGCTATTTAAATAATAATTTACCTCTTATAGGACTAATTTCAATGCTTTTAGATTTTTTATATTTAAATGAATTTTTTTCATAATCTTGTGCATAATATCATTAGCCTAAATTTTAAAAACGGGGAAACCAATTTTTGGGGTGAATCGCATAATATATGCGTAGGTTTGTGCCTTTACCGAATCCGTCAGCTAACCTCGTAGAATAAAAGGAGGAAGATTAATGAAAAAATTTATTTGGGCTATTATATTATTCACTTTAAGTTGGTGCTGCCTACCTAATACCTGCAGTGCACAAATTCTTTTAAAACCAAAGGAGGGAATACCTTATAATCCTTTATCTATTGTAAAAGATGATAAAGTTGAGAAAAACTTATATGATGAAAAAGTAGATTCTGTTCAAGTCTTCAATCCAGATGGCAATTCTATTTATATCACCAATAATGATATTAATTTAATGGCACAGGTGGTATATGCTGAAAGCTGTTCAGAACCATATGAGGGGAAGGTTGCTGTAGCCTCAGTAATTTTGAATAGGCTTCAAAATCCTGAGTTTCCAAAATCCATAGGTGATGTAATTAAACAAAAATATGCATTTTCATGTATTAGAGATGGTAAAATAGAGGTAACACCAAATCAAGAATGTTACAATGCAGTTATGGATGCTTTACATGGTAAGGATCCTACACCTAAAGCCATGTATTTTTATAACCCAAGAATATCAACATCCTCATGGATGAATAACATACAAAAAGAAAACGTAAAAGTTATAGGCAACCATGTATTTTTTAAAACATATAAAGAATAGCTGATATAGGTATATCTTATATCTAAAAAAATAAGGGTGATTTTTCTTTCACTTTACTGCAAAAACCTTTCAGTAGGCCTTCAGCAGTAAAATGAAAAAAATCATCCTTATGCTTTTGTATATAATTTTTCCACAGCATTAAGTGCTGCTACTTGTCCTTCTCCAACTGCCTTCATATATTGATAAGGCTTTCCTGTACAGTCACCTGCAGCATAACAGCCATCAATATTAGTCTCCATTTTTCTATTTACCTTTATATGTCCATCTTCAACATAAAGACCAGGGACAAGCTGCTCTGGAGGCGCGCTATCCTTAAGTACAAAAACTCCATCAGTTTCAAGTTCTCTTGATTTTAATTTAAGCTTTTCCACTTTTTTGTCGCCAACAATTTCAACAGGAACATCCTTAACAATCTCTACTGCAGAAACTAGCTGATATTCATCCTTATACCTTGGAACATAGTATACCTTTGAAGCTAGTTCAGCTAAATAGTTAGCTTCACTTTCGGCTTCCTTATTATACCCCACTATGGTTACAATTTTACCTTTGTATAAAGGAGCATCACAAGTGGCACAATAGCCAACTCCTCTTCCCAAAAATTTATCTTCACCTTTTAGTGGTTTTGTATGCTCCATTCCCATGGCAAGTATAACTTTTGATGCTTCATAAGTATCTTTGCTGGTCATTATAGAAAAATACTCTCCCATTGCATATATGTTATTAACTTTAACATTTTCTATTTGTATACCCATATTATCTATATGCTCTTTAAACTTTTCCTGAAGCTCAGCTCCTCTTATCCCATAAAATCCGAGATAATTATTTATTACAGGCGCCAAGGTTAATTTTTTACTTAAATCACTGCTGCCAAAAACAATAACACTTTTATTTCTTGTTTTTGCATTTATTGCGGAAGCTAAACCAGCAGGTCCACTTCCGATTATAGCAATATCATATCTTTCCATCTTATTACATGTGCTTTTCTATAGAAGCTGTGATTGATTGCTTAGGTCTAAAACCTACTAAAGTTTCAACAGGATTTCCATCTTTAAATATCATAACTGTAGGTATACTTGCTATTCCAAACTTACTTGCTATTCCAGGATTCTCATCTACATTAACCTTTGTAAATTTTGCTTTACCATCAAGATCTTCAGATAATTCATCAATTATAGGTCCAAGCATTTTGCAAGGTCCGCACCATGGAGCCCAAAAATCAACTATTACAGGCTCTCCTGAAGTTTTTATTTCTTCATCAAAAATAGACTCATTAATTTCTTTTACCATTATTACTCCTCCTTTATACCCCTATAGGGTATAGTGTACTTATATTTTATCATGCCTCAAAATAATGTCAATCTTTTATTTATCTATATTATAAGCACATAAACCTTATAATATAAATTTTTTCTAGGCATTTATCTTATTTATTAATTATAGCAGATATATTGGAGTTATTATAAATTGATTTAGGGTAATTATTTGAAAGCTTCTCAGCATATTTTTTTGCAACGTCAATATTTACATCCTTATTCATAATAGCTAAATTATAAAGAACAGTTTCCTCATAACTTCCCTTTTCAAATTTTTGATCATACATACTGTAATAATTCATTGCACTTTCAGCATCATTAGTATTTTTATAGGTTTCTGCAATAAAATAAATTATATCAGAATAAAGATAGTTTTTTTCTCCATATTTATATGCTTTTAAAAGATTGTCCTTCGCCCCCTCATAATTCTTGTTTTTTATAAGGTCTGTACCTGCCTTATAAAAATATTGAACTCCATCACCTAGAAGCATATCCATTGCCTTAGATAACAAAATCTTATCATTAACTTTAATATTTTTATTATCCTTCCACTTTTCCTCGTAATCATAAATCTTGTTAAAATCCTTATTGTTCACTGCCGTCTGAAGCTCTTCAGTATTAAATACCTCTTCCTTTTTTGGTACTTTAGGTTTTTCAACTGGCTTCTTAACTTCCTTTTTAACAGTTTTATTTGGGGCTGTTTTTTTCATTATAGTCTTTTTAGTCTGGGTTCTATTATTTTTAATATAGTTTTTTATTTCAACGGTACCTAACACCAAAAGAAGTATTACAACAATAGCTGCCGCAGGCTTATATACCTTTTTCATATTAAAAGCACCTTTTATAACACCTAAATCTATTAATTCTTTTCTGCTTTTAAGTGCCATTTCGTTATTTGCATCAACTTTAAGCACCTTTTCAATGCTTTCAATGGCTTTCTGATATCTTCCCTGCCTTATATAGCAAATAGCCTTATGATTATCAACATTTATACAATTATATGAGCTCTCTGAACACTTATCTAAAAGTTCCAAGGCTTCTTTTATTTCTACATTTTTTATACGTTTAAGTGCTATTATATAGTAATTTAACCTCGCCTCATCTTCTATTGTATCTTCTAAATATTTTTTTGCCGATACATCTCTATTAGCATTCACATTAAGCTTCCACACTGTCTTAGCTTCATTTAAATTGCCCTTAAAATAGCACAGCATTCCCTTAAGATCCAATGCCGCACTATTATTTATATCCATTGATATGCATTCTTCACACAATTGAATTGCTTTATCTATATGTCCTTTTTCAAAACTTAAAAGAGCTTTTTTGTAAATTTTTTTCGATTTATCCATTTAATATCACCTTTTTGCCTTATGTATTCTAGTATATATACTATTGTTTATCGTGGCAATACAAAATATGTTTACAGTGTAATTAAAATTAACTAAAACCATTCTATATTTTATTAGTAAAAAGCGGTTATTTGGCACTATCCCTATATTTATGTATATTATGGTAATTTTATGTTTGAATTTCATTTTTATTACATATATAATAAAATATGTGTTACATTCTGTTGTATTACAAAAAATTAAAAGTAAAGGGTGATTTCATGAAAACAAAACGAATTTTTAGTACCTTAATAATAGCTGCATTTGTTTTTTCATTTACAACAACTACTAATAACGTTTCTGCTGATACTACAACACCAGCAAGTACACCTCAACTAGATTTAACCGTCACACCTAATAATGAAGGAAATTACAATGATTTAAAATGGAATATGTCTGGTGCGTCTCAAGATTATTCCTATAAGCTGTATTCCAAAAAATCAACCGACACACAATTTCAAACTATCCCTTGTAAAGGTACAAATACAGATAAAATTCATGTATTAAATATTTATCCGGACTTAGGAAACAACCTTAAGGGGTGGATGGAAACTTCTAATACAGACGATATAAACGGATATGGAAAAGGAATTATAAAAGTTGATGAAATCCCGCTAAGTACTTTTAACTCTAATCCTAATATAAAAGATAGTAATGGAAATGAGTATGATGTTATTATGCTTGGTTCATGGGATAGTAATAATTCTGAAGGCTTAAATGCGACTTCGGAAGCTGTAGTTGAATCATTTATAAAAAGCGGCAAAGGTGTTCTTTTTGGACATGACAGCATAAATCAAAATTATTCAAATCTAGACAATTACGCAAACGTAAAATTCCCATCAGATGCTAAGTTATATACAGGTGCAGCAGTTGGTGATGGTAGAACAATTTTGTCACCTGGTTCTACAACGTCTAATCTTACTACAGTAAAAACAGGTTTGTTAGTGAATTTTCCTTGGAAAATTGGTAACAACTTATCTGTACCTGTAACACATAATTCTCAAATATCATACGGAGATATTTGGGTAAGATTCACTCATAAATCTTATACTGCTGATGACATGATTAATCCTGGAAACTTCTATTTAAGTACTTGGAATAATACAGGAGTTATACAAACAGGACATTCGAACGGACAAGCAACCTCTGATGAACAAAAATTACTTGCAAATACCTTATTTTATCTAGCACAAGTAACAGATCAAACTTCTTGGGATGATCATAAAGGCCAAGATGTAGATGCACCAAGTAAACCTGTTATAAATTCCGTAACTAACGATACTTTCAAAAATCAAATTTCCCTAAATTATTCATCTACAGACAACGGAAGTACTTATGATTATTATGTTGAAGCAACAGGAAAAAATGATGGGACAAAAGTAGATTCAGATACAAAAACGGGAACTGTTACAACTGGTATAGCCGGTTATTCTATTGTAGTGGATCAAAATTCTGATACAATCCCTAGTAATACAATTACTACAACTTCAACAAATTATACTTTGAATAATTCATATAAAAATGATTTTTATGTCCACATTGCAGCAATAGATAAAGCTGGAAATATATCAGAAGTAACTCATCAAAAGGTATCTGTTGATAATGCTACAAATATTGCACTAAATAAAACTACTGATAATTTAACTGTGGGTGCTAATGATACTTTAACTGCTACTATTACACCTACTGATGCAGTAGATAAAAATGTAACCTGGACCTCAAGTGATCCTTCAATTGCTACTGTTGATGCTTCTGGTAAAATTACAGCTGTAAAACCTGGAACTGTTACTGTTACTGCTACTACTGATAATGGTAAAACAGCTTCCTGCAATGTTACCGTAGAAAATAATACTGTTAATTTAACTCTATTTATGCAGGACTCAACTACAAGACAATATACTATAACAAAAGATGAATTCACTAAATTCACAAATTGGTACAATCTTAGAGCAAATGGTGGTACTTTCTCTGACTCTTACACATTTAACTTACCAGTAGATGCCTCCTCATCTGTTATAAGACGTACTGTATACTTTACTACCATAGAATCTTTTGAAATTATTTCCGACGATGTTCCTGTAGAAGAAAGAAACACTACTTTAACTTTATTAATGAAAAATTCAACTATAAGAAAATATTCTTTAACTACAAGTGAAGTTAATAACTTTAACAATTGGTATGATCTTAGATCAAATAATCAAACTCTTCAATCTTACTATATATTCAATGTTCCTGCAGATGATTTTTCACCTGCTAGAAAAGATTATGTTTTATTTAATAATATAACAGATTCTCAAGTTCAGTAAAAAAATACAGGAGGAAAACTATGAATAAAAGAATAAAAGTCTTCTTTTTAGTCTTTTTAATTGTAATTTTAGGTTGCTTCACAAATGTTTTCGCTACTAATAATAGTGACGCTATTGAAATAGGTACCTCTAATCTAAATGGTACTGCTGTAAATAGCGCTAAAGTTGGAAATCAACTATTTCATCCAGAAGTAGGTTGGGCAAGATATGACGATACTAATCCAAAAATGTTATTTAAAGGATCATTTAATGATTACCCATCTAATGTATATTACAATGGTTCAACAAAATATGGTATTGGAACTGCACTAATTAAATTTTACGGTTCTAAATTTAGAATTTTAATGAGTTATAATCCAGATAGAAGTAATTCTAACTTTGTAACTGTTGATGGTACAAAAATAGGTCAATTTGATCAAATAAAAGGCTCTCTAATACCTCAAGCTTTAGGATTTCAAGAAAATAATTTAACTGAAGGTGTTCATGTTGTACAAATTGATTTAGGAAATAATTCTACACTGGATGCATTCGATATAGATGATTCTGGTTATCTAATTCAACTAGACAAAAATTTAACCTTAAATAAAACATCAGAAACATTAACCGTTGGACAAACTGATACTTTATCACAAGTAGTAGTTCCAGATAACGCTCCTGATAAATCACTAACTTGGACCTCAAGTGATCCTTCAATTGCCAATGTTGATACTTTTGGTAAAGTTACAGCTGTAAAAGCCGGCTCAGCTATTATTACTGCCACTACTAATGATGGTAGCAATTTAACCTCTTCTTGTGCGGTTAATGTAAAAGATTCCAACACTACAATATCACTAAACAAAACTACTGATAATTTAACTGTGGGTGCTAATGATACTTTAACTGCTACTATTACACCTACTGATGCAGTAGATAAAAATGTAACCTGGACTTCAAGTGATCCTTCAATTGCTACTGTTGATGCTTCTGGTAAAATTACAGCTGTAAAACCTGGAACTGTTACTGTTACTGCTACTACTGATAATGGTAAAACAGCTTCCTGCAATGTTACCGTAGAAAATAATACTGTTAATTTAACTATATTTATGCAGGACTCAACTACAAGACAGTATACTATAACAAAAGATGAATTCACTAAATTCACAAATTGGTACAATCTTAGGGCAAATGGCGGTACTTTCTCTGACTCTTACACATTTAACTTACCAGTAGATGCCTCCTCATCTGTTATAAGACGTACTGTATACTTTACTACCATAGAATCTTTTGAAATTATTTCCGACGATGTTCCTGTAGAAGAAAGAAACAATACTTTAACTTTACTAATGAAAAATTCAACTATAAGAAAATATTCTTTAACTGCAAGTGAAGTTAATAACTTTAACAATTGGTATGATCTTAGATCAAATAACCAAACTCTTCAATCTTACTATATATTCAATGTTCCTGCAGATGATTTTTCACCTGCTAGAAAAGATTATATTTTATTTAATAATATAACAGATTCTCAAGTTCAGTAATATAATAATCAAAGCCCTTCGGGGCTTATTTTTGTATAAAAAATAGAGTATCTACAGAGATTATAAAAATCTCCATAAATACTCCTTGCAAAATATAATGCAAAAAACTTTATATAAAATGATTTTTTTAGGCTTTCATTATCAATTCTTTAGCTGTTAAGATTGAAGATGCACTCATTGAGAATTCATCCAAGCCATACTCTACTAGAGTTGGTATTGCTTTTTCATCTCCAGCCATTTCTCCGCACATTCCACACCATTTTCCTTCTTTGTGTGCAGATTGAATTGTCATTTTGATTAATTTAAGTACAGCAGGGTGCATTGGATTGTAAAGGTATGAAACCTTCTCATTCATTCTATCTGCTGCCAAAGTGTATTGTATAAGATCGTTAGTTCCTATACTAAAGAAATCAACATATTTCGCAAGTTCTTCTGAATTAACAGCAGCTGCTGGGATTTCAACCATGATTCCTGTTTCAAGTTTAGCGTTGTATTTCTTTCCTTCTTTATCAAGTTCGCCCATACATTCTTTAAGAACTTCTTTAGCACTTAAGAATTCTTCAAGTGAAGATATCATAGGGAACATTATTTTTAAGTTTCCATATACAGAAGCTCTTAAAAGCGCTCTTAATTGAATTTTGAAGATATCCTTTCTTCCAAGGCAAAGTCTTATAGCTCTGTATCCAAGGAATGGATTCATTTCTTCTGGAAGAGGTAAGTATGGAAGCTTTTTATCTCCACCTATATCTAAAGTTCTAATTACAACTGGTTTTTCGCCCATTTTTTCTACTACAGCTTTATAAGCTTCAAATTGCTCATCTTCTGTAGGCATTTGATCTCTATCCATGTATAAGAATTCTGTTCTGAAAAGACCTACTCCATCTCCACCGTTTTGAAGAACAGCCTCTACGTCTTTAGCCTTTCCTATATTACCGCAAACTTCAACTCTTTTTCCTTCTTTAGTTCTTGTTTCAACATTTATTAGTTCTCTTAATTTTTCTTGTTTCTTTTCATATTCTGCTTTTTTAGCTTCATACTCTTTTAATGTAGCTTCATCAGGATTTATTATAGCAATCCCTTCTGCTCCATCTACTACTATTGTATCTCCGTTCTTAACACTTTCTACTATGTCTTGAAGACCAACAACAGCTGGTATTTCAAGTGTTCTTGCCATTATAGCACTGTGTGAAGTTCTTCCACCTATATTTGTTAAGAAACCTATTACTCTATTTTTATCAAGTTGAGCTGTATCTGATGGTGTTAAATCATGTGCAACTACAACTGTGTTATTATCTACATCTGCAAGAGAAGTCATATCGTTTCCTGCAAGGTTTTGTAAAACTCTATTTCCAACATCCTTTACATCTGCAATTCTCTCTTTTACATATTCATCTTCAATGCCTTCAAAGATTGCTACATAATTTTTCATTACGTTTTCAAGTGCTTTTTCAGCATTAATCATTTCGTCTGAGATTATATTTTCTGCTGAACCAATAAAATCTGGATCATCAAGAAACATCATATGACTTTCAAATACTGCTGCTTTATCAGCACCTAAATCTTTTTCTGCTTTTTCTTTGATTTTTGTGAGTTGCTCTCTTGCTTTTTCAACTGCACCTTGGAGTCTAGCTTTTTCGCTTTCTATATCACTTATCTTTTTTTCAACTATTTTAACTTCATTATCGGCTTTAATAAAAACATGTCCTATAGCATATCCTTTTGAGGCAGATATTCCTTTTTTTATCATTGTTATCCTCCTATCAAATACATTCATTATTGTATAAATATATATAGCAATTATCATGCCAACTTGATCAAATTACTATATTACATTTTTTTTAATTAATTAAGCTTTAACACAAAACCTTAAAGCATCGCCTATATTAAAGGTATTCAGACATGCTATTTTTTATGTCTATGTAAATTATACCTATATATATTTAACTTATTTATGTCGAATTTAATTTTCACAACTTGATACTTTTTATCATATATATTTTATTTTATTGGTTTTATATTTATTTTCACCAAAATTTATATAGCTATTCCTCTATTTTAGGTGTACAATATACTTGATAAAAATTATCATACCTTTTTAGGAATTTTGATTATTTTTATCAATAATTTTAAAATAAACTACTTTATCATTTTAAAATGCATTCATAAGAAAGGATTGCTATGTTTAAAAATTGTATTACAGTAAATATTAAAAACGGAGTTCACACTAGAATTGCAGCAATGATAGTTCACGAAGCATCTAAGCTTAAAGAAAAATACGGTATTAATTTATATGTAAAGCAAATGAACGCTAAAGAACCAATTGCAATAAGTATGCTGGCACTACTTTCTCTTAAAATCAAAGAAAATGAACTTGTAGAAATTTCCTGCTTCGAAGATACTACAAATGGTCAAAGGGCTGTTATAGAGTTGAGTAATTATATAACTAAAAGCCTCGGTGAGAATATTAAGTCTTTTTCAAATATAGATGCAATAATTGAAGAAAGTACATTAGTCAATGAAAATGTACTTGAAAACATACCTATGGGTATTATAGTGGTAGACATAAATTGCAATATAACTTCTATAAATGACTACGCTCTTAACATTATGGATAAAAACATTGAAAGTGTTATTGGTATGCCAGTATTAGATATTATTCCAACTTCAGATACTCCTCTTGTTATAAAAACTAAAGAGAAAAAGCTAGGAAAAACTCAACACATAAACAAACATATAGTAATATCTAACTGCTGCCCTATAATCTCAAACAATAATGTTATTGGCGCTTTATGTGTATTTCAAGATATTTCAGAGCTGGTAGGCATAAAAGAGCTTAACGAACGCTTTCAAAAAATACTAGAAACTTCCCATGATCTAATATGTTTTATCGACGAAAACAGAAAAATCTCTTACATAAATCCAACTTACGAAAAATGCCTTAACATTAAATCAGAGGATGTACTTGGAAAAGACCTTATGAAAATTTCACCTGATGGATATAGAATGAAAGTCTTCAACTCAAAAAAGCCTATTGAAAATGTAGTCTATACTAAAAATAATGTAGGTATCATATGTACAGTTGTGCCAATTTTTATAGGAGAAACCTTCAAAGGTGTAATCTCAATTTCTAAAGAAGCAGATGAGATTATAAAAATGGCAAAAGAGCTTGAAAAATCAGAGGAAGAACTTAATTACTATAAGGATGAGCTTAAAAGACACAATAAGCTTAGTGCTTCCTTTAATAATATAATAGGCAACAGCAGCTCTCTTAGAGATGTTCTTATAACAGCTGATAAGGCAGCAGATTCAACTTCTACAGTTTTGATAAGAGGCGAAAGTGGTACTGGTAAAGAACTTATCGCAAAAGCTATTCATAATGGAAGCCCAAGAAAGGACAAGCCATTTGTAAGAGTTAACTGTGCTGCAATACCTGAAAATTTAATAGAAAGTGAACTTTTTGGCTATGAAAAAGGTGCCTTTACAGGTGCTGTTAAGTCTAAACCTGGAAAATTCGCTATAGCAAATACAGGAACAATATTTCTCGATGAAATTGGTGATATACCTAAATCAATGCAGGTTAAACTTCTTAGAGTACTTCAAGAACGAGAATTTGAAAGCGTTGGTGGTATTGAAACCCAAAAGGTAGATGTTAGAATTATAGCCGCAACTAACAGAAACCTTGAAGAAATGCTTAAAACTGGTGAGTTTAGGGAAGATTTATACTATAGATTAAACGTACTTTCCATATTTCTTCCCCCTCTAAGGAAAAGAAAAGAAGATATAAATCTTTTAGTTGAGCACTTTATAAATAACATAAGTAAAAAACTCAATAAACCGGTAAAGAAAATTGAAGAAAGTTGTCTTTCATGTTTTATGAATTATAACTGGCCGGGAAATATAAGAGAACTTGAAAATATTATAGAAAGATCTATAAACATGTGCGACGATGGAGTAATAATGTTGAAGGACCTACCATTTTATATAACAAATATTGCTCCTCAAAACGACATTGTAAAGATTGATGATAATAGTCCACTTTTAAAATTAGAAGACTATGAAAAAATAATTTTAACTATCGCTATGAAAAAATATAAAAGCTACAATAAGGTTGGAAAAATTCTAGGAATAACTCATAGAACTGTATCTTTAAAATGTAAAAAGTATAATATAGATGTTCAATAGCTAATTACGGGGGTTTTGAAATTTTCAAACCCCCGTGATTATTGTTTATCCCATTATTCTTTCTTTTAAAACACTTTCTTCATTTCTATCAAAGACCTCTACATCCATGTATGCTCTGATAAAATTTCTTTCCTTTATGTCTTTTATTACATTTGCTACTCTAGATGAATCTTCATCAATAACTATAAATATCACAGGTACTTCTTCTATGATCTTTATAATCTTAAGAAATACTGTAGTTACAAATTTTTGCGAAATTGTGGTACTTATTTTGTCAACTGTCGTATCAATTGAATAATTATTACCATTAATACCTACATGATCTACTGACACAACTACTACTGTCATTTTATACTTATCTAAAAGAAATCTCCTCAAAGAATTTTTAGTATCATTTTGTTCTAATATATTATTATCACCCATAGTAATTGACGAGAAGTAACTTCTCTACTATACTCCTTTCAAGGTTTCCTGTAACTATTTCACCACTGAGTATTTTATTCGTGCACAAATTTATCCAGGTAACTTTTTCTTCCTATTTCATAAAGATTATTTCCAACGGTATCAATTATAACTACTGCAGGAAATTTTATTACTTTAAGCTTTCTTATAGCCTCAGATCCTAAATCACTGTAAGCTATAATTTTAGATTCCACTATAGATTTTGAAATAAGTGCAGCTGCTCCCCCTACTGCTCCAAAATACACTGCCTTATTTTTAATAATAGATTCAACAACCTCCTTTGACCTTGCTCCTTTACCTATCATGCCCTTTAAACCCATATCAAGAAGCCTTGGAGCAAATGCATCCATTCTACCACTAGTTGTAGGACCAGCAGATCCTATTACCTTCCCTGGTTTTGCAGGTGTTGGCCCAGCATAGTATATAATCTGATTTTGAATATCAATAGGAAGATCTTTTCCCTCGTTTAGAAGTTCTATAAGTCTCTTATGCGCTGCATCTCTTGCTGTATAAATGTATCCACTTATAAGCACTCTATCCCCAGCTCTTAAATCTTGTATTTCTTCTTGTCTAATTGGAGAAGTTATTAATTTTTCCATAATAAAAGCCTCCCTAAATTTCTTCGCTTTTATGACGAGTTACATGACAACTAATATTTACAGCAACCGGAAGACCTGCTATATGTGTTGGATAGGTTTCTATATTTACGCCAATAGCGGTAGTTCTTCCTCCAAATCCTTGAGGTCCTATTCCAAGCTTATTTATTTTGTATAGCATTTCTTCTTCTATTTCTTTATAAAACTCGTCTTCATTATGTACATCTATAGGCCTTATAAGTGCTTTTTTAGCTAAAAACGCGGCTTTCTCAAAAGTACCTCCAATGCCAACTCCAACCACCATAGGTGGGCATGGATTAGGTCCAGCCTCTTCAACAGTATCCAAAATAAATTTTTTTACACCTTCAATTCCCTCTGCAGGCTTAAGCATCTTTATTTTACTCATATTTTCAGAGCCAAACCCCTTTGGTGCTAATGTTACCTTTATTTTATCACCTTTAACTATATTATAATGTATTATTGCTGGAGTATTGTCATTGGTATTTACCCTTCTTAAAGGATCTTTAACTACCGACTTTCTTAAATAACCTTCGTTATATCCTTGTCTTACACCTTCATTTACAGCGTCCTCAATTAACTCTCCTATTACATGAACCTCTTGTCCTATATCCAAAAAAACACATGCCATACCAGTATCCTGACATATTGGTACATTTTCGTCATAAGATATATCGATATTTTCTTTTATATTATTTAGCACATCTTTTGCTATATCCCATTCTTCTTCTTCATAATACTTATTTATTTTTTCTTTTATATCTTGTGGTAAATAATAGTTCGTCTCTATGCATAATTTCTTTACCACTTCTGTTATTACTTTTGAATCTATTTCTCGCATATACAACACCTTCTCAAATTTTATTATACCCATAAGATAAAACAAAATAAAGACATATCAAGCCTTTATTTTGAAATAGTACATATTCTATTTATTAAAAAATTCATTTAATGATTGTTCAATAGTATCTGCTAACTTTTGCTGATAGCCTCCATCTTTGAGCTTAGCAGCTTCATCGGGATTAGAAAGAAATCCACATTCTATAATAACAGACGGAACTTCTCCGCTATTTCTTAATACTCTGTAATCATTAATTGAAACCTTTTCTTTTCGTTTATTATTTTTATTAAGGTTTTCTTTAAAATTACTCTGAAGTATACCTGCTAGTTTTTTACTTGCATCATTGTTAGCATACCAAACCTGCGCTCCATTGTACTGCGACTGCGGAAACATGTTTAGATGAATGCTTAAAAAAACATCACACTTTGAAGTACTCTTAAGTTTGCATCTGTTATTTAAATCCTCTTCTTTTTTCTTTCTTATGGTACTAGTATTTTCGGAATAAAGTCCTTTATCTTCTTCTCTTGTCATAACAACCTTATATTTTTTTTCAAGGTTTTTCTTAAGTTTTAATCCTATTGCAAGGTTTATATCCTTTTCCAAAGTACCATCCTTTAAATTAGCACCGCCATCAATACCTCCATGCCCTGGATCTATCAGTATAATTTTTTTTCCCGTTTTTGCATTTACATTGTTAGGCATTACTGAAAATACAAAAGTTACAGCTATAAAAACGCTGAAAACTTTTATAAACACCTTAAAAAAATTATCTCTTTTTAACATACTATTATCTCCTTAACACTGTTTAATTTTATATATATTTTTGGCAAAAAAACTAAAAATATTCGCTTTAAAACTAAAATGTTAAGGAGTTTCGTATATTTTAATATGCATTTAACATTGCATAGATTGATATTAACTTCTATGTACTATAATATTATCAAGTTATCTTATAAAAAGTGCTAATAATGCTGCAATACCCGCACATACTGGCATAGTTATAATCCATGCTATAAGAATATCCTTTGCAACCATCCATCTTACTGAGGATATTCTTTTAGATGCGGCAACACCCATTATTGATGTTGAAATTATTTGTGTTGTACTTACTGGAGCATGGAACATGGTAGCTGAAAATATTACAGCGGCTGCACCTGTTTCTGCAGCAAATCCATTTACAGGCGCTAATTTAGCCATATTCATACCCATAGTTTTTATAATTCTATAGCCTCCAAAGGATGTACCAAATGCCATTGCAATTGCACATGCTGCTTTAACCCATGCCGGCACAGTAAAGGAGCTAAGAAGACCAGAACTCATAAGTGCCATTGTTATTACACCCATTGATTTTTGTGCATCATTTCCACCATGATTTAAAGCCATAAGCATAGCTGATACAATTTGTGCTTTAGAGAATACTCTGCTTACAAATGCGGGTTTAGAGCGATGAAATAGCCACTCAATTAATATCATAAATATATATCCAACAACAAAACCTATTACAGGTGATAAAAATAACCAAAGTACTATTTTATTAAAGAATCCAATCCAATTTACAACACCAAAGCTAGTCTTATACATTACTGCTGCACCAATAAGTCCACCTATAAGTGCATGAGAAGAGCTACTTGGTATTCCCAAATACCATGTAATTAAGTTCCATATAATCGCTGCAATAAGTGCAACTATTATAACACTAGGTACTATTTTAGAAGGATCTATTATACCATCTCCAACAGTTTTAGCTACCTTATCACTCATGAATGCTCCTAAAAAATTCAAAATAGCAGACATAATAACTGCAGATTTCATGCTTAAAACTCTTGTTGAAACTGATGTTGCTATAGCGTTAGCACTATCGTGAAAACCATTAAGAAAATCGAATGATATAGCCAAAATTACAATAATAATTGTTATAAGCACAGCAGAATTAAGCATTCTTCATAGCAACTCCTTCTATAACATTAGCTAATGTTTCGCATGCATCTAAAGTTCTTTCCATATATTGATATATCTCTCTCCACTTTATTACATGAAGAAAATCTTTCGGATCAGTGTATTCTGTGAATAAGATTCTTACTGCTCTTCTGAAATTCAAGTCCCCTTCTTCTTCTATTTTATTTAAATTTACTATACATTCCTGCAATTTTTTACTTTTTTTCATGTTCTTAAATTCAGTCATTAAGGTTATAATTTCTTCAGCTGCTTTAACAACTAATTCTGCAAGAAATTTAGCTTCTTCTGTAGTGTTATGAACATCAAACATTACAAATCTACTGCTACTTGCTTCCATAAGGTCAATAATATCATCCATAAGTGTAGCGACACTGTAAATATCTTCTCTGTCAAATGGGGTTACAAAAGTTTTATTTAATTCGTTTATAATATTATGCTGCTGATGATCGCCTTTGTGTTCCATATCTTTTATAACTTTCAATTTGTTCTCGCTATCTTCTGGATTATTTACATAATCTCTAAATAATAAAGAAGTTTCATAGATAGTATTTGAGTTTTCAATAAAAAGGTCAAAAAATTTATCATCTTTTGGGGATAAACTAAACATAATACTCCTCCTACAATATTTATATTTTTTATTTAGTAATTTAAACATTATAACCTAAAGCTTTAATCTCATTTTTAACCCCTATAAACCAACAACATAACCCATAATATTATATCATACTGCAATAAAATATAGAAGATAAAATAATCATCCTATTATTTACTTATGTAATCACTATATATATATATTACTAAATTAACAAAAAGGTGGAATTACCACCTCTCCTTTTAATCTTTGAATTTCACCAATTTTTTAGTTTATAGGTATGTTCAAGAGGACCTGAACCCTTTCCTAAATCAAGTCCTGCTCTAAGTGCCCCTGTCAAATATTCTTTTGCATTTTTAATACTTTCGCTAATACTTATGCCCTGTGCTAAATTACAAGCAATAGCCGACGATAGAGTACACCCTGTTCCATGTGTATTAGGATTATCTATTTTCTCTAATTTAAACCACTCAATATATCCATTTTTATAAAATAAATCAGTTGCATTATCCACTAAGTGCCCACCTTTAATTAAAATTCCTACATTAATTTTTTCAGAAATTTTCTTTGCTGCTCTTACCATATCCTGTTCACTTTTAATTTTAAAGCCGCAGAGCACTTCAGCTTCAGGTATATTTGGAGTTATTAAAGTTCCAAGCGGCAAAAGACATGTTATAAGTTTTTCCATAGCTTGATCAGATAATAGTTTGCTTCCACTAGTAGCTACCATAACAGGATCAATTACTATATTTTCTGCTTTATATTCCCTAAGCTTTTTTACTATAACATTAATGATTTCACCACTAGATACCATCCCTATCTTTACTGCATCTGGACAAATATCAGTAAATATGCACTCAAGCTGTTTTTCAACAAATTCTGGAGTCGCTTCCATGATTCCATAAACTCCTGTTGTATTTTGTGCAGTTAATGCTGTAATGGCACTCATTGCATACATTTTATGTGCTGTAATGGTCTTGATGTCAGCTTGAATACCTGCTCCACCACTACAGTCTGAACCCGCAATAGTTAATATCTTTTTAATCAACTTCAAAACCTCATTTCCTTACATAATTTTAATAGCTTTCATACCTTGCAGCATCATCTAATTTATCACCATCTAAATTAAAAACTTCATCGATAATATAATTTCTGTAAGAAGAATTGCCATCCCTTTTAGACAGTCTGTTATATGCAAGCTCTCCACAAATCCCCATAGCACAAACCGAAGCTAAGGTTGCTTCTAATGGACTATCAACATTCGCACTTATATATGCTGCTGTCATTGCGCTTAACATGCAACCTGTACCAGTAATTTTACTCATATTAGGATTACCATTCCTTACAACATACGCCTTGCTTTCATTAGCTATAATATCAATGGCTCCTGTAATTGCAATCACAGCACCCGTTTTTTTAGAAAATCCTTTAGCAAAATTAATTACATTATCTAATGTATCATCTTTTACTTTATCATTGACATCAGCATCTACACCTTTAGTTATACCTTGACCCAAGGCAAGTACCTTTATCTCAGAGATATTTCCACGAATAACAGTGAATTTAACCTCCTCAAGCAATTTTAAAGCAGTTTGACGTCTAAGTTTTGAAGCACCCACTCCCACAGGATCTAAAATAACTGGATGCTTTAACTTATTCGCCATTTTTCCAGCTTTAAGCATTGACTCAATAGTATTTTCATTAAGAGTACCTATATTAATATTAAGCCCTCTGCAAATGGATGTAATCTCCTCTACCTCCCCAATATCATCTGCCATAATCGGTGAAGCCCCGCAGGCAAGAAGAATATTTGCACAATCATTAACAGTAACATAATTTGTTATATTATGTATCAAAGGATTTGTCCCTCTCACATTTTCAAGTCTTTCCTTAAGCATTTTTCATCCCTCCAAAAATTGTATTTTTAATATATAAATTACTTTTCCTTAAAATAAAAAAGAGAATACCCTTTGGCATTCTCTCCAGTAAATCAAGTAACCTATTTCCTACGTTGGCATTATCCAAATCAGGTATATGGATCGAAGTTCAATTACTTCCTCTCAGCCTGAAAACAAGCTCCCCTGAAAAATATTAAGTTATACCTATTTAATTAAATAAAAGGATGCTGCTAGTGATAACAACATCCTTTTAACATTTCCCACAACTTTTGAAACACTACAAATTGTAAGCTTTCTATTAATCCATATGTAATATAGACTATCTCTTTGAGAATTGTGGTGCTCTTCTTGCCTTTTTAAGACCGTATTTCTTTCTTTCCTTCATTCTTGGATCTCTTGTTAAGAATCCTGCTTTTTTAAGTTCACCTTTTAAAGTTTCATCAGCCTTTAATAAAGCTCTTGAAATTCCGTGTCTTATAGCTCCTGCCTGGCCTGTGAATCCACCACCATGTACATTAACTAAAACATCGAATTTTCCTTTAGTTCCTGTAAGATTTAAAGGTTGATTAACTATAAATCTTAAAGTTTCAAGTCCAAAATAATCTTCTGCACTTCTCTTATTTATTACAACTTTACCTTCACCAGGTACAAGTCTAACTCTAGCTACTGCTTCTTTTCTTCTTCCTGTTCCCATATATTGTACTTTTGCCATTTTAAATCCTCCTTCCGGCGTTTAATTAATATTTCAACTCTAAAACTTCAGGTTTTTGAGCTTCATTATTATGCTCTTCGCCTTTATATACTTTTAATTTCTTAATCATTTTTCTTCCTAATACACCGCTTGGAAGCATTCTTCTAACTGCTTCATAGAATACGAAGTCAGCTTTCTTAGCAATTGCATCTTTATATGACATTTCCTTTAATCCACCTGGATATAAAGTATGGTGTCTAAACATTTTTTGATCTGCTTTTTTTCCTGTTAAAAGAACTTTTTCTGCATTTAAAACTATTACGTAATCTCCAGTATCAACATTTGGAGTGTATATTGGCTTATTTTTTCCTCTTAAAATTGAAGCTATTTGACTTGCAGCTCTTCCAAGTGGCTTACCTGCAACATCAATAACATACCATTTTCTTTCGATTTCCTGTGGTTTCGCTAAGTACGATTTCATGGTTTTTCCTCCTTCAACAAATCTGTTTCTATTCTACGAGTTTCTTCTATGTCTAAGATCCGGGGCTAGTGGATCTTTTAATCATTTAACAAACATTTAAATTATACTATAACCTGGCAGTCATGTCAATAATCACGCTCACTATAATATAATTTAATACATAACTTTTTCAAGACATAACCCCTTAGCTGGAACGACTCTTCCTGCTTTTGTCCTATCCTTTGATTCTACAATAGTTTTCACATTTAGAGGAGTTATCTTTTCTTCTCCTACTTCTAAAAGTGTTCCTACTATTATTCTCACCATATTGTACAAAAAACCATCACCCGTAACATAAAAAATTACTTTATTCTCATCCTCTACGATTCTGGCTTCATATATGGTTCTAATATTAGACTTAACTTTACTGCCCGTGCTCTTAAATGATGTGAAGTCATGAGTTCCCAAAATATATTTAGTTGCCTCACGCATAAGATCACAATTTAATTTATGCCCATATTGATAAACATAATTTCTGTCAATAGCTGCTCTTTGTAGTCTATTTAAAATGGTGTAGCTATAAGTTTTTCCTTTGTTATCAAAACGTGAATGAAAATCCATTGGTACTTCCTCAGAATTGAGAGCTACTATATCATCTGGCAATACTGAATTTAGTACGAGATAAAACTTCTCAGGCGGTATAACTGTGTTTGTCTTAAAATTGCATGTATAGGCTTTTGCGTGAACTCCAGAGTCAGTTCTGCTACAACCAATAACATCAATTTTCTCTCCTGTTATTTCACCTATTATTTTCTCTACCTCTTCTTGAACAGTAACAACATTCTTTTGCTTTTGCCATCCACAATAGTTAGTACCATCATATTCTAATGTCAATTTAACATTTTTCATAATAACACCTATTTATAAGTAATTGCTTAAAACTGAAACTCCAACTAAAACTACACTGAAAAATACTGCTACACAATCCCGTGAGGTAAATTTTAACTGCTTCATTCTTGTTCTTCCTTCTCCGCCTCTATAGCATCTTGATTCCATTGCCATTGCAAGCTCATCTGCTCTTCTAAATGAGCTTATAAATAAAGGTACAAGTATAGGTATAAGACTTTTGGCTTTCTTTATTATGTTTCCAGAATCAATGTCTGCACCTCTTGCCATTTGTGCCTTCATTATTTTATCCGTTTCATCTATTAAAGTAGGTATAAATCTGAGAGCTATTGTCATCATCATTGCAAATTCATGTGCTGGAAGTCCTATTTTTGAAAATGGGGTCAACAATTTCTCAATTCCATCTGTGAGCTCAATTGGTGAGGTCGTGTATGTAAGCATAGACGTACCTATTATGAGAAATATTAATCTTATAGACATAAATGCTGCTAAAACGAGCCCTTCCTTGTATATATGTATAAAGCTCCAATGAAATAAGGGTGCCGCAGCTCCTGGTGTCATAAAGATATTTAATGCCCCAGTAAATATTATAAGCAATAATATAGGCTTTAAGCTTTTATAGATATATTTCATTTTAATACCAGATATAAAAATTATAAAAAGCGTAAAAGCTGTTATAAAAATATATCCTTTAAATTTATCTATTAAAAACAAATTAACTATATAAACAAGAGACAGTAAAATTTTTGTTCTAGGATCCAGTTTATGAATGAATGATTTTCCAGGTATATACTGTCCTATCGTTATATCCTTAATCATCTCTTAGCACTCTCCAATACTCTAAGAATTTCCTTTTTTGCTGCTTCAATCGTAAATATATCCTTAGATATATCGAAGCCTTTTTCTCTAAGCTTCCTGACAAGGTAAGTAACCTTAGGAACAGCAAGACCTACTTTTTCAAGTGTATCTATTTCATTGAAAACCTCATCCAAATTTCCACTTAATATACATCTTGAATCATACATGACAAAAATCTTATCAGCTACTTTTGCAACATCTTCCATGCTATGGGATACAAGAATTATGGTCATCTTATATTCTTTCTGAAGCTTTTTTATTTCATAGAGAATATCATCTCTCCCCTTTGGATCAAGACCAGCTGTCGGTTCATCCAGTATTAAAACCTTAGGCTCCATGGCAACTACTCCAGCAATAGCAACTCTTCTTTTCTGACCACCACTTAATTCAAAGGGTGATTTATCTTTAAAGTCATTATACTCGAGTCCAACCATTTTCATCGCCTTTTTTACTCTTGTAGAAACCTCTTCTTCACTTAATCCCATATTTCTAGGACCAAACGCTATATCTTTTTCTATTGTCTCCTCAAAGAGCTGATATTCAGGATATTGAAATACAAGTCCAACCTTTTTTCTTATATCATTAAGTTTAACTGATTTATCCGTTATATCCACATCATCAATAAAAATACTTCCAGAAGTGGGTTTTAAAAGTCCATTAATCTGTTGAATCAAAGTTGATTTTCCAGAGCCTGTATGACCTATAAATACTGCAAATTCACCATCCTCAATTGTAATATTTACATTATCAAGTGCTTTCTTTTCAAAAGGTGTCCCAGGCATATAAGTATATGTTAAATTTTCTATTTTAATCGGCATAATTCATTCACCATCTCATCTATTGTAAGTATATCATCTTTAACATTAATACCTTCTTTTTTTAGTTCATATGCAAGTTCTGTCATTTGAGGTACATCAAGTCCTATTTCCTTCATTGTCTTTACATCTTTGAAAACTTCTCTTGGAACTCCACTTTTTATAACTTTTCCTTTATCCATTACTACTATTCTATCTGCATTAATCGCTTCTTCCATATAATGTGTTATTAAAATTATAGTTATATGAGAATTTTTATTTAAATCCATTATAGTATTTACAACTTCTTCTCTTCCTTTTGGGTCAAGCATAGCAGTGGACTCATCAAATACAATACATTTAGGATGCATAGCTAAAACACCAGCAATAGCTACCCTTTGCTTTTGACCACCAGATAATAAATGAGGTTCATGCTTTCTGTACTCATACATTCCAACACTCTTAAGAGCATTATCTACTCTTTCCCTTATCTCTGATGGTTTAACACCTAAATTTTCAGGTCCAAATGCAACATCCTCTTCAACAATTGTAGCTACTATTTGGTTGTCCGGATTTTGAAATACCATACCTGTCTTACTTCTTATGGTCCATACATCTTCTTCATTTGAAGTATCAAGCCCTTCAACTATTACCTTTCCATCAGTAGGCACCAAAAGGGCATTTAAATGTTTAGCAAGTGTTGACTTACCAGAACCATTTCTTCCTAATATAACTAAAAATTCTCCTTCATTTACCTCTAAGGTAACATCATTAACTGCAGTGGTATTCTTAGATTCGTCTTCATTTTTGTACTGATATACTACATTTTTACATTCCACCATTTTATTATACATACGAACACCTCTACTTGCAAAGCAGTTTATTTATTTATTAAAATAGGGACTAAGCTAGCTTAATCCCTTTAAATTAGTAACTACACTAATTCTAGTATAACAATTTCTGCTCCGTCGCCTCTTCTTGGTCCCATTTTGTAGATTCTAGTGTATCCACCGTTTCTCTCGCTGTACTTTGGAGCAACTTCATCAAATAATTTTTTAACAACTGTTTCTTCTGTTACAAAGCTAAGAACTTGTCTTCTAGCATGTAAATCTCCTCTCTTTGCAAGAGTGATCATTTTTTCTGCTAAACTTCTAGTTTCTTTTGCTCTTGTTACAGTAGTCTCTATTTTACCATGCTTTAAAAAACTAGTAACTAGATTTCTAAGCATTGCTCTTCTTTGGTCAGTAGGACGACCTAATTTACGATAACCTGATGCCATGCCTATACCTCCTTACTTTAACTATTCATCATTTAACTTTAATGATAATCCTAAAGCTTTAAGTTTCTGTTCAACTTCTTCTAAAGATTTTCTTCCAAGGTTTCTAACTTTCATCATATCTTCCATGGATCTTTGAGTTAATTCTTGAACAGTGTTTATTCCTGCTCTCTTTAAGCAATTATAACTTCTAACTGAAAGATCAAGTTCTTCGATAGTCATCTCAAGAACCTTTTCCTTCTTATCTTCTTCTTTTTCTACCATTATCTCCACATCATCTGCATGATCTGTAAGAGTCATAAATAATTTAAAATGCTCTATAAGTATCTTTGCTGCCAAACTAATTGCTTCTTCTGGTCTTATAGTACCATTTCCCCATACTTCTATGGTGAGTTTGTCGTAATCAGTTATTTGAGCAACTCTTGTATTTTCAACAGTGAAATTCACTCTTTTGATTGGAGAATATATTGAATCAACTGCTATTGTTCCTATAGGCATGTCATCTCTTTTATTCTTATTCTGAGTAACATAACCTCTGCCTCTGTTAACTTCAATTTCCATATATAGCTTTCCATCTTCATCGAGAGTTGCTATATGTAAATCCTTATTGATAACTTCTACAGATCCATCAGTTCTTATATCAGCGCCTGTAACCTCTCCAGGTCCATGTGCATCTATATATATTACTTTAGAATCTTCACCTTCCATTTTGAGGCATAAAGCTTTAATGTTAAGTATCAATTCTGTAACGTCTTCTTTTACTCCTTTAACAGTTGAAAACTCATGAAGTACTCCCTCAATTCTCACTGAATTAGCGGCAACTCCTGGTAAAGATGAAAGAAGTATTCTTCTTAATGAATTGCCCAGGGTAATTCCATATCCTCTTTCAAGAGGTTCTACAACAAACCTGCCATAAGAACCATCTTCTGTAGACTCAACACATTCTATTTTAGGTTTTTCTATTTCCAACATATCTATAACCCTCCTTAAAAATAAAATGGCAACCTATATTGAGGGTAACTGAATACAGTCAAATTACTTACTATATAACTCAACGATCAATGTCTCTTTAATTGGAGTATCTATATCCTCTCTATTTGGCTCTGCAACTATTTTCGCTTCAAAATTATCATAGTTTGCTTCAATCCATGCTGGTAAAGTCTTTGGATTTTCTGCAAAAGTCTTGAATTTTTCAGTTCCTCTACTCTTCTCACTAACAGATACTACTTCATTAACTTTTAATGTATATGAAGGTATATCTACTTTCTTTCCATTTACAAGGAAATGTCCGTGAGTAACTAATTGTCTTGCTTCTTTTCTTGAGCTACCATAGCCTAATTTGTAAGCCACGTTATCAAGTCTTAATTCCAAAAGCTTAAGTAGGTTTTCACCTGATATTCCTTTAATTCTTTCAGCTCTTTTATAGTATATTCTAAATTGTTTTTCAAGAACTCCATATATTCTTTTTGCTTTTTGTTTTTCTCTTAATTGTAATCCGTAGTTTGAAATTTTCTTTCTGCTCTGTCCATGTACTCCTGGTGCATAACCTCTTCTTGTAAATGCACATTTATCTGTATAGCATCTATCACCCTTAAGGAATAATTTCAAACCTTCTCTTCTGCATAATCTGCATACAGCTCCAGTATATCTAGCCATTAAATATTCACACCTCCTATATTTCTATTAAACTCTTCTTCTTTTTGGTGGTCTGCAGCCATTGTGTGGTATTGGAGTAACATCTTTTATTAATGTAACCTCTAATCCTGCAGCCTGTAATGATCTTATTGCAGCTTCTCTTCCTGATCCTGGTCCTTTTACAAACACATCAACACTCTTAAGTCCGTGTTCCATTGCTGTTTTAGCAGCTGTTTCAGCAGCCATTTGAGCAGCAAAAGGAGTGCTTTTTCTTGATCCTTTAAATCCTAATCCACCTGCACTTGACCATGATAAAGCATTTCCATTAACATCAGTTATAGTAACTATAGAATTGTTAAAAGTTGATTTAATATGTGCACAACCGTGCTCTATATTTTTTTTCTCTTTTCTTCTTCTAGTTTTCTTATTTTTCTGTACAGCCATACTTTTCTCCTTCCCTCCTTATCTTATACTATTTTTTCTTCTTAGAAGCAACTGCCTTCTTTGGACCTTTTCTTGTTCTTGCATTTGTTTTAGTTTTTTGTCCTCTAACTGGAAGTCCTCTTCTATGTCTGATTCCTCTGTAGCATCCAATTTCAACTAATCTCTTTATATTTAAAGCTACTTCTCTTCTTAAATCACCTTCGATTTTGAAGTTCTTGTTAATGTAATCTCTTAATGCATTAACTTCTTCTTCAGTTAAATCCTTAACTCTAGTTTCAGGATTAACACTTGTAGCTTTTATAATTTTTCTTGAACTTGTTAGTCCTATACCATATATATAAGTTAGACCTATTTCAACTCTTTTTTCTTTTGGTAGGTCAATACCGGCTATTCTCGCCATTGACATTTACACCTCCTGGTTTTGTATATATTTATTATTTATATTATAAAGTTTTAGGCAACAAAGTGTTTAACCTTTTTGTTGGCAGCCGTCCTAAAACACATATTAACTTTATTAACCCTGTTTTTGCTTATGCTTAGGATTTTCGCATATAACCATTACTTTGCCTTTTCTTTTTATGACCTTGCATTTTTCGCAAATTGGTTTAACTGATGGTCTTACTTTCATGGTTAACCCTCCTTATTACTTTGCCCTCCAGGTGATTCTTCCACGAGTTAAATCATATGGTGAAAGCTCAACTGTTACTTTATCTCCGGGCAATATTCTTATAAAGTTCATTCTAAGTTTACCTGAAATATGAGCCAAGATCTTTTGACCACTTTCAAGTTCAACTTCAAACATTGCATTAGGTAACGATTCTAAAACCGTACCCTGCATCTCAATTACATCTTCTTTTGACATAAGGTAATCAAACCTCCTTACTGGTACATACTGACTCAAGAAATTTTCTGATGGCTGAATTACTTATGGGATAATTGGATTTGAGCTCAGCTCTTACATCCTCACAAACCATATCTGTAATGGAAAGGTGCTTCAGCTTTTTTTTCTTAGGTTTTTCAACTTTTCTCAAATCACCATCAGAAATATATACATATTTATCATCAATTACTCCAACAATTATAAAACAACCATCTTTATCTCTTCCGGCTTTTGAATAAACTACCTTACCAAGATAATTTTCATTCATATATTCACCTCGTTATTCACACAAAGTCAGTATTTCAGGTCCGTTATCCAATATAGCAACTGTATTTTCATAATGAGCAGCTAAACTACCATCTTGAGTTACTACAGTCCAATCGTTACTCTGTGTTTTCACCATATAAGTTCCAACATCAACCATTGGCTCAATTGCCAACACCATTCCGTGAACAAGTTTTGGTCCTCTACCTGGTCTACCGTAATTCGGCACCTCTGGATCTTCGTGCATTTCTTTTCCTATTCCATGACCAACATAATCTCTAACTACACCGTATCCAAAACTTTCTACATACTCCTGAATAGAGTGTGATATATCTGTAAGTCTATTTCCGATAACAGCCTTTTCTACGCCCTTAAAAAAGCTCTCTTTAGTCACTTTAATAAGCTTTGCAGCTTCCTCTGATATCTCTCCAATAGCAAAAGTCCTAGCAGCATCCCCTTGGTATCCGTTTAAAATAGCACCACAATCTACACTTATAATATCACCTTCATGTAGAACCCTATGCTTAGATGGTATACCATGAATAACTTCTTCATTTATTGATGTACATATTGATGCTGGAAAACCACCATATCCTTTAAATGAAGGAATTGCATTGTATTTCTTAATAAAATCTTCAGCTAATCTATCTAAATCTGCAGTTGTTACACCTGGCTTTGCAGCCTTTTCAAGCATGTTGAGTGTTTCCCCAACTATTTTTCCAGCTTGCCTCATATACTCAATTTCAGTGTCGTTTTTAATTATAATCATCTATATCTCTCCTAAGACATTTCTTATATCCTCAAAAACTTTATCTATATCCTGAGTACCATCAACTGATTTAAGAACTGCTTCATTTCTATAATATACTACAAGTGGCTCAGTCTGTCTATCATAAACATCTAATCTCTCTTTAACTGTATCCTCTGAATCATCTTTTCTTTGAACCACAGGACTACCACAGAGATCACATATACCTTCCACTTTAGTAGGATTATATTCAATGTGATAACTAGCTCCACATTTACTACAAACTCTTCTTCCTGTCATTCTGTTAAATATTTTTTCTCTTGGAACGTCTATTAACAATGCACAATCAATTTTTTCTTTTCTGCCTACAAGAAATTTATCAAGGGCTTCTGCTTGATTTACTGTTCTTGGAAAGCCATCTAGTAAAAATCCACTTTTGCAATCATCTTTAGATATTCTATCCTTAACTATATCTATAGTTAATTCATCTGGAACTAGAAGACCTTTATCCATATATCCTTTAGCCTTCATTCCAAGTTCTGTTTTTCCACTTATATTAGCTCTAAATATATCACCTGTTGATATGTGAGGAATAGAGAATTCACTGCTTATTAACTTTGCCTGAGTTCCTTTTCCTGCACCTGGAGGACCTAATAAAATTATTTTCATCTAATCATCCCAATCTACATATTATTCATTTAAAAATCCATGATAATGTCTCATAGTCAATTGTGACTGCATGATCCTTAGATTTTCTAGTGCAACTCCTACTACAATCAATAATCCAGTACTTGCAAAATGTATGCCTTGAAATGAACCGTTGGCTTCAACTATCATAGGTGCTATAGCTATAACGGAAGCAAATAATCCACCTAAAATTGACACTTTATCAAGCACTCTTTCTATAAATCTAGTTGTAGGTTCACCTGGTCTTATTCCTGGAATAAAACCTGAAGATTTATGGATGTTTTCAGACATTTCTTCTGGCTTAAATGTTATTTGAGTATAAAACCATGTAAAGAACAATATTAATACAAGGTACAATAACATATAAGGTATTGTATTTTGCTTAAATGGACTATACTCGCTTCCAGTTAAAAATTTAGTAATTTTTGCTGTAGGCCAAAATTGAGAAATTGTTGTAGGAAACATCATAACTGATATAGCAAATATTATAGCTATAATACATGATGCATTCATATTAATAGGAATATGAGAAGATTGCTTTCTTGCAACTTTTCCTCCAACTGCCTTTCCAGCATACTGTACGGGTATCCTTCTTTCTGCCAAGCTTGCTATAACAACTCCTACAAATAATACGCAAGCTATAACAGCAACTACAACAATTTCAACTATATTCACAGTATCAGCCGATTGTAACTTAACTATATTATAAATAGTAGATGGAAATCTAGATATAATATTTACAAATATTATAAGTGATGCACCATTTCCTATTCCTTTGTCAGTTATCTGATCGCCTAACCACATTAAGAATGTTGAAGCGGCTGTAAGTGTTAATATTATTAAGAACACACTTAACTTAGAATTAGTTTGCATTGCTCCAGCACTTCTTATTACTGCATAAAATGTAAGTGATTGAAGTGCAGCCAAAGGAACCGAAATATACCTTGTGATTTTCTGTATCTTCTTTCTTCCTTCTTCACCTTCCTTTGAAAGTTGTTCAAGTGAAGGTATAGCTACTGTCAATAACTGCATTATAATAGATGCATTAATATATGGAATAACACCCATTGCAAATATACTAAATTGACTAAAAGCTCCTCCTGTCATCATATTATAAAGTCCGAAAAGAGAGCCTGATTGGTTTGTTAAATTCAATATTTTTGATGTGTCTACTCCAGAAACGGGAATATAATTTCCCATTCTGAAAATTAGAACCATCGCAATTGTAAATAACATTCTTTTTCTTAATTCTGGAACTTTCCAAGCATTACGTAAGGTTGATAACATTTATATCACCTCAGCTTTTCCCCCAGCTGCCTCTATTTTTTCAGCTGCTGATTTGGAATATTTATTAACTTTAACTACTAATTTCTTTTTGAGTTCTCCGTTACCTAAAATCTTAACTCCATCGTTAACTTTTTTAATTATTCCTTTTTCTATCAGCGCATCAATTGTTACTTCTGTTCCATCTTCAAAAATATTTAATCTATCTACGTTTACTGCTGTAATTGTTTTAGCAAATATATTTGTAAATCCTCTTTTAGGTAATCTTCTATATAATGGCATCTGACCACCTTCAAATCCTGGTCTTACTCCGCCACCACTTCTTGCGTTTTGGCCTTTTTCTCCTTTTCCTGCGTTTCTTCCTAAGCCAGAACCAGTACCTCTTCCAACTCTTTTAGGAGCTTTTCTTGATCCTGCTGCAGGTTTCAATTCATGAAGTTTCATAATTTGCACCTCCTCGTTTATCTTTATTTTACCTCTAAAAGATAATCAACTTTTTTTATCATACCTCTAATTTGAGGAGTATCTTCATGCTCTACTGTACGACCTATTTTCTTAAGTCCAAGAGCATTAACTGTAGCTATATGATCTTTTTTTCTTCCAATTAAACTCTTTTTTAATGTTATTGAAATTTTAGCCATTTCTTACTCCTCCTATCCTAAAATTTCTTCAACAGTTTTTCCTCTTAAGGCTGCTATTTGTTCAACAGTCCTTAATCTTGATAAACCATTAATTGTTGCGTTAACCATATTTCTTGGGTTATTTGAACCTAATGATTTGGCTCTTACATCATTTAATCCAGCTAATTCAAGCACGGCTCTAACTGGACCACCAGCTATAACTCCTGTTCCTTCTGATGCAGGCATTATTAAAACTCTTCCTGTACCAAATTCTCCATATATTTCATGAGGAACTGTTGTTCCAACAATTGCAACTTCAACTAAGTTCTTTTTAGCATCTTCTATGCCTTTTCTTATAGCTTCTGGTATTTCAGCTGATTTTCCAGTACCAACGCCAACGTGGCCATTTTCATCTCCAACAACTACTAATGCAGTGAATCTGAAGTTTCTACCACCTTTAACAACCTTAGCTACTCTGTTTATGAATACAACCTTTTCTTTAAGATCTAATGTGCTAGGATCTATTCTCATTGATTTCCCTCCTTTTTTCAGATATTAGAACTCTAATCCTGCTTCTCTTGCTGCTTCAGCAAGTTCTTTGATTCTTCCGTGATATATGTATCCACCTCTATCAAAAACAACCTGCTTTATTCCTTTATCTAAAGCCTTTTTAGCAACGATTCCTCCTACAAGTTTAGCAGCTTCTTTATTACTTCCAGCCTTAGCTGAGAAATCTTTATCTAAAGTTGATGCTGAAACTAATGTAGTACCGTTCACATCATCAATAACCTGTGCATATATATTTTTTTCACTTCTATATACAGCAAGTCTTGGTCTTTCAGGAGTACCAGAAATTTTATTACGTACTCTCAAGTGACGTCTTTTTCTTGATTGAACCTTGTTTAACACTATCCTTTCACTCCCTTCTTACTACTTACCAGTTTTGCCTTCCTTACGTCTTATAACTTCATCGCTATATTTAATTCCTTTACCCTTATATGGTTCAGGTTTTCTAAATGTTCTTATATCAGCTGCTACGGATCCTACTAATTCTTTATTAATTCCTTTTACAACAACTGTATTTGCATCTGGAATTTCAAAAGTTACTCCTTCAATACTTGCAACTTCTATTGGATGTGAATATCCAAGATTTAATATTAAGCTTTTACCCTTAAGTTGTGCTTTATAACCAACACCAACTAATTGTAATGTTTTTGAAAAACCTTCTGTAACACCTATAACCATGTTATTTATTAACGCCCTTGTTAATCCATGAAGTGCTTTGTGATTTTTGCTATCACTAGGTCTTGTAACCACAACTTTATTATCTTCAACTGCAATTTTCATATCTTTATGCATAGCCTTTTCTAATTGACCCTTTGTGCCCTTTACAGTAACAACGTTGTCTGGTGTTACTGTAACTGTTACACCACTAGGTATCTCAACTGGCTGTTTACCTACTCTCGACATTTAAAAATACACCTCCTGTTTCCTTACTACCAAACGTAGCAAAGTACTTCGCCGCCTAATCCTAATTTCCTAGCTTCTTTATCAGTAACTATTCCTTTAGATGTGGATATAATTGCTATTCCAAGTCCGTTTAATACTTTAGGAATTTCTTCCTTTCTGCAATAAACTCTTAATCCTGGTTTTGATATTCTCTTTAAACCAGTAACTATTCTTTCTTTTCCTTTTCCATATTTCATGGATAATCTTAACATTGGTACAACTCCGTCATTGTACTCCTCTATATCTTTTAAGTAACCTTCCTGAAGCAATATGTTTGCCATTGCCTTCTTAATTTTTGAAGAAGGTAGCTCAACTACTCCATGTCTAACAACATTAGCATTTCTTATACGAGTTAGTAAATCTGCTATTGGATCTGTCATAACCATATTTTGTGCCTCCTTTCAATCAATAATTCAACTACCAGCTTGCTTTTCTGCATCCAGGTATTTCACCTTTATATGCAAGTTCTCTAAAACAAATACGGCAAATTCCATATTTTTTTAGCACACTATGTGGTCTTCCGCATATTTTGCATCTTGTATAAGCTCTTGTTGAATACTTAGGTTCTTTTTTCCACTTTTCTATCAAAGCTTTACGTGCCATATTTTTCCCTCCTTATTATTGAGCAAATGGCATACCAAGGAATCTTAACAATTCTCTTGCTTCTTCATCTGTCTTCGCGTTTGTAACAAAGATTACATCCATACCTCTAACTTTATCTATCTTATCATACTCTACTTCTGGGAATATTAATTGCTCTTTTATTCCTAATGCGTAGTTTCCTCTTCCATCAAAAGATTTACTTGATACTCCTCTGAAATCTCTAACTCTAGGTAAAGCTACATTCATTAATTTGTCTGCAAATTCAAACATTTTATTCTTTCTTAATGTAACCTTGCAACCTATAGGCATATTCTCTCTTATTTTAAAATTAGCTACTGATTTTTTTGCTCTTGTTAATATAGGCTTTTGACCTGAAATTAATTGCATATCAGCAACAGCTGATTCTAAAACTTTCTGATTTTCCTTAGCTTCTCCAACGCCCATGTTTATAACAATCTTTTCAAGCTTTGGAACTTCCATTATATTTTTATATTGAAATTTTTCCATTAAAGCTGGAATAACTTCTTTTTCGTATTTTTCTTTAAGTCTTGGAACCATTAAGTGTACCTCCTTTCAGAATTTAAAATGTTTCTCCACACTTTTTGCATACTCTAACTTTTGTTCCGTCATCAAGTACTTTTTTACTTATTCTTGTAGCAGTCTTGCACTTTGTGCAGTATAACATTACTTTTGCACTATTTATTGGAGCTTCTTTTTTAATTAAGCCGCCCTGCATATTCTCTTTGTTAGCTTTTTGATGTTTAACTACTACGTTAACATCTTTAATTAAAACAGTTCCCTTTTTAGGATTAACTGCTAATACTTCTCCAATTTTTCCTCTATCTTTACCAGATATAACAACAACCGAATCCTGTTTTCTCACATGAATTTTATTTGCCATTAAAGCCACCTCCCTATTATAGAACTTCAGGTGCTAATGATAATATTTTGTTAAAATCTTTATCTCTTAACTCCCTGGCAACCGGTCCAAAAATACGAGTTCCTCTTGGCTGTTTATCGTCTTTTATTAAAACTGCTGCATTCTCGTCAAATTTTATATATGAACCGTCAGCTCTTCTTAAACCCTTTGCGGATCTTACTACAACTGCCTTAACAACTTCACCCTTTTTAACAACACCACCTGGTGTTGCACTTTTAACGCTAGCAACTATTATATCACCAATGTTTCCCCATTTTCTCTTGGAACCACCTAATACTCTAACACACATTATTTCCTTAGCTCCAGAATTATCTGCAACCTTTAACATTGTTTGTGCTTGTATCATCTAAATATCCTCCTTTCTGGACAAATTATTTAGCCTTTTCAACTATTTCTACAAGTCTCCATCTTTTATCTTTAGACAATGGCCTTGTTTCCATTATTTGTACTCTATCATTAAGTTTAGCTTCATTTTTCTCATCATGAGCTTTAAATTTAGTTGTCTTATTTACAGTTTTTCCGTATAAAGGATGACGAACTTTTGTCTCTACTGCAACAACTATTGTTTTATCCATTTTATCGGATACAACTCTACCAATTCTTGTCTTTCTGTTTCCTCTTTCCAAAATATAAGCCTCCTTTCAACTATTAATCCTCACACGCCTTTAATTCTTCTTCTCTAAGGATGGTTTTAATTTGGGCTATTGATTTTTTAACTTCCTTTATTCTCATAGGATTTTCTAGCTGACCAGTAGCCAACTGAAATCTCAAAGTAAATAATTCTGTCTTTAAATCATTTAATTGTAAATTTAATTCTTCAGGTGCTTTTTCTCTTAGTTCTTTAGCCTTCATTTGCTTCACCACCCATTTCTTCAAAGTCCTTCCTAGTTACGAACTTAGTTTTTATAGGAAGTTTATGTGATGCAAGTCTAAATGCTTCTCTTGCTTGCTCTTCGGTAACATCAGACATTTCAAACAATACTCTTCCTGGTTTAACTACTGCTACCCAATATTCTGGAGAACCCTTACCAGATCCCATACGGGTTTCAGCTGGTTTTTGAGTTACTGGTTTATCAGGGAAAATCTTTATCCAAAGTTTTCCTCCCCTTTTAACGTATCTATTTATAGCTATTCTGGCAGCTTCTATTTGGTTACTTGTTATCCAAGCACACTCAGTAGCTTGAATTGCAAAATCACCATATGCGATAAAGTTACCTCTTGTAGCCTTACCTTTCATTCTACCACGCTGAACCTTACGATGTTTAACTCTTTTAGGCATTAACATAACGTATTCCTCCTCCCTTATGCGTTAGCTTCTTCCTTTTTTTCAATTTTTTTAGTGGGAAGAATTTCACCATTATAAACCCATACTTTTACTCCTATTTTTCCATAAGTAGTATCGGCTTCTGCAAATCCATAATCAATATCAGCTCTTAATGTTTGAAGTGGAATTGTACCTTCATGATACTGTTCAGTTCTTGCTATTTCAGCTCCAGCAAGTCTTCCAGCACAAGCAGTTTTGACTCCTTTAGCTCCTGTTCTCATAGCTCGCTGTATTGTTTGTTTCATAGCTCTTCTGAAAGATATTCTTCTTTCAAGTTGTTGTGCTATATTTTCAGCCATAAGCTGTGCATTTGCATCACTATTTTTAACTTCTACTATGTTGATAAGAACATTTTCTTTGTCAACAAAATTAACTAAATCTTTCTTTAAAGCTTCTATTCCTTGACCACCTTTACCTATAACCATTCCAGGTTTAGCAGTGTGTATATTAAGCTTAACTCTTTTTGCTGCTCTTTCTATTTCAATTCTAGAAACTCCAGCACTTGAAAGTTTATTTTTAACAAATTTTCTTATCTTGTTATCCTGTACTAGATATGACGAAAAGTTTTTACTATTTGCATACCATTTTGCGTTCCACTCTTTAATAACGCCGACTCTTAAACCGTGCGGATTAACTTTCTGACCCAATATATTTCCCTCCTTCTTAATCTCTTTCTTTTACAATCACTGTTATGTGACTTGATCTTTTCTTTATACTGAATGCTCTACCCTGTGCATGAGGTTGAAATCTTTTCAATGTAGGTCCCTGACCTGCATATGCTTCTGAAACATATAATCTGTTTCCATCTAAATTAAAATTATTTTCAGCATTTGCTACTGCAGATTTTAGCACTTTGTTTATAACAACTGCAGCATCTTTAGGTGTATATTGTAATATAGCAAAAGCTTCATTTACATTTTTTCCTCTTATTAAATCAAGAACGATTTTAACTTTCATTGGGGACATTCTAACGTATTTAGCTATAGCTTTAGCCTCCATAAAAACTGCCTCCTTTCACTTACTACTTAACTGATGTTGTCTTTTCTGTATTTCCGTGACCTCTGAATGTTCTTGTAAGAACAAATTCTCCTAGTTTGTGTCCTACCATATCTTCACTTATATAAACAGGAACATGTTTTCTTCCATCATGAACAGCTATAGTATGACCTATCATTTCTGGGAAAATAGTTGAACTTCTGGACCAAGTTTTTACAACTTTCTTATCTCCAGCCTTATTCATTTCAACTATTTTGTTGAGTAAAGATTCTTTTACAAAAGGTCCCTTTTTTATTGATCTACTCACTTTGTTGGCCTCCCTTCATAAACCTATATAAATAATAGTAGGAAGAGAACTTAATATTCTCTTCAAAACTACTTATCATTTCTTCTCTTAACAATAAGTTTGTCAGAATACTTCTTATTTTTTCTAGTCTTGTAACCCAATGCTGGTTTACCCCATGGTGTAACTGGACCTGGACGACCAACTGGTGATTTACCTTCTCCACCACCGTGTGGATGGTCATTAGGGTTCATGACAGAACCTCTTACTGTAGGTCTTATTCCCATATGTCTCTTTCTTCCAGCCTTACCGATGTTAACAATGTCATGTGTTAAATTTGATACAGTACCAATTGTAGCTCTGCATTCAATTCTAACATATCTCATTTCTCCACTTGGAAGTCTTAACTGTGCATAGTTTCCTTCTTTAGCCATAAGCTGTGCTGATGAACCAGCCGCTCTTACTAATTGTGCACCCTTTCCTGCTGCTAATTCTACATTATGAATTACTGTACCAACAGGTATATTTTTTATTGGAAGTGCATTACCAATTTTTATATCTGCATCTGGACCTGATACAACAGTATCCCCAACTGATAATTTAGTAGGAGCAATTATGTATCTCTTTTCTCCGTCAGCATATACTACTAAAGCTATATAAGCTGATCTATTTGGATCATACTCTATTGTAGTAACCTTAGCTGGAACTCCATCTTTATTTCTTTTGAAATCTATTAACCTGTACTTGTTTCTGTTTCCGCCACCTCTATGACGAACTGTTATCTTACCATTATTATTTCTTCCTGCTTTGTTATTTAAAGAAACTAACAGTGATTTTTCCGGTACATCAGTAGTTATTTCTTCAAATGTAGATACTGTCATCTGTCTTCTTGCAGGAGAAGTAGGCTTAAAGCCTCTAACTGCCATTTATATTCCTCCTTTTTTTCAGCTTTTCTGGCATTATACCAATAACTGCTTTTTTATTGCATTCCTTCAAAGAACTCGATTGCTTTGCTATCTTCAGTTAATTTAACTATAGCTTTTTTGTAATCCGCTCTTTTACCAACATGCACTCCAACTCTCTTTGTTTTTCCGAGTATGTTTGAAGTATTTACCTTCTCAACTTTCACTCCAAAAACTTCTTCGATTGCTTTTTTAATTTGTACTTTGTTTGCATGTGGATCTACTATAAAGGTGTATTTTTTATCTGCCATTTCAGCCATACTTTTTTCAGTTATAACAGGTTTTCTAATTATATCATGGCTATTTGTATACATTATGCATACACCTCCTCAATCTTTGATACAGCTTCCTTAGTTACTATGAACTTATCATATTTCAATATGTCATAGACATTTAAGTTATTAGCTGGTATTACTGCAGCACCTTGTATATTTCTAACTGATTTGTATACATTTTGATCAGATTCAGCAACAACTATAAGTGCTTTCTTTGCTTCAAATGCATTAAGCATTTTAACTATTTCTTTAGTTTTTGGTGCATCTATCTTTAATTCATCAAGTACGATCATTTCTTTATCATTAACCTTACTTGTAAGAGCTGATAGCATTGCAGTTCTTCTCATTGATTTTGGAATTGAGATTCTGTAATCTCTAGGCTTTGGTGCAAATACAACTCCACCATGAATCCATTGTGGTGCTCTTATTGAACCCTGTCTTGCTCTACCAGTTCCTTTTTGTCTCCAAGGTTTTATTCCACCTCCAGAAACTTCTGTTCTAGTTTTAGCACTTTGTGTTCCTTGTCTTTTATTTGCAAGCTGTGCAACTACTACTTGGTGAAGTGCACTTTCGCTAATTTTAGCTCCAAAAACTTTTTCAGACAATTCGATGTCTTCAACTTTCTTACCTTCTTTATTGAATACTTCTACTGTAGGCATTCTGCATCCTCCTTTCCTAAAAAACTAAGCTTTAACTGAATTTTTTATAACTACAAATGATTTGTTTGGTCCAGGAACTCCGCCCTTTATTAATATAAGGTTCTTTTCAGGAATAACCTTTGCAACTTCAACATTTAATACTGTTGTGTTTACATGGCCCATATGTCCTGGCATTTTTTTGCTTTTAAAAGTTCTTGATGGATCTGATGATCCTCCCATTGAACCAACTGCTCTATGGAATTTTGATCCGTGAGACATAGGTCCTCTATGTGCTCCCCATCTTCTTATTGTACCTTGGAATCCCTTACCTTTTGAAACTCCTGATACATCAACTTTTTCTCCTGCCGCAAATATATCAGCCTTTATTTCAGCACCAACTTCATAGCTGCTTGTATCTTCTAATCTGAATTCTTTTACAAATCTTTTTAGTTCAACATTTCCTTTTGCAAAGTGTCCTTTTAAAGGCTTATTAACAAGTTTTTCCCTTATAGTTCCGAATCCAACCTGTATAGCATCATATCCTTCTTTTTCTGAAGTTTTCTTCTGAATTACTACACATGGACCTGCTTCTATAACTGTTACAGGAACAACTTTTCCTTCTTCATTAAATATTTGTGTCATACCAAGTTTTTTTCCTAGTATACCTTTTTTCATCATCGCACCTCCTAAACGTATTAGCGGATTGCTTAGCAATCATAACCGTTTATAACTAAATATTAAAGTTTTATTTCAATATCAACGCCAGCTGGTAAATCTAATCTCATTAAAGCATCAACAGTTTTTGGTGATGGACTTATTATATCTATAAGTCTTTTATGAGTTCTGATTTCAAACTGCTCTCTAGAATCCTTATATTTATGTGGGGATCTAAGTATTGTTACAACATCCTTTTCTGTTGGTAGAGGTACTGGACCTGCTACTTTAGCTCCTGTTGTTTTTGCAGTTTCAACAATTTTTTCAGCTGATTGATCTAATATTGTATGATCAAAAGCTTTTAATCTTATTCTTATTTTTTGCTTTGCCAATTCATTTCCCTCCTTTTCATCGCACGTCTAAACTTAATACGTACAACAACGGGCATTCTGTAAACTGTACCTGGTGTTTCATATATGTACACACATGACATAAAATTACGGAATAACCGTCGCCCGGTTCAAGACCGTGACATACTCGGCAAGAATTCCCCGTAAGTCCGGCTACCTCTTGCTTCATCGCCATTTTCACATAACAACTCTTATATTATACACCTGATTTAATGTTTTTGCAATAACTTATTGTTAAATTAATATAAAAAATAGGAAGAGCGTCCTCTCCCTATTTTTACTGTCATTTATTACTCTATTATACTAGTAACAACTCCTGATCCAACTGTTCTTCCGCCTTCTCTGATAGCGAATCTTAAGTTGTCTCCCATTGCTACTTTTGTTATTAATTCAACTGTCATATCTATGTGGTCTCCTGGCATTACCATTTCTACTCCATCTGGTAACTGGATTGATCCTGTTACGTCTGTTGTTCTGAAATAGAATTGTGGTCTATATCCATTGAAGAATGGTGTATGTCTTCCGCCTTCTTCTTTCTTTAATACGTATACTTGACCTACGAATTTATTATGTGGAGTTATTGAACCTGGTTTTGCTAATACCTGACCTCTTTCGATGTCTTCTCTCTGTACTCCTCTTAATAATGCTCCGATGTTATCTCCTGCTAATGCACTATCAAGTATTTTTCTGAACATTTCTACGCCTGTTACTACTACTTTTGTTATTTCATCTTTCATTCCAACGATTTCTACTTCGTCTCCAACTTTTAATGTTCCAGTTTCAACTCTTCCTGTTGCAACTGTTCCTCTTCCTGTTATTGTGAAGACATCTTCGATTGGCATTAAGAATGCTTTATCTGTTGGTCTTTCTGGTGTTGGGATGTATGCATCTACTTCTGCCATTAAGTCTTTTATTGGTTTTATTGCTTCTGCATCATCTGGATTCTGTAATGCTTTTAACGCACTTCCTACTACGATTGGTGTATCATCGCCTGGGAATCCATATTCGTTTAATAACTCTCTTACTTCCATTTCTACTAAGTCGATTAATTCTGGATCATCTACTTGGTCTGCTTTATTTAAGAATACTACTATATATTCAACACCAACTCTTGATGCCAATAGTATGTGCTCTCTTGTTTGTGGCATTGGACCATCTGCTGCACTTACTACTAGGATTGCTCCATCCATTTGCGCTGCTCCTGTAATCATGTTCTTTACATAGTCAGCATGTCCTGGGCAGTCAACGTGAGCATAGTGTCTATTCTCTGTTTCATACTCAACGTGTGCTGTGTTGATTGTTATTCCTCTTTCTTTTTCCTCTGGTGCTTTATCAATCTCTTCGTAATTGAATGCTTTTGCTTTTCCTTCTTTTGCTAATATTGTTGTTATTGCTGCTGTTAATGTTGTTTTACCGTGATCTACGTGTCCTATTGTTCCTATGTTTACATGTGGTTTCGTTCTTTCAAATTTTTCCTTTGCCATTTTTATTTCCTCCTAACAATATATATATTCTATTTTTTTTCTCCAATTATTTTTTCTTGGATATTTTTAGGTACTTCTTCATTATGATCGAACTGCATAGTAAATACTCCTCTACCTTGAGTTCTTGATCTAAGTGAAGTTGCATAACCAAACATCTCTGAAAGTGGAACAAATGCTCTTATAACTTCTGCTCCTGCTCTCTGCTCCATTCCTTCAATTCTTCCTCTTCTTGAATTAACATCTCCCATTATATCTCCCATGTACTCTTCTGGAACTGTTACTTCAACTTTCATTATTGGCTCTAATATAACTGGATCAGCTTTAGTCATAGCATTTTTAAATGCCATAGAACCAGCTATTTTAAATGCCATTTCTGAGGAATCGACATCATGGTAAGAACCATCAACTAACCTAACTTTAAAATTAACTGTAGGATATCCTGCTATGATACCACTTAAAGATGCTTCTTGTATACCATTATCAATAGGCTGTATATATTCTTTTGGTACAGCTCCACCAACTATAGCATTTTCAAATTCGTATTCGCCTTCAGTTGGAGTCATTTCAATAACAGCGTGACCGTACTGTCCACGACCTCCTGACTGTCTTACGAACTTACCTTCTGCCTTAACCGGTTTTCTTATAGTTTCTTTATAAGCAACCTGAGGCTTACCAACATTACATTCAACTTTAAATTCTCTTTGAAGTCTGTCAACAATTATTTCAAGATGCAATTCTCCCATACCTGCTATAATTGTCTGACCAGTTTCTTGATTAGTATAAGTTTTAAATGTTGGATCTTCTTCTGCAAGTTTAGCAAGTGCTATACCCATTTTTTCCTGACTAGCTTTAGTTTTTGGCTCAATAGCAACCTCTATAACTGGATCAGGGAATTCCATTTTTTCAAGAATAATTGGATTGTCTTCGGAACTAAGAGTATCACCTGTAGTTGTTAATTTCAAACCAACTATAGCACCTAATTCTCCAGCTTCAAGTTCTTCAACTTCTTGTCTGTGGTTAGAGTGCATTTTTACAAGTCTTCCAATTCTCTCTTTCTTTCCTTTTGTTGAATTTAAAACGTAGCTTCCAGCTTTCATAACACCAGAGTAAACTCTAGTAAACGCAAGCTTACCAACAAATGGATCTGTTGCAATTTTGAATGCTAATGCAGCTAAAGGCTCACTATCATCAGCTTTTCTTTCATCATCATTTCCATCTTCATCTACTCCTTTAACTGGAGGTATATCTAATGGTGATGGTAAATATTCAACAACAGCATCAAGCATCTGCTGAACACCTTTATTCTTATATGAAGATCCGCATGTTACTGGAACTATTTCATTCGCAATAACACCTTTTCTTAATGCTGCGTTAATTTCTTCTACGGAGATTTCTTCTCCCTCTAAGTACTTATTCATTAATTCTTCGTCTAATTCAACAATAGCTTCAATCATTTCAGATCTATATTTTTCAGCTAATTCCTTCATATCTGCAGGAATTTCTTGTTCTTCCATAGTAGTTCCTAAATCATCTGTATATACTATTGCTTCATTTCTTATTAAATCAATTAGACCAAGGAAATTATCTTCTTTACCTATAGGTATTTGTATAGGTACTGCATTTGCACTAAGTCTATCTCTCATCATTTGAACTGATCTATAGAAGTCAGCACCTAAGATATCCATCTTATTTATATACGCCATTCTTGGAACGTTATATTTTTCCGCCTGTCTCCATACGGTTTCAGATTGTGGTTCAACACCACCCTTTGCATCAAATACAGCAACTGCTCCATCAAGAACTCTAAGAGATCTCTCAACCTCAACTGTGAAATCTACGTGTCCTGGTGTATCAATTATATTAATTTCATGATCCTTCCAATAACAAGTTGTTGCTGCAGAGGTTATTGTTATACCTCTTTCTTGTTCTTGAACCATCCAGTCCATTGTAGCTGCACCTTCATGAACTTCACCAATTTTATGAGTCTTTCCTGTATAAAATAATATACGCTCTGTAGTTGTGGTCTTTCCGGCATCAATGTGTGCCATTATTCCTATGTTACGAAATTTTTCCAAAGGATATTTTCTAGCCACTATTTTTTCCTCCTCTCATTAAACAAACTAAATCTGACAAAACTGCTTTGGTTAAGAAAACCAAAACAGTTTCATAAAGTATATAAAAACTTTATTAGTCACTATCATTAAAAATAATGATAATTATCAGTTAAAGTGTAATAAACTTCAACTTAAAAACATAAGTTTTTATTAGTATCTATAATGTGCAAATGCTTTATTAGCTTCTGCCATTTTATGAGTATCTTCTCTTTTCTTAACTGCAGCACCTGTGTTATTTGAAGCATCTAATAATTCTCCAGCTAACTTTAAGTGCATATATTTTTCGCCTCTTTTATCTGCTGCTGCAAGCATCCATCTTATTCCAAGAGTCTGTCTTCTTTCAGGTCTTACTTCTATTGGTACCTGATAAGTAGCTCCTCCGATTCTTCTTGCTTTTACCTCAAGCAAAGGCATTACATTATTCATTGCAGCTTCAAATACTTCCATAGGTTCTTTGCCAGTTTTTTCTTTTAAATACTCAAAAGCGTTGTAGCAAATTTTTTGTGCTACACCTTTTTTTCCATCTTCCATTATGTTGTTTATTAATTTTGTAACAACCTTACTGTTGTATAATGGATCTGGTAATACATCTCTTTTAGCTATATGTCCTTTTCTTGGCACTTTTCTTCCCTCCTTAACAATTTTAATTTAAGTTCATAGGTACTCGGTTATAAAACCGCAAAGTGCTTTGCTCCTGCAAATTTTATAGCTATTCTAATAAAGCATATAAACTCAATTTAGATGAATAAATAATACTCAATATATCTATATAAATGCCGAAGACATAGCACTACTAAATACGATAACTATTTTTGCTTTGGCTTTTTAGCACCGTATTTAGACCTAGCTTGTTTTCTATCAGCAACACCTGCTGCATCCAAAGTTCCTCTTACAATATGGTATCTAACACCTGGTAAATCCTTAACTCTTCCTCCTCTTATGAGGACAACACTATGTTCTTGAAGGTTATGACCTACTCCTGGGATATAAGCAGTTACTTCATATCCATTTGTTAATCTAACTCTGGCTATTTTTCTTAATGCTGAGTTAGGCTTTTTAGGAGTTGTTGTCTTTACGACTGTACATACTCCTCTCTTTTGAGGACACTCTTTTAATGCTGGTGCAGTTGACTTTGCTGCTAATGTCTTTCTGCCTTTTCTTACTAATTGACTTATTGTTGGCATGTTTTCACCTCCTGTTTATAATCATATCAATCTATTAAAAATTTTACTTAATAGCACATTAATTTACACAAATATGTAATTTCAGCACAACATTACTTCAAAACTACAGCAGTTGAAGCTTCAACATCAATATTACATAATTTGCCTAATTCCTTCATAGTATCTACATATACTATTTGTAGAGAATGTTCATTTGCCAATTTTTCAACAGTTTGAAACAACTCACTTTCTGCATCTTTAGCTATATAAACCATTTGAGCTTTTTTCTCATTTATAGCTTTAAGAGACTGTTTCATGCCTACTACTTTATTCTTCGGCAACCTGTTTACCATAAACTGATCCTCCTTAATATTTAATTGTAGAGGCAAAGTAATAGCTTACCTCTACAATATATTACAATATTAATTATTGTTCATTCTGAAAACTACACGCAGTTTCTATTTTAGCATCTATGAATTGCTATGTCAATAAAATGCTCTTTAACCTTCAATTTTATCTTCTGCTATAAAATTTTCATCATCAGCGTTTGTTTCAGTAACCAATGGATCTATTTCTATGTTCTTGTATCTATTCATTCCTGTTCCTGCTGGAATTAGCTTTCCTATAGTTACATTTTCCTTTAATCCAACAAGAGGATCTGATTTTCCTTTTATTGCTGCATCTGTTAAAACTCTTGTAGTTTCTTGGAATGATGCTGCTGATAAGAACGAATCAGTAGCTAGTGCTGCTTTTGTTATACCAAGCAATGATACTCTGGCTTGAGCAGGTCTTCCACCATTCTCTTCTACTTTTTTGTTTTCATCCCTAAAATCAAATATATCAATCATAGTTCCTGGAAGTAATTCAGTATCACCTGAGTCCTCTACTTTAACTTTTCTCGTCATCTGCCTAATTACAACTTCAAGATGCTTATCGTTTATATCAACACCCTGTAGTCTATACACCTTCTGAACCTCAGAAAGCAAGTAATTTTTAACAGCATTTACTCCCTTTATTCTGATAATATCATGAGGATTTACAGAACCCTCTGTGATTTCATCTCCAGCACCTATAGTCTCACCATTTTTAACTTTTAGACTAGAACCAAATGGTATATCATAACTTACTTCTTCTCCACTTTCAGTAGCTATAAATACTATTCTCTTTTTCTTAGTCTCTTCTATTCTTACTGTACCAGATACTTCACTTACAATTGCAAGTCCCTTAGGTTTTCTTGCCTCAAACAATTCCTCAACTCTTGGAAGACCTTGAGTTATATCTGATCCTGCAACTCCACCTGTATGGAATGTTCTCATTGTAAGCTGTGTACCAGGCTCTCCAATTGACTGTGCTGCTACTATACCAACCGCTTCTCCCATGCTTATCTTTTCAGCAGTTGCCATATCCATTCCATAACATTTTGCGCAAACTCCATATTTACAATTACATGTAAATACAGATCTTATTTTTACTTTCTTAACTCCAACTTTTTCTATTCTTATAGCCTTATCTTCATCTATATATTCATTTTGCTTTACAAGAACTTCTTTACTTGTAGGATCTATTATATCTTCTGATGTATATCTTCCTATTAATCTTTCAGATAAGCTTTCAATTACTTCGTTTCCTTCTTTTATTTCAGAAACTTCAAAACCCTCTGTTGCTCCACAATCTTCATTTCTTACTATAACGTCTTGGCTTACATCAACAAGTCTTCTTGTAAGGTATCCTGAATCGGCTGTTTTAAGAGCAGTATCCGCATTACCTTTTCTAGCTCCATGTGTTGAGATAAAGTACTCTAATACGTCGAGACCTTCTCTGAAGGAAGCTTTTATAGGAAGCTCTATTATCTTACCAGAAGGATTTGCCATAAGTCCTCTCATTCCAGCAAGCTGTTTAATCTGACTCTTTGAACCTCTGGCTCCAGAATCAGCCATCATGAAGATAGGATTAAATCTGTCAAGATTATCCATAAGGGCATCTGCAACTTTTTCAGTTGTTTTAGTCCATGTGGATATTACTCTTTCATATCTTTCATCATCGGATATGAATCCTCTTCTATACATCTTTTCTATTTTTTCAACTGCTGTTTCTGCCTCAGACATGAGCTCTCCTTTATTAGGTGGTACAGTCATATCAGAAGTTGAAACTGTTATAGCACTTATTGTTGAATAATGATATCCTTTTGCTTTTATCTTATCAAGCATAATACTAGTTTTAGTAGGTCCATGCTTTCTATAGCATTTATCTATTATTCCACCTAAATTCTTCTTACCAACAAGGAAGTTGATTTCAAGAAGTAATTCATTTCCGGCAATACTTCTATCTATAAATCCTAAATCTTGAGGTATAGATTCGTTGAAAATAAGTTTTCCAATGGTAGTTTCTATTATTCCACTTACCATTTTTCCATCTATTTCTTTTTCTAATCTTACTTTTATTTTAGCATGTATATCAATCTCTCCAAGTTGATATGCCATTAGTGCTTCATCAACATTAGTAAAGGCTTTTCCTTCACCCTTAACTCCATCCTTATCTATTGTAAGGTAGTATGATCCAAGTACCATATCCTGAGTAGGTACGCAAACTGGCTTACCATCTGAAGGCTTTAATATATTATGTGCTGCAAGCATAAGAAATCTTGACTCTGCTTGAGCTTCAACCGATAGCGGTACGTGAACAGCCATCTGGTCTCCATCAAAATCTGCGTTATATGCTGTACATGCAAGTGGATGAAGTTTTATTGCCCTTCCTTCTACTAATATAGGTTGGAATGCTTGAATTCCAAGTCTATGTAGTGTAGGGGCACGGTTTAACATTACTGGATGATCAGAAATAACTTCTTCAAGTACATCCCACACTTGATTCTGAACTCTTTCAACCATTCTCTTTGCACTCTTTATATTATGTGCAGCTCCTGTTTCAACAAGTTTTTTCATTACAAAAGGCTTAAATAATTCAAGTGCCATCTCTTTTGGAAGTCCACACTGATACATTTTTAAATCTGGTCCAACAACTATAACAGAACGTCCTGAATAGTCAACACGTTTTCCAAGTAAGTTTTGTCTAAACCTTCCTTGCTTACCCTTAAGCATGTCAGATAATGATTTTAATGGTCTATTTCCAGGTCCTGTTACAGGTCTTCCTCTTCTACCATTATCTATAAGAGCATCAACAGCTTCTTGAAGCATTCTTTTTTCATTTCTTACTATTATATCTGGTGCTCCAAGATCTAATAATTTTTTCAATCTATTATTTCTATTTATAACTCTTCTATATAAATCATTTAAATCAGAAGTAGCAAATCTTCCACCATCCAATTGAACCATAGGTCTTAAGTCAGGAGGTATTACAGGTATTACATCCATTATCATCCACTCTGGCTTATTAGTGGATTTTCTGAATGACTCAACTACTTCAAGTCTTCTTATAATTCTTACCTTTTTTTGTCCTGTACTTGTTTTCAAGTTTTCCTTAAGTTCTTCTGATAATTGATTCAAGTCTATTTCTTGAAGTAACTTCTTAATTGACTCTGCACCCATTCCAGCTTCAAATGATTCTTCGCCATACTTATCAGCTGCTTCTCTATACTCTTTCTCATTTAAAAGCTGCTTTTTAAGTAAAGGAGTTTCTTTAGGATCTAAAACAAGATAAGATGCAAAATACAATACTTTCTCCAAAGCTCTTGGAGACATATCAAGTATAAGTCCCATACGTGATGGTATACCTTTAAAGTACCATATATGAGATACTGGGGCTGCCAGTTCTATATGCCCCATTCTCTCACGTCTAACCTTTGATTTAGTTACTTCTACTCCACATCGATCGCAAACTATACCCTTATATCTAACTCTTTTATATTTTCCGCAGTGACATTCCCAATCCTTTATTGGTCCAAATATTCTTTCACAGAACAGACCGTCTTTTTCAGGTTTTAATGTCCTATAGTTTATAGTTTCTGGTTTTTTTACTTCCCCTCTGGACCACTCTCTTATCTTTTCAGGTGAAGCCAATCCTATTTGCAATGCATCAAATTTATTTAATTCCAAGGGTACGTCCTCCCTTCATAATTAATGTTCATCATTGAAATCTTCAAGCCCTAATCCATTTTTCAGATCATCTATATCTAAATCTTCATAATCGATATCTACATCTTCATTTTCATAGCCAGCATCTACATTTTCTCCGCTGACATTTTCTTGAACATCTTGTGGCCTTATTGGTTCCACTTTAGAATCTTCATTACCCTCTATATTAACATCCAAATCTTCAGTTTCATCTTCTATTGATTCTTTTAATTCTATTTCATTGTTATTATCAGATAACACTTTAACATCAAGGCATAATGCTTGTAGCTCTTTAATAAGAACCTTAAATGCTTCCGGTATTCCTGGTTCAGGTATATTTTCACCTTTAACTATAGCCTCATATGTTTTAACTCTTCCAACAACATCATCAGATTTTACTGTAAGTATTTCTTGGAGTGTATGTGCAGCACCATAAGCTTCAAGTGCCCAAACTTCCATTTCTCCAAATCTCTGACCACCAAATTGAGCTTTACCACCCAATGGCTGTTGTGTTACTAACGAGTACGGACCAGTTGATCTAGCATGAATCTTATCATCAACTAGATGGGCAAGTTTAAGTATATACATATACCCTACTGTAACTCTATTATCAAAAGCCTCTCCGGTTCTACCATCATATAGTACAGTCTTACCGTCTTCAGCATATCCTGCTCTCTTAAGGCATTCAACTATCTCTGGCTCCAATGCTCCATCAAATACTGGTGTAGCAATATGCCATCCTAGATTAGCAGCAGCCCAGCCAAGATGAACTTCCAAAACCTGACCTATATTCATACGAGAAGGAACTCCAAGTGGGTTAAGACATATTTGAAGAGGTCTTCCGTCTGGTAAGAAAGGCATATCTTCTTCAGGTAATACTCTTGAAATAACACCCTTATTACCATGTCTTCCTGACATTTTATCTCCGACAGATATTTTTCTTTTCTGCGCAATATAACATCTTACAAGCTCATTTACACCAGGAGGTAATTCATCACCATTTTCCCTTGTGAATATTTTTACATCAACTATTATTCCAGCTTCTCCATGTGGAACTCTAAGAGATGTATCTCTTACTTCCCTTGCTTTTTCACCAAATATTGCTCTTAAAAGTCTTTCTTCTGCTGTAAGTTCAGTTTCACCCTTTGGTGTAACCTTTCCAACAAGTATGTCACCTGATCTAACTTCAGCACCTATTCTTATTATTCCTCTTTCGTCAATATCCTTAAGAGCATCCTCACCAACGTTTGGTATATCTCTAGTTATTTCCTCAGGTCCTAGCTTTGTATCTCTAGCTTCTGCTTCATACTCTTCTATATGGATAGAAGTAAACACATCATCACGAACAAGCTGCTCTGATATAAGCATAGCATCCTCGTAGTTGTATCCTTCCCATGTTATGAATCCCATTCTTATGTTTCTACCAAGTGCAATCTCTCCTAAATCAGTTGACTGTCCATCTGCTAAAACAGTTCCCTTCTCAACCTTTTCATTCTTTTCTACAATAGGTCTTTGATTTATGCACGTACCTTGGTTTGATCTTTTAAACTTAAGAAGTCTGTATGTGTCAACTCCGCCATCACTATCACGTCTTACTCTTACTTCATTTGCACTTACATACTCAACAACTCCGGCATTTCTAGCCTTAGGTAGAATTCCTGAATCTACCGCTGCTTTATGCTCTATACCAGTACCAACTACAGGCGCTTGAGGTTTCAAAAGTGGAACAGCCTGACGTTGCATGTTTGATCCCATAAGGGCACGGCTGGCATCGTCATTTTCAAGGAAAGGAATCATAGCAGTTGCGACAGATACCATCTGCCTTGCTGAAACATCCATTAAATCAACTTCATTTGCAGGAACAACTAAAACTTCATCTGGAGCTCTTACAGTTATCTTTTTATCTATAAAATATCCATTTTCATCTAAAGCTTCATTAGCTCTTGCTATTAAACAACGATCTTCTTCATCCGCTGTAATATAATGAATTTCATCAGTTACTCTTCCTTGCTCCTTATCTACAGTTCTATAAGGAGTTTCTACAAAGCCATACTCATTTACCTTTGCATATGTTGCAAGTGAGTTTATAAGTCCTATATTAGGTCCTTCTGGTGTCTCTATAGGGCACATTCTTCCATAATGAGAGTGATGAACGTCTCTTACTTCAAATCCTGCTCTTTCTCTCGAAAGTCCTCCAGGTCCTAACGCAGACAATCTTCTCTTATGTGTAAGCTCTGATAGAGGATTAATCTGATCCATGAACTGAGAAAGCTGTGAACTTCCAAAGAACTCTTTAATTGATGCAGCCACTGGTCTTATGTTTATAAGAGCTTGTGGAGTTATAACTTCTTGATCTTGAATAGTCATTCTCTCTTTAACTACTCTTTCCATTCTTGAAAGACCAATTCTAAATTGATTTTGAAGCAATTCACCAACAGATCTAACTCTTCTATTTCCAAGATGATCTATATCATCTACATTACCAATTCCGTAAGCTAATCCTAACTCATAGCTTACTGTTGCAAACATATCATCTTTGATAATATGTTTTGGAACTAACTTATGAACATTCTTCTTAAGCTGTTCTTTTATCGCTTCTTCATCTGTATAGTTCTCCAAAATTTCTTTGAGAACAGGATAATATACTAGCTCTCTAATATTTAAATCGCTTATGTCAAACTTTATGTAACTTTTTATATCAACAAAATTATTACCAATAACTCTTATTATATTGTCGTCAACTGAAATATCAACTGAATTTATACCTGAATTTTGAATTTCTAACGCTTTTTCTTTACTTATTCTTTGACCTTTTTCTACAATAATTTCACCTGTTTCAGGGTTCACAATATCCTTGGCAGCTGTTTTATTAGCTATTCTTATGCTAACTGCTAATTTCTTATTGAATTTGTATCTTCCAACCCTAGATAAGTCATATCTTTTAGGATCAAAAAACAAAGAATTTATAAGAGAAAATGCACTATCAACGGTTGGTGGTTCACCAGGTCTAAGTCTCTTATATATTTCAAGAAGAGCCTCTTCTCTAGTTTTAGTGTTGTCTTTCTCTATAGTAGCCTTAAGTCTTTCTTCTTCTCCAAAATAATTAACTATTTCGGCATCAGAACCAAATCCCATTGCCCTTACAAGTATAGTAATTGGCAACTTCCTTGTCTTATCTATTCTAACATGGATAACGCTGTTTGAATCAGTTTCATACTCTAACCACGCCCCCCTGTTAGGGATTACTGTTGCTGAAAATAATTTCTTACCATTTTTGTCTACTATATAATCGTAGTAAGCTCCTGGTGATCTAACAAGCTGACTTACAATAACTCTTTCTGCACCATTTATTATAAATGTTCCCTGCTCTGTCATTAAAGGAAAATCACCCATAAATACTTCTTGTTCTTTTACTTCACCAGTTTCTTTATTAAGTAATCTTACTTTAACCTTAAGTGGTGCCGCATAAGTGGTGTCTCTTTCTTTACATTCCTCAACGGAATATTTGATATTATCCATATCGAGCTTGTAACCAATAAATTCTAGTATGAGATTTCCTGTATAATCTTGAATTGGATTAATGTCATCAAATATCTCTTGAAGCCCATTGTCTAAAAACCACTGATATGAATCCAACTGTACCTCAATAAGATTAGGCATTACCCCAATTTCATCGAGTTTAGAAAAACTCATTCTAGTTCTTTTACCAACTTGGACAGGATGTATCATTAGCCTTCACCCCTTGTATAAACTAAAATAACCAAAAATGCACTACAATAAAGTACACTTTTGGATTGCGTACATTAAACAACTATTTCTTTATTATAACCATTTAATTAATAAAAATACAATTAATATTATTATATAATTAAACATTCCATTGCATTTCGTTATTTTACCATAAATAATTTGAATTGTCAACACCCTTTTCAAGCCATTTTTATATGTTTTAATTTATTTACAGTAAAACATCTCTATATAGTTTTTTTAGATATCGCAGAAACTATAATTTATATAAAAACTTTATATTTCAACTATTTTTATCATAATAATATAAAAATAGATTTTATATTAAGATTCTACGTCATGTATATTAAGTCCTAAAAAAGCACCCCGAAAGGAGTGCTTTTAACAAATATCTTGCTGTAAAATCTTATTTTAATTCTACTTTTCCGCCTGCTTCTTCTATTTTAGCTTTCATGCTTTCAGCTTCTTCTTTAGCTACGCCTTCTTTAATAGTCTTAGGAGCTCCATCAACTAAAGCTTTAGCGTCTTTTAATCCAAGACCAGTTAATTCTCTAACAACTTTTATAACTTGTAATTTCTTAGCACCTGCTTCTGCAAGTACAACGTCAAATTCAGTTTTTTCTTCACCAGCTGCTGCACCTGCTGCACCTGCTGCGCCTGCTACTGCTACTGGAGCTGCAGCGCTAACACCGAACTCTTCCTCACATGCTTTTACTAATTCATTTAATTCTAAAACTGACATACCTTTTATAGCTTCTATAATTTCTTCTCTTGTCATTTTTATGGCACCTCCAAAATTTTTTATCATTCTAATTATTTTTTATTTGTATTAAGCTTGTTCTTCTGCTTCCTTTTTATCTTTAATTGCACTTAAAAGATAAGCGAAATTTGATAAAGGAGCTTTGAAACTTCCAAGTAATTTTGCAATAAGCACTTCTTTTGCTGGAACAGAAGCAAGTTCTTTAACTTTATTAACGTCAAATACTTCTCCTTGAACATATCCTGCAACTAATTCTAATGCCTTATGAGTTTTAGCAAAATCGTTTATTATTCTTGCTGGAGCTGTTGGGTCATCATAACTCATAGCTATAGCTATTGGTCCTTCTAAATATTGAGCAATTCCTTCGTATCCTAATTCATTTATTGCACGTACTGCTAATGAATTTTTGTATACTCTATATTCAACACCAGCTTCTCTTAAAGCTTTTCTAAGCTCTGTGTCTTCCTCAACATTTAAACCTTGGTACTTAACCATTATCATAGCTTCGGTTTTTCCCATCTTTTCTTTTATCTCTGCTACTTTTTGTTCTTTTAATTGTCTATTCTTATTTACCACTTCAATAAACACCTCCTCAGTAAAAACTGACTCTTTATAATAAACTAAAGGCCCCTCCGCAGACGTACGAAGAGACCATATACTTTCATATATATTGGAATCCTCGGTAGGTTGGTTATCCGTTACGCTCACGCACCTACTTTCTACGGAGTATTTACATATTTAATAATACTATAAAATTGAAACTAATCTAACACTTTAACAGGATTTATCTTTATTCCAGGACCCATTGTGCTTGATAAAGCTACTGATTTTACATATTGTCCTTTAGCTGAAGCTGGTTTAGCTTTTACTATTGCATCCATTAATGCATGGAAATTTTGTTTTAACTTTTCTGCACCAAATGAACTTTTTCCTACTGGAACGTGAACAATAGCAGTTTTATCTACTCTATATTCAACTTTACCAGCTTTGATTTCTGTTAATGCTTTTGCTACGTCAAATGTAACAGTACCTGATTTAGGATTTGGCATTAAACCTTTTGGTCCAAGAACTCTTCCTAATCTTCCTACTACACCCATCATATCAGGAGTAGCTACAACAACATCAAAGTCAAACCAATTTTCACTTTGTATTTTTGTTGCTAATTCTTCTGCTCCTACATAATCAGCACCTGCTGCTTCTGCTTCTTTAGCTTTATCGCCTTTAGCAAAAACTAAAACTCTTACTTTTTTACCAGTTCCATTAGGTAAAATAACAACACCTCTTACTTGTTGATCTGCATGTCTTGGATCTACTCCAAGCCTTACAGCAAGTTCTACTGTCTCATCAAATTTAGCCTTAGATGTTTTCACAACTAAATCTACTGCTTCATCTGGAGCATAAAGAGTGTTTTTATCTACTAATTTTGCACTTTCGATATACTTCTTGCCCATTTTTAATCCTCCTTTGTGGTAATAACGGTTTTACCTCCCACTATTTTAAAAACTAATCTACTACTTCTACACCCATGCTTCTAGCTGTTCCAGCTATCATGCTCATTGCAGCTTCTAAAGATGCTGCATTCAAATCTGGCATTTTAGTTTGAGCAATTTCCTTAACTTGTTCTTTAGTTATTTTACCAACTTTATTCTTGTTAGGAACGCCTGAACCACTTTCAATACCAGCTGCTTTCTTTATCAAAACTGCTGCAGGAGGAGTCTTAAGTATGAAACTAAAAGATCTATCCTGATAAACTGTAATTACAACTGGAATAGTAAATCCAGCTTGATTAGCAGTTTTAGCATTGTATTCTTTACAGAATGCCATGATATTTACACCATGCTGTCCTAATGCTGGACCAACTGGTGGTGCTGGAGTTGCTTTTCCTGCAGGTAATTGTAGTTTTATTAAACCTACTACTTTCTTTGCCATGAAACTTACACCTCCTATAAGGTATTACCCTTACTAATCTAGTTTTTCTATTTGATTAAAATCAAGCTCAACAGGAGTTTCCCTGCCAAACATATTAACTAAGCCTTTTAATTTGCCTTTTTCTAAATTGATTTCTTGGATGAGAGCTACTTGATCCATAAGTGGACCAGAAATAACTTTTACATTTTCACCAACAACAATATCTATGCTAGCTACTTTTTCCCTTATGCCCATTGATTTAACTTCATCATCAGTCAAAGGAACAGGTTTTGATCCTGGGCCAACAAATCCAGTACATCCTCTTGTATTCCTAACAACATACCATGATTCATCAGTCATTACCATTTTTATAAGGACATAACTTGGAAATACTTTTTTCAAAGTTACTTTTTTCTTTCCATCCTTTTCTTCAACTTCCTCTTGAAGTGGAACTTGAATATCCATAATTAGATTTTGCAAATTTCTGTTTTCAATGGTTTTTTCAATGTTTGCTTTTACTTTATTCTCATAACCGGAATATGTATGTACAACATACCATTTAGCTTTTTCACTCATAATTTTATGGAACAGAATTTTTTTCTGAACCCATAACCTCCCTTACATCTTACTTAAAGATCACCCTAAAGAGGTTATTAAAACCATAATCCATTATTGCTACCACTATAATATACGCAGCACAAAAAGTGAGTACCGCTATTGTGGTTTTTTTAAGATCCAATTTTGAAGGCCAAGTAATCCTATGAGTTTCAGCCCCAAGATCCTTAAAAAATCCAACAAAACCTTTTAATGGTGATTTTTCCACATTTCTATTTTTTACATTAGCAGCCATTTTTATTCACATCCTATTTATGAAATTACGGCCCGATATGCTATTTTGTCTCTTTATGAAGTGTATGTTTGTGGCAAAATGGACAATATTTTTTCATTTCTAATCTATCTGGATCATTTTTCTTATTTTTCATTGTGTTGTAATTTCTCTGTCTGCACTCAGTACAAGCTAGTGTTAGTTTTACTCTCACAATCTACACCTCCCAATTTTTAAGAAAATTTCCTATGCCTTGCTAAAATACGCACTACCTCAATATATTATCACAATTATTACAGCGTGTCAAACACATATCAAGGACTCATTAGTTTTTTTCTACTTTATTTTTATAATTAACTTTATCCTACTTAAAGGGACTGGGTCTGTCACCCAGTCCGCTTACACATGTAGGAAAACAACTTCTCTTTTATTACTCTATTATACTAGTAACAACTCCTGATCCAACTGTTCTTCCGCCTTCTCTGATAGCGAATCTTAAGTTGTCTCCCATTGCTACTTTTGTTATTAATTCAACTGTCATATCTATGTGG